>NZ_JBTXLT010000002.1:0-442079 GCF_054871725.1 Enterococcus sp. LJL99
CGTATCGTAAGGTGTGTGTATGAAGTCATAGCTAAATACCTCCTAGTTGATATAATTCGTCAACACCATTATAACAGGATTTTTCACCTTCAATTTATAGTGTTGCACTTAAATTATACATTCTAGTAGTTTATAAAATAGATTGGAGAAGAAAATGGAGTGGATTAAGGCAAAATCTTTACTAACTAAGGTTTCTTTTGATGGAAATCTGTGGTTTGGCATTGATTATATTATGAATCTTTATAAAGGGTGCAATCATCGGTGTATCTATTGTGATAGTCGTAGTGACAAGTATTTTATTGAAGATTTTGATCGAGTTCGTGGTAAGGAGAATACAGAAGGATTACTTTATTATGAATTAAAGAAAAATAAAAGTGGTGTTATCAATTTTGGTGCGATGTCAGATGCATACAATAGTGAAGAATTAAGAAATAATTTGACTAGAAAAGCACTAGAACAAATCTATACTTTTAGCTATGGTATATCAATAGAAACAAAAAGTAATCAAATCGTCAGAGACTTAGAACTAATTAAAAAAATTCAAGACCGCTATTCTGCCTGCATTAAGTTTTCGATTACAACAGCCGATGATCAATTGTCTAAAATTATCGAACCCTCGGTTTGTAATTCAACAAAACGATTTGAGGCACTCGCTCAATTAAGTGCGGCTGGCATTTATTGTGGCGTTATTATTACACCAATACTGCCATTTATTACGGATACACCTGAAAATATTGTTGCGATTGTGGAGAAAGCCTATGAGAGTGGCGCGAAATTTGTTTATTCTCAATTTGGAATGACTTTGAGGGCTGGGCAAAGAGAGCATTACTATCAAGCATTAGAACAACATTTTCCAGGTCTAAAAGAAAGATATCAAAGGCGTTATGGGAATAATTACGGTTGTGATGCTGAAAATAGTAAAGTTCTTAAAGAAGTTTTAGTTGAAAGTTGTGAAAAATATGGATTGTTCTATCGAATGAGTGATATTGTCGCAGCCTGTCCACGACAAAAACAAATCCAGCAGCTAGATTTGTTTGCTTAAGTTGCTGGATGGATTTATTAATTATTTAAGAGAAAGAATGCGGCTGCTGCTCCCTCATCGTCACCGTTATAATGAAATAAAACTTCTTTAGAAAATACGCCTTTATCTACATAAATTTCGCCTTTTCTGTAGTGAGCGATAATATTTTTTGAAAAAGTACTTGGTTTTGTATAAATATCTCCGTTTTTATAATAGCCGAGGATTTCTTTTTGAAGTATCCCTGTTTTTCTATAGATTTCACCATGTTTATAGAATCCAAGAATTTCTTTTTTGCCAAATACACCAGTCTTTCTATATACTTCTTGATGATCGTAGTAAAGATAGATTTCTCTTTTTGAAAAACCTTTCTTTTTAAAAAGTTCTGCCATTTTGAACTACTCCTTTTTTTGTGCTTTTTTGAATGCATATGCTTTGAAGTAATTGGAATCATGCCGACGCAGGATGCTATAAATAGTTAAAATTAGCGCACCAATCGTATTAGTAAATAAATCCCCCATTGTATCCATCAGTGCTTCTCGACCAATAAAAGGGGCACCAGAATCATTCATATAACGTTGTAAGTTCATGTTTCCGATTGAATCACATAGAAATTCCCAAAACTCCCATAAAACACCACAGAAACCAGCAAATGCTAGGCCCATAATGATAAAGAGCCAAGGACTGACTTTTGAAAAGTCAGTATCTTTAAGATAATAACCAATCAGAGCATACCCAACTGCTACCAACATAATCGGACTAACTGAATGTAGAATTTTATCCCAAAAGGGAATGATAATAATCAGTCTTAACCCAGTTCCTAAAAAAACAGCAATCCAAAGAAAGAACCAGTAATATAATCGCACCATTTTAGGGAAAATTAAGCCAGTCAATTTAGTAAACAGATAAGGGACAAAAATTACTGCTATTCCGGCTACCATTTCAGCTGAAAGCAAAATATATTGATTAGTTGGCTGTACAAAAAAGATTTTAATGATATTGATGATTAATGTAATAAATCCAAATATTAACAGGAAATAGAATGCTTGTTTTTCTTGTTTGTCTTCAAATTCGATTTTCATTATAACTCCTCCTATAAAACATAGTATCTTGAAAATTATTTGTCATTCAATTGTTCGTTAACAAGAGAAAACAACGATAGTTCATCGGATACAACAGAACCATTAAGTTTAAGTAATCCTACTGTGTAAAGGTTTAAATAATGGAATTGATTTTCCGCAACAGTGTTCAAAGCCTCAATTTTTCGAGAATTATCAGCTCCTTGTTGTCTAGTATCTGTATAAAGTCCAATCATAGGGATTCCTTTTGCATAAGCAACACCTATCTCTGAAGCAACTCCTGGGTCAATAACTAGACCATCTAAAACAGCAATTAATAAATCACTTTCTAAGACTTTTTCTGTATCAGCTAATGCAATCATTTTACTATCAGCATAAGCTGTTTTATCATTGATTGCTCCATTTTCTTGTGGTAAATAAACGTCAATCTTTTCAGAAATGGCTCGAATCTTTTTAACCAAGTGGTCATTATAAAGTAAATCAGCTTGGGCAAACATAGGACCTGCAAAGTAAATTTTCAAAAGTAACTCCTCCAAAAAAATTATTATAATCAGAAATAATCGCTAAAATAAGCTTCTTGATCTGGTAAAATTCGTTCTAACGAATTCAAGGTTTCTTTATCTGTTTTTAGTCGTTCCGTTCGATAGAGATACGAAGGACGACGATAATTCATCATTAAACAAGTTAGTGTTTGAATATCAATGATAACTGGATTTCCAAGAGCTTCATGAGAAACAGAAACTTGGTCATCTTCATCCCAAATAAGACTAAAAATATTATTATTCCATTCTGCGACTGGATCACTTACGATAAAGTGGAAAGGTTTTGCGGTGCTTTCGTAAGGATAGGCTAGTAAAAATTCTTTGACATCTACGATTCGGGCCATAAAATAGGGCTCGATAGATTCTTTAATTTGGCTATCGTCTAATAAAAAAGCGAGTGGTTCATTTTTATAAATATCTCCTTTGACCCAATAAATCATTGAAAAATGCGCTGAGATAAAATTCCAAAGACCATTTCGAGCTTCTTGATTAATGTAAAACATTTCCTTAACATGAAATACTTCTTCGGCAACCCAGTAAAAAAGGACACCTAGAGGTTCTTGATTTGCACCATAATAAACCGCTGCCGTTCGCTCTTCTTCATTTTCAAACCGCCAATATTCTTCCCAGTTAAAAGGAGTGCGGATTAAGGCACCATGATTTTGCCGAGCAACACGAGCGTAGACGGAAAGAACATCTTCATGATCAACACTTACTCGTTCCACCATTCCAGGAACGTCAACTTGAGCAGGTAATTGTGTATCTCTGATTTTAAACGATAATTTATCAGACATAATTTCCCAGCCTTTGCGGCGATAGTAAGGGATGCTGTAAGGATAAAGATAAGAAATCCATTGCTTATTTTTGCGCATATTTTCTAAAGCTAGATGAATTAAGTCTTGCATTAATCCATGATTTGCATATTCGGGATAGGTACCAACTCCTGTAACGCCGCCCATTTTAAATAGAGTACCATGAATGTTTACTTCACAAGGATAAATTGCAATTTGAGAAATCAATTTATCATCATGAAACCAACCAAAAACTTTCGATTGTTCCAAAATAGGTTGTTTAGATTTTATCAACTCTCTTTTACTTTCAAAGCCACTTTCTTCTAAATCGGCTTCGGTAAATTGGAAGACATAACTAAGTAATTCATTGAATTGATCAACATGTTTTTCATTTACAGCCCTTAATTCTAGTTGTTCTTTGAAGTCTTTTTGCTCCATTTTTCCATCTCCAATAATTTTCTATACCTTTAGTATACCAAATATTTGTTTTATACGCGCCCGAATTGTTACGAATTATTCGATTCAAAGAACCTGAAATTTAATTTTTAAGAGATAAATGAAAGTAGAAATCCTTTTATGCTTGATTTTGAATAAATGATAGAGTTGTAACTGATTTTGGCTAAGTATTTTTTGATAAAAGGTTTTAAATCAATCTTTGATAAGTTGAAGGGACTTTTATTCTAAGTGAAATCTTGTTATAATGAAAAGTGCTGAATTAGAAGAAATGAGGATTAGTATGAATATAGATGATTTAAAACAAAGGCAAGAGAAGATTAGGAATTTTTCGATTATTGCTCATATTGACCATGGGAAATCAACACTTGCCGATCGAATTTTAGAAAAAACCAATACGGTAACTACTAGAGAAATGCAAAATCAACTATTAGACTCAATGGACTTGGAACGTGAACGGGGAATTACCATCAAATTAAATGCAGTAGAGCTGAATTATACTGCAAAAGATGGTGAAACCTATATTTTTCATTTAATTGATACGCCGGGACATGTGGATTTTACCTATGAAGTTTCACGTAGCTTAGCGGCTTGTGAAGGAGCAGTTCTTGTGGTCGATGCGGCACAGGGGATTGAAGCTCAAACACTGGCGAATGTTTATCTAGCATTAGACAATGATTTAGAAATCTTACCTGTTATTAATAAAATTGATTTACCTGCTGCTGATCCGGAGCGTGTTCGCAAAGAGATTGAAGATGTGATTGGAATTGATGCCAGTGAAGCAGTCCTTGCTAGTGCGAAAGCAGGGATCGGAATTGAAGAAATCTTAGAACAAGTTGTGGATTATGTGCCAGCTCCTCAAGGGGATTTGAATGCGCCATTAAAAGCCTTGATTTTTGATTCGATTTACGATAGTTATCGAGGAGTAATTTTAAATGTTCGTGTAATGGATGGGGTTGTTCGTCCAGGAGATACGATTCAGATGATGAGTAATGGGAAAACGTTTGATGTAACGGAAGTAGGAATCTTTTCTCCTAAAGCAGTTCCGCGTGATTATTTAATGGTTGGAGATGTAGGCTACATTACTGCCAGTATTAAAACGGTTCAAGATACACGTGTTGGTGATACTGTGACTTTAGCCAATAATCCAGCTGAAGAAGCATTGCCAGGTTATCGTAAAATGAATCCGATGGTTTACTGTGGTTTGTACCCAATTGATACTTCTCGCTACAATGATTTAAGAGAAGCGTTGGAAAAATTACAATTAAATGATGCTGCATTACAGTTTGAACCTGAAACATCGCAAGCATTAGGTTTTGGTTTCCGCTGTGGATTCTTAGGGTTACTGCATATGGATGTGATTCAAGAACGGTTAGAACGTGAATTCAATTTAGAGTTGATTACGACTGCACCATCAGTTATTTACCATGTTAATAAGACGGATGGTACACAAGTCATTGTTGATAATCCAGCTGATTTTCCTGAACCTGTTACCATCGATTCTGTCGAAGAACCTTACGTAAAAGCACAAATCATGGTACCAAATGATTATGTTGGAGCTGTTATGGAATTGTCGCAAAGAAAACGTGGTGAATTTATTACTATGGATTATTTGGATGATTATCGAGTAAATGTTGTTTATGAAATTCCTTTATCTGAAATTGTTTTTGACTTTTTTGATAAGTTGAAGTCAAGTACTAAAGGATATGCATCACTTGATTATGAAATGACTGGGTATAAAACGAGTCGTCTTGTTAAGATGGACATTCTTTTGAATGCAGAAACAGTTGATGCGTTAGGATTTATTGTCCATCGTGACTTTGCCTACGAACGAGGAAAAGCAATTGTTGAAAAACTGAAAAAATTAATCCCAAGACAACAATTTGAAGTGCCAATTCAAGCAGCAATTGGACAAAAAATCGTTGCTAGATCTGATATCAAAGCTTTACGTAAAAATGTATTAGCTAAGTGTTATGGCGGAGATGTTTCTCGTAAACGTAAACTATTAGAGAAACAAAAAGAAGGAAAGAAACGAATGAAACAAATTGGTTCAGTAGAAGTCCCTCAAGAAGCCTTCATGGCGGTTCTGAAAATGGATGAGGATGAACCTAAGAAGTAGCAAGGGTTAGCAGTTTTTAGTATTTTAAACTATAGTAAACTTCCCCCATTCTTCCCCCGAGATGATAAAATCAAGGGAAGATGGGGGAAGTTTATGCGTTTTGAGTTCTAATAAATTCAAAATGACATTTATTGCATTGTTTCAGCTAAAGTAGTGGTCAATTCTTTCAAACTATCTCTATATGTGATTAGGTATTCAATTAAAGAGTCTTTACCAACAAGGATTTTATTTCCGTATTGTTCATACTGTTTCTTTTGTTCTTCAAAAGCTTGATCGTATTGTTTCTTTTGCTCTTCAAAAGAAGCGGCATCGTAAAGTACGCTATCTTTAATAATACTCTCATAGTCAGATAGATAATTATTAATAATTGCTTGATACATTATTAAATAGTCTGCATATGTTTTTATAGATTTGATTGTTTCGTCAGATACATCCTTGGCCTCAAAGACAACCGCTTCAGATTCTACTGTTGATATTTCTGTTGAAGACGACGGTGTCTCTGACTTACTAGAAGAGCTACTTTTTGTTTCCGTTTGACTAGAACTAGAAGCTTGTGTACTACTGCTAGTACTAGTAACTGTTTCTTTTTCTTTATTTCCACATCCAGATAGAGCAATCCCACATAGCAAAACTATCCCCAAACTTAAACTTTTTTTCATTTTTTAACCCTCCAAATTCTTTTTTTTTGACAAATAGTAGTATTAAAATAGGTATGATGAAAAATAAAAATTATTGTATTCATTGCGCTAACATCTAAATTGAAAAAGTTTAATAAATTCCTTTGTCAATTTTGAATAAATAACTCTAGTACATCCTATTTATTGAGCGCAAAAAAACGAAATAGCACCAATAATATTCAAAATAACAACAATATAGCAAAAAATTCTTAATACTTTGATTGCAACCCTTTTCAAATATTCATACTACTTTTTGTTTTTCGTCTCTCATATTATCAATAAAATATTCAGAGAACGATAATATGTTTAGAGGTATTATTATATCATATAAATAATAATTTATAATTAAAAGTGAATGGAAACAAAATAAAATATAAAAAAAGAGGAATTTGGACAACAGAAGTTAACAATTTCATATTGATAACTAAGTAAAAATTTATAGTAAAACAATCTGAAACAAAAAAAAAGAAAATAGATTTTATTTTTAACGCTTGAAAATTTTCTCTTGACTTGAAGTTCACTTCAAGGAGTATTCTATAAAAAATGGCTGAGAGGAGTAGGCAAATGAGGGGATAACTTGTTACTGGTACGGTTAAATTAGTAGACAAAATGGATTATGGAAAAAATATAGTTTAATTTAGCTTTGTATTGTTTTCTTAGAGCTAGATTAGCTTTAAGCGTTTTAATCATGACTCGATTTTTTGATTCACGATGGAGCAATGGAAGCTTATTTTATGCAGAAAAAATAACTAGATGGAGGAGAAATAATGAGTAAAAGACGGTTAGGACAGACAGATATGTATGTGAATTCAGTAGGCTTAGGTTGTATGGGTTTTTCTCATGCTAGCGGAACTCCCATACCAAATGAACAAGCAATCAAAATATTGCGTGAAGCCTATCAAATGGGCTATGATTTTTTCGATACAGCCGAATGCTACACAGGAGTAAATCCAGATGGAAGTATCAATTATAATGAAGAAATTGTTGGCAAAGCGATTAGTCCATTTAGAGAGAATATTGTTCTATGTACTAAATTTGGCGTGACACATAAAGGGGATCATTTGGAATTAGATAGTCGTCCAGAAAAAATCCGTGCAAGTATCGAAGGATCGTTAGCTAAGTTAGAAACTGATTATATCGATTTGTATTACCAACATCGAATTGATCCCAACGTAGAGCCAGAAGTAGTAGCAGAGGTTATGAAAGAGTTAATCAAGGAAGGAAAGATACGCGCTTGGGGAATTTCAGAAACAACTGAAGAATATTTGATTCGAGCTAATCGAGTTTGTCCAGTAACAGCAATTGAAAATCGTTTCTCAATGATGGCAAGATGGCACGAACCATTAATTTCATTATGCGAAAAACTAAACATCACGTTTGTTGCTTTTTCACCGATGGCTAATGGTGCCTTAACAGGGGCTTATCAGCAAACGCAAAATTTTGCCAAAGATGGTAGTGATTTTAGAGCCAATATGCCGCAATTTACCGAAGAAGGAATTAAACAAACGGAAAAACTATTAACTGCCATTCGTAAAATAGCAAAAGAGCAAGATGCAACAGAAGCACAGATTTCTTTGGCATGGATGTTGAACAAAAGTCAGTCGATTATTCCAATTCCAGGTTCCAGACAAATAAATCGTTTGCAGGAAAATCTGACAGCTGGGAAAATTAAGTTAACAAAATCAGAAATGATTGAATTAGATCAAAAACTTGATGAGTTAGATTTTTTAGTTTTTGGTGGTCATTAATCGTATTTTTAAGTAAGAAAATAGTGAAGTTAGCTTACCAAACAATCATTAAATAAATGACTAGCACGTAAACATTCGCTCTTTTCAATGTTTATGTGGTAGTCAATTTGTTGGAAAAGCATTATTTTGAACTTTAAAGTTTTATTCTTTGATATCTGTTTGCCGGAAGCTTCTGGTTGCTTCAAGATTTATGGAGTTTTTAACTTTATAGTTATAGTTTTGAATATAATTTTTAGAGAAAAAACCTGCATAAAGACTATTTAGCAAAAATAAAATCGATTCCTCAGTAGAAAAATTGCTAATTTTTTTATAAAGTCTTTCTCTAGAAGAAATCCCTAAGACAATTTCTATCTCTTGGCGAATATAATTGCCACCATCACTAGTTAAACCAATCAGGTTAACTCCTTGTTGTTTCATTTGAGGAATAAATTTCATTGGTTCTCTAGAAACATCATTTCCAGAATAAGAAATAATAATAGCTGTATCTTTATGAGTTAATCCGCTAGCCGTCATTCCAATCTCACCACTTTGAATTACTTCGACAGATTTACCAAGTGTGGCCATTTTCCGTCTAAAAATATCTCCTAATAAATTATTGGGACTAACACCTAAAATAACAATTCGTTGAGCCTTTGTTAGCATTTCTACGGCTTTTTCAAGTTGGGTAATAACAAGTTTATCTGCTGTATCTTGAATACTTTCAATTTGAATAGTCGCAATATTTTTAATGATTTGTGAGTAATCATCCTGATAAGTAAATGGAAAATTTGGATCAATTTCTGAATAATGAGTTTGTTCATAATGAATCTCTTCAATCAATGTATGTAAAAAATCTTTCCAACCATTGAAGCCCAATCCTTTACCAAATCTAACTAGCGCTGATTTCGAAGAATAAGTTTTTTCTGCGACTTGATTGATAGAGTATTTATGAATTTCAAGTTTATTTTCCAAAATAAATTCAGCAATTTCTCGTTTGGTACTGTTTGAATTAACGGTATATTCTTCGATTCTTTGCAATAATTTCATTAAGAGGATTCCTTTCTTGTTGAATCTATTTTAGCTTTGAATAATTAAAAACTCAATGTTAGCGGAGCAAGTTTCACTTAGTTTCATAAAAATAGCTATTCAAAAAGAAAAAGTGAAACTAAGTACCAAAATCATTTGAAAACATTGAAAGCGTGTGCAGTTGTCTATATAGTAATTTTATCAAAGCACCACGAAAATGAAAGGGGATAATAACATGAGCGAAAAATATAATGGATTGGCTCAAAAAATCATTCAATTGATAGATGGAAAAGAAAATGTTAAAAATTTGATTCATTGTCAAACACGTTTACGATTTGATTTAAAAGATGAAGCAAAAGTGAATACAAAAGAATTACAGGAATTGGAAGGCGTTGCAGGTGTAATCAATAGTGGGGGACAATTTCAAGTAGTGATTGGAACCCATATAGCAGAGGTTTATGAAGAAGTTCTTCCTCTAATTGATACCACGGAACCAGTAAGTGATAATGAAGATTCAAAAAAGAAAAATATTTTAACTTCAGCAATTGAGTTTATTTCAACTTCTTTTAGTCCGATTATTCCAGCAATGAGTGGTGCTGGAATGATTAAAGCATTATTAGTATTGTTCAAATTTGTTTCCAATGAAAGTCAAACGTATTATATCGTCAATTTTATGGCAGATTCTGTTTTTTACTTTTTACCGTTTTTCTTAGCAAATACTGCAGCTAAAAAATTGAAATGCAATCCTTATTTAGCGATGGCATTAGCTGGAATCTTATTACATCCTAATTTTGCAGCATTGATTGCGTCTGGAGAACCAGTTCAGTTATTTGCGATGCCAGTGCGTTTAGTCGGTTATGGAGCAAGTGTTATTCCAATTATACTGATTGTTATTGTACAATCATTTATTGAAAAATTTTTCAATCGAATTATTCCAAATGCGGTAAAAATTGTTTTTGTTCCTATGTTGACCATCTTGATTACCGGGATTATTGCATTAGTTGTTGTTGGACCACTAGGATCTTATGTGGGGGAATTTATTGCCGCTGGATTTAATGCAATTCGAAGCGTGGCTCCATGGGCCCCTGCTGTAATTGTTGGAACCTTGCTACCGATTATGGTGATGTTTGGGATTCATACAAGTATTGGGCCTCTTGATGTTTTACAATTGACTTCTGTTGGTTATGCTAATATTTTTGGTCCGGGTGCGATGGTTTCGAATATTGCTACAGGGGTGGCTGCACTAGTTGTAAGTGCTAGAACAAAAAATCAAAAAGAGAAGCAAATTGCGACTTCAGGCGGCATTACTGCTTTGATGGGCATCACAGAGCCAGCGCTTTATGGTGTTGCCTTGCCTAAAAAATATCCGTTGATTGCAACGATGATTGGTGGTGGAATTGGTGGACTTTATGCGGGCATTAGTGGAGCTTCACGATTTGCTACCGGTTCATCAGGATTACCAGCAATTCCGCTTTATATTGGTGATGATATTTCAAATGTAATTAATATTTTAATTGCTATCGTTATTACAATGGTAGTGACCGCTGTGTTGACCTATTTTTTAAGTTTACGATATGAAAAAAATGAATCTATCTCTGAAAAAACAACGGATTCAATGATTGCAGTTGATGCTATTACGATTAATAGTCCGATTAACGGTGAAATGATAGAACTGTCTCAAGTTAAGGATGAAGCTTTTTCAAGTGGAATGTTGGGACAAGGAGTAGCATTTGAACCTAATGAAGGAAAAGTAGTCGCACCATTTAATGGCGAAGTAGTTACATTGTTCTCTACAAAACATGCCATCGGTTTATTAAGTGAAAATGGTGTAGAGTTATTGATTCATATTGGTTTAGATACGGTCGAACTAAACGGAAAATTTTTTGAGACACACGTTGCTCAAGGGGACAAAATCATTCAAGGGCAAACCTTGCTAACTTTTGATTTAGATCAGCTAAAAGCAGCTGGTTATATAACTCAAACCCCTGTTATTGTTACTAATACAGCAAATTACAAAGAAGTCGCGCACGATTCATTTGGCATAAAAAGTAATCAAAATACAATGTTGACGATTCAAGTCTAGTTAGGAGAATACAGTTATGGGATTATCAAAGGATTTTTTATGGGGCGGTGCAACTGCCGCTAATCAAGCAGAAGGCGGCGTTTTAGCTGGCGGTAGAGGATTGTCTAATATTGACTTGATGCCTTGTGGACCTGATCGAAAAAAAGTTGCTGCTGGGACGATGAAAATGTTTGAATGGCAAGATCAATATTATTATCCTGCAAAAGAAGCAATTGATATGTACCATCATTATATGGAAGATATCAAACTTTTCGCTGAAATGGGGTTTAAAGTTTATCGAATGTCCTTATCTTGGTCACGAATTTTTCCTAATGGCGATGATTCTGAACCGAATGAAGAAGGACTGATGTTTTACGAAATGATTTTTAAGGAGTTACACAAATTTGGCATCGAACCATTAGTGACGATTGCTCATTTTGATGTTCCGCTAAATCTAATCAAAAAATATGGAGCCTGGCGAAACCGAACGATGATTCAGTTTTATAGCCATTACGCTGAAACTGTTTTAACCAGATATAAAGGGTTAGTCAAATATTGGTTGACAATTAATGAAATCAATATTTTATTACATCAACCATTTGTAGGTGCGGGTTTGCTTTTTGAAGCGGATGAAAATCAAGAAGAAGTAAAATATCAAGCAGCTCATCATCAACTAGTTGCTAGTGCCTTAGCAACGAAAATTGCTCATGAGATTGATTCAGAAAATCAAGTTGGTTGCATGTTAGCTGGTGGCAATAATTATCCGTATACTTGTCGCCCAGAAGATTATCAAGAAGCAATTAATAGAGATCGAGAAGGCTACTTTTTCATTGATGTTCAGGCAAGAGGGAAATACCCGAACTATGCATTGAAAAAATTTGAACGTGAAAACTTAGTTATTGAAATCACCGAAAATGATTTGGAGATTCTTGCAGATGCGCCAGTTGATTTTGTTTCTTTTTCTTATTATTCTTCTAGAACGGTTAGTGCGCATCCAGAAGATTACGAACAAACGACCGGTAATATTTTCGGGACAATAAAAAATCCTAATTTGCCTTCAACCGAGTGGGGCTGGCAGATTGATCCGCTTGGATTGAGAAATTCTTTGAATCAATTGTATGATCGTTATCAAAAACCATTATTTATTGTCGAAAATGGCTTAGGAGCAGTTGATATTCCTGATGAAACAGGTTTTGTTGATGACGAGTATCGAATTGATTATCTTCGTCAACATATTCAAGCATTTAAAGCGGCTGTAGAACTTGATGGTGTTGAATTATTAGGATATACAACGTGGGGTTGTATTGATTTAATTGCTGCTAGTACAGGTCAAATGAGTAAACGATATGGTTTTATTTATGTAGATCGAGACGATGAGGGGGAAGGAACGTTAAAACGTTCGAAGAAAAAGTCTTTTTATTGGTATAAAAAGGTGATTGAAAGTAATGGAGAAAATCTATTGAGTGAAAATTTGGCGATTCCTGATATAGCTGAAATAAGTAAGTGAAATATTTGTTAGGTGCTAACTATTGAAATAATTAATTAATGATAAGCAGTGATTTTTCTATAATTTTTTGAAAGTCGTTGCTTATTTTTCGGATAAAAAATTTTTGTTACTTTTGTAGTATTCATTTAATTTACACTTACTGCTTGAAATTCTACTTTTCTAAAATAAATATGATATGATAGATTAAATAGAAAGTTGAAATATCAAGGGGATAAAATATGAAATCAGAAGTTAGGCAAGAAGCAATTCTAAAAGAACTTGAAGAGAATAATAATGTGCGTATCCAAGAATTGAGTCAACGATTAAAAGTCACGAGAGAAACGATTCGCAAAGATCTTTATACTTTAGAAAGTAAAGGATTAATCAAAAAAATTCATGGCGGTGCTATTTTAGAAGTTTCTAACCAAGAAACTGATTACGAAAAGCGAAAAAAAGAATTTTTAGAGGCGAAAAAAAGAATTGCAAAATTAGCTGTGTCATATATTGAAGAAGGTGATTCAATTTATTTGGATTATGGAACAACTACTTTAGCATTGGCTAAAGAAATGTTAAAGCTGAAAAATATCACAGTAGTTACCAATACATTGCCAATTATCAATTTACTTTCTAGAAATGAAGCGATTGATTTGATTGTTCCAGGTGGTTCATTAAGGAATAATGAGTCGTCCTTATCAGGTTCTTTTGCATTAAACAACATTGAAGAAATCTTTGTTACGATTGGTTTTTTTGGTTGTAGTGGGCTTGATATTGAACGAGGACTCACTACCCATCATATGGGCGAAAATTTGGTCTCTAAAGCGATGATTCGTCATAGTCAAACGAGTATTGTTTTGGCTGATCAAAGCAAATTTGGAACAGTGGCGTTCAATAAAACAGCTTCTCTTGAAGAAATTGATTTGATTATTACGGATAAGGCAAGAAGTCAGGAAGAAGATCAACAATTAAAGCAATATGGTGTTGAAATTATGACTATAGATAATTATTAATTAATAGAAAAGCGAAAATCAAGCAGTTGGGCTAGAACGAATGGCTATCAGCTACTTTGATTTTTCGCTTTTTTTGCATAAAAATAATAATGCAAAATAAATAATTGCGAATGCAAAATTTTGTGGTATGATAATGTTAACGGTTCCAGATTATCTAGACAATAATTTGAGGCGAAAAGCGATTAACTTCTAGAGTTAAGCTATGATGCATTATAGCGTTCCTTCTTCGTAATAAGGAATAGATTTCCTAGAAAGTTGCTTTTGTTCCAATTTCCCCACTCACTATCTTCAATCACTTTTGTGGTTTAGTAAAATAAAAAAATTTTATCGATTATTTTAGAAAGGAAGGAAAGGATGAACTCTAATCAAAGAAAAGAATATATTTTATCAATTCTTGAAGCCGAACGCTCCGTTCGAATCAATGAATTGAGTAGAGAATTAAAAGTTACGAGAGAAACGATTCGAAAAGACTTGTATACTCTTGAAAAAAAAGGCTTAATCAAAAAAATTCATGGTGGAGCAATACTAGAGAATCATACTCAAGAAACAGATTATGAGAAAAGAAAAATAGAAAAAGGTGAGGAAAAGGCTAAGATTGCCAAATTAGCAGTTCAATTTATTGAAGAGGGAGATACAGTTTACTTGGATTATGGAACAACAACATTAGCTTTAGCAAAAGAAATCATTAAACTTAAGAATATTACGGTTGTTACCAATACAATTCCAATTGTCAATTTGTTATTGAAAAATGATACAATCGATATCATTCTTTTAGGTGGATTATTAAGAAAAAACGAAGTCTCTTTGTATGGGCCATTTGCTACGAATAATACGCAAGATATATTTGTTAACTTTGGCTTTTTTGGTTGTAGTGGAATTGAGGCAAATGCAGCGATTACTAGTCATCATACTGGAGAAGTTAGTGTTTCCAAAGAAATGATTAAACAAAGTCAAACAAGTGTTGTTCTTGCTGATCATAGTAAATTCGGGATGGTTGCATTTAATCGAACCGCTTATTTTGAAGAAATAGATATGATTATTTCGGATGTTTTTGCTAAAGAAGTAAAAGAGTATGCGACGATTTTACAACATGGAGTGGAGCTGGTTTTAGCAGAGTAAATAGGTTCCCATGCTATTTTTAGCGTAACTTAAATTCTAAAAAAGCGATAACTCACAGCAATTTTTGGTTGAGTTATCGCTTTTTTATTAAGGTAAATTGACGTAAAAATTTTTCTGCTAAAGATGACGATTCAAATTTTACATAGATTTAAGGATGATTTACAGATTCTTTTGCAGTTGAGTTGGTTTTATTTGTACTGTTTCACTTCTAATTCAGCATATATTTTTTTAATATCCTGCTCACTTAGTTCGGGAAACCAGTGTAGAACATTAGCAGTTGAATAGCTAATTGCTTTTTTTAATGTAGTTATTGTTTTTTTATTGAGGACCCAATTTTTTACCAAAGCGCCCAAAAAGAAATCTCCACAAGCGATTGGATTTTTTGCATGAAAAGATGGTGCTTTTATATGAATGATTTCGTTATTCATTTTAGCGATGATTCCTTTTTCTCCTAAGGTAATGATAAAAATTGGGATAGCGGCTATTTGTTTTGAAACAAGTAAATTAACATAATCTTGGATTGTTTCCAATTTTGTATTTGGAAATAAATCGACTATTTCTTCATCATTAATCTTGATAGCATAAGGCTTAGCTTTATAAGCTTCAATCAGAGCTTCTCCACTTGTATCAACAAAACAACGAATTTCTTTTTTTTCTACTAATCGTATAAAGTTCGCAATATAATCAGTTGGCATCCCTTTCATCAATGAGCCACTAAAAACAACTACATCCTCTTTTTGAACTGATTCTAAAACTTTATTATTAAAAATTTGCAATAATTTTGCATCAAGTTCAAAACTATTTTCATAAATTGGATAAGTTTTTCTTTTTTCAGTATCCATTACAATAGTGCAAACACGAGTATTTGCATCGATTTGAGTGGCAATCAAATCGGTGTTATTTTGCTTTGCCAAATTTTTAAGCAAAATCCCATTACGTCCTCCTAGAATCGTGTGAACACAAAAATCTACTTTCGGTTCTTCAAAACCAATTGCATATGCGACATTAAATCCTTTTCCACCAGCAAATTCTCGAACGTCATAAGGTCTGTTTGGGCTAGCTTCTTTAAAGTTACGAACTAGTAAAGTGCGGTCAATTGCCGGATTTGGGCAAATCAAATGAATCATTTTTATTCAACTCCTTTTTTAGAAAGAATACCACTATCGCAAAAATTAATCAATCTAATTAATTTATTTATTTTGCAATATAGGTCTAAAAACGTTTTTAAACTTATTTTTATTGCTTTTTTTAATTAAAGCAAAAAAAAATATTGCATAAGCAAAATTTTGTGGTATGATGTTGGTAACGATTACAAAACAAGTAGTTTTGATCGATGAAAACTTAGTTTGCTAAAAAAGGAGGAAGAGGATGATTTCACAGGAGTTTATGTACTGTAACCACTCATTTCATAATCAAGAAGCATTATTCAATCAGTTGGCACAAGATTTAGTCAAGAAAGAAATAGTTCAAGATGGTTTTGCTCAGGCTTTGAAAGATCGAGAAGTAGAGTTCCCGACTGGCTTACCAGTCAAACATGGAGTGGCAATTCCACATACAGATGGGCATTTAGTAAATCAAGATCAATTATTATTTGTAACTTTGGAAAACCCAATTATTTTTAATGAAATGGGAGGCGATGAAGATGATAAAGTAGCAGTGAAAGTAGTTATTATGTTAGCAGTGAAAGATGGTAAAAAGCATTTGAACGTTTTACAAAATTTGATTGAAGCAATTCAAAAAGACGGATTTGTGACAGCGTTATCAGCATCTAAAAATTCAGCTGAAATGGAAGCAATTATAAAAAACTATTTATAAAGAAAGAAGGAATTATCATGAAAAAAGTTATCGTAGCTTGTGGAGGCGCTGTAGCAACATCGACTGTTGCGGCCAACAAAATTAGAGAATTAGCAAAAAAAGAAAATATTGCTGTCGAAGTAACGCAATGTCGAGTAAATGAATTAGAGTCTAAAAAAGACGGCGTTGATTTAATTGTTACAACTGCCAAAGTCAAAAAGGATTATGGAGTGCCTGTCGTTCATGGGGTGGCATTTGTTTCAGGTGTAAATATCGCTGCAACTGAAGAGAAGATTTTAGATATTTTAAAAAAATAAGAACAGGAGAATAGAAAATGGGCGTTATTCAATATATTGTCGATTTAGGGGCAAGCGTGATGTTGCCAATCGTTATCATGATTTTAGGCTTACTTTTACGTCAAGGGATTGGCAAGTCGCTACGTGCGGGAATTACAATCGGGATTGGCTTCGTTGGAATTGGCTTAGTTATCAGTTTGTTGACTGAAAATTTAGGCGCAGCAGCAGAGTCGATGGCAGAAAATTTTAATTTAGGCTTAAATGTTGTTGATTTAGGTTGGCCAGGAACATCCCCAATGGCGTGGGCCTCTGATATGGGATTGATTGCGATTCCGATTGCAATCGGTGTCAATGTAGTCATGTTGCTACTAAAAATGACAAAAGTAGTCAATGTAGATATTTGGAATATTTGGCATATGGCATTTACAGGTGCAATTGTTCAAGTTGCTACTAATAGTTTTTACTTAGGAATCTTAGGCGTTGTTGTTCATGCTGTGATTGCTTATAAACTCGGTGATATGTTCGGAACAGTAACAGATGAGTATTTTGGATTAGAAGGAATTGCGATTCCTCATGGCTCTTCTGCTTATATGGGCGTTTTTGCAGCTCCAATCGATGATTTAATCGATAAAATTCCTGGACTTAATAAAATTACCATTACTTCAGATAAAATCGAATCAAAATTAGGAGTCTTAGGACAACCAACAATCGTAGGAGCTTTTCTAGGTTTTGTTATTGGATTATTAGCTGGATATGAAATTGGCGACTGTTTACAATTAGCGATTCAAATGGCTGCGGTAATGGTGTTAATGCCTATGGTTGTAAAACTGATTATGGAAGGTTTGATCCCGATTTCAGAAGCAGCACGTAAATTATTAGATAAGCATTTTTCAGGCAGTGGATTAAAAATCGGTTTAGATCCAGCGCTATTATTAGGTGATTCTCAAGTTATCGCGGCTAGCTTGATTTTTGTTCCATTGACAATTTTGATTGCAGTAATCGTACCTGGAAATCAGGTTTTACCTTTTGGCGATTTGGCAACAATTGGCTTTTTTATTGCTATGGCAGTGGGGGTTCATAAAGGGAATTTATTCCGCACGTTGATTTCAGGGTCAGTCATTATGTTCATTACAATTTGGATTTCTAATCAAATGATTAGTTTGCAAACCTTATTAGGGCAAAATGAGGGCTTAGTTGGAGCTGGAGAACGGGTTTCATCTTTGGATCAGGCAGGAAGTCCAATTACTTACCTACTTGCAAAAGGATTGACGCTTGAAATGGGGATTGGTTTCTTTGTTATCTTGGTCGTTTATATTGCTGCATTTAGTTATACCTTTGTTAAATATAAAAAAAATACTTTATATATAGAAGATCCAGAAGGAGTGGAAGAATAAGTGAAGGCATTAGTAGTAACAGATAACCATCAGATGGAGCTTCAAGAAATCGAACAGCCACGATTGACAGCAGGGAAAGTGTTGATAAAAGTTGCCTATTGTGGGATTTGTGGTTCTGATTTACCTAGATATTTTGCTGGTGGTGTTCATTCATTTCCACAAATTTTAGGACATGAATTTTCAGGTGTTGTTGAAGCGGTCAGTGACACGGTGACACAAGTATCCGTTGGTGATCGAGTAGCGGTGGCTCCGTTAGTTCCTTGTAGTACTTGTGAAAATTGTCAAAAAGGTGAACCAGCTATGTGTACGAATTATAGTTTTATCGGCTCACGCGAACAAGGTGCAATGGCTGAGTATATTGTTGTGCCAGCTCGAAATTGTGTGAAAGTTCCAGATACATTGTCCTTAAAAGAGGTTGCATTGTTAGAACCACTAACAGTAGCTATTCATGGTATCGAAAGAGTTAATATTCCTGCTGGAGCAACTGTCTTTGTATTAGGTGCAGGAACCATTGGTCTATTAACCATTCTTTCTTTAAAAGCAATGGGTGCAGGTCGTGTCATTGTTGCGGATTTAAATGAAAAAAAATTAACATTAGCCAAAAAAATTGGTGCGGATGAAGTAGTGAATCCAGCGAAAAATACATTAACTGAATATTTTAACCAACATGAATTACCAGAAGTCGTTATCGAAACTGCTGGAAGTTCAATTACTCAACGGCAGGCCATTGAATTTGTTCAAAAAAGAGGGAAAGTTGTTTTCGTGGGAACGAGTACGAAAGATGTTGTTTTCGACCCAGAAACTTTTGAAAAAATTTTACGCGGTGAACTAGAAGTTACTGGTTCTTGGATGTCTTATTCGGCACCTTTTCCAGGATATGAATGGAGGGCAGGTTTAAATTATATGTCCTCAGGGAGAATCGATGTAAAACCATTAATCACTGATTTATATCAATTGGAAGATGTGGTAAAACCTTTTGAAAAAATGATTGAACCAAATTCAGAAGCAATCAAACTGCTATATGCAATTAATGAGGAGAAATGAAAAATGAAATCAATCAACGAGAAAAGATATGCGTTATTACAAAATACAAGTAACGAAGCTGGAATTATTGGTGCTTTGGCTATAGACCAGCGTGGTGCGCTAAAAAAAATGATTACCAAATATAAAGAAGAAGCTACGACAAAAGATATCGAAGAATTTAAAAAAATTGTTTCTGAAGAATTGACACCCTATGCAACATCGATTTTATTAGATCCAGAATTTGGTTTGCCAGCAGCTGAAGCTCGTGCCAAAACTGCAGGTTTGTTATTAGCCTATGAAAAAACTGGTTATGATACTTCGACACCTGGTCGTCTGCCGGATTCACTGAATGATTGGTCTGTGAAACGTTTAAAAGAAGCTGGAGCAGATGCTTGTAAGTTTTTACTCTATTACGATATTGATGAATCAGATACGATTAATGATCAGAAAAAAGCTTACATGGAACGAATCGGTTCGGAGTGTATGGCAGAAAATATTCCTTTTTTCTTAGAATTAGTTTCTTATGATGCAGAGATTACTGATACTTCGTCAAAAGAGTATGCCAAAATCAAACCTCATAAAGTAAATGATATGATGAAAGAATTTTCTGATCCTCGCTATAACGTAGATGTTTTAAAAGTAGAGGTTCCCGTCAATATGTCTTATGTTGAAGGATTTGGAAGTGAAATCGTTTATTCAAGAAAAGAAGCTTTGGATTTTTTTAAAGAACAAAGTGAAGGAACTTCGTTGCCATTCATTTTCCTAAGCGCTGGTGTTAGTGCTAATCTTTTCCAAGAAACATTACGATTCGCTAAAGAAGCAAATTCAGCTTTTAATGGTGTTTTATGTGGCAGAGCAACTTGGGCAGATGGTGTCGAACCATTTGTTACACAAGGAGAAGCGGCAGCTCGTGACTGGTTGAAGACAGAAGGACGAAAAAATATTGAAGAACTAAATGCAGTATTGAATGAAACAGCACATTCTTGGCATGATAAAATCAAACTAAAGAAAAAAGCAAACCGATTTTCTTAAATCAATTCATTTAAGAAGCATTTTATTACCAAGTAGCGATAAATCACCTTTGAAATTTTTGTGATTTATCGCTTTTTGGTATCTGAGTTACTTTGGTTCTCATTGTCTAGAATTGAACTATGAAACGAGAGTCTGATATTTTAATGCTGTTTCCTTGATTCAATAACTAAGTATCTTGGTGTTTTTGCCATATAATTCAAATAATCCTGACCGAATGTTTTTATTAAATATTTTTCTTCTTCAACAATCTGCAAGTGCAAGTAAAAAATAGTTAGAAATGAAAACAATAACAAAATTAGGTTAGGTTCAGCCAACAAAATTCCTAAATAAAATAAATCAAAACCGACAAATGCAGGATTTCTACTTAATTTGTATATTCCAGTAGTCGTAAGTGCTGTTTTTTGAGTTTCATCTACACCGGCACGCCAATTATTTCTCATTGTTATAATAGCAAAAGTAAAAAATACAATTCCTATAATTGCAAGAAGACTTCCTAAAGATTTTATCAGGAAATTGGTTGGAAGCAAAAAAAGAAAATTAAAATCAAACAAACTTACATATTGAATCGCAGCAGTTGCATAAGTAAAAAAAAGTAATTTTTTTTCATTTTTCATTGTTTGAGCAGGTTTTATACCTTTAGATAGTCTATTTGTTGCGATTTTTTTTCGTTTTAATTGAATCTGTTTGCTGAAATAAATGATGTAAAATAGACTTATTAAGCCTGCGATAAAAAATGTAAAAAACATAATCGTTCCCCCCTCTAAAATATATATGATTATCTATTCATATGAAAATTATATCATATGATGATTAGATAAGCAAAGAGAATTATAGGGGGAATTCAATGAAGAAATTAATTTAGTTAATCGTTCTTTGTTATTTTGTTTAAAAGGGTGTGGTTAGCATTTTTTTAAATGATATAATGTAAAAATCGTTTTATGATAATTAATATTCGTTTATCGTTTGATGAAAAGTAGCAGAACTATTATTTAAAAGTTATCCTACTACTTAAGTGAGAGAAATGTTTTTTGGCCCATACCAGTTTGTAAAACTAACAAAATGGGAATCTAGTAGCTATATTTTCAGGCCGAAATTGCGGTAGTTATTATTATGGGTTAGACAAAGGTAAAGAACAATTTTGAGGGTTATTTCATTTTGTGCCAACTTCGGTTGATTGCTAGTAAAAATAAATTAAGTAGAGGATCGAATTTTTTTGGCTCTAAACGTTTTTTTACAAGTTAGATAAATAATGTGAGAAATTATGAATGAACAAGGTAGATTCTATAATTAATAACTGTCAAAGGCGTTTTTCTTTTGGTATACTTTTAATTAAAAGAATGGGGGAGAATAAAATGATAAATGTAGCAATTGTCGGCTATGGAAATTTAGGCCGTGGGGTAGAGCGTTCATTAAAGCAAAATCAAGAGATGAACTTGGTTGGTGTGTTTACAAGAAGAGCACCAGAATCGGTTGCAACTGAAGGGGCTTTAGCGTTTAAAATGGACGATTTGTTGACAAAGAAAGACGAAATTGATGTGTGTATTTTATGTGGTGGATCAGCCACAGACCTTCCAGAACAAACACCAGAATGGACTAAATTTTTTAATACGGTAGATAGTTTCGATACCCATGCAAAAATTCCAGAGCATTTTGCTAAAGTTGACCAAATCGCTAAAGCAAATCATACAACTTCAATTATTTCAACGGGCTGGGATCCAGGTTTATTTAGCTTAAATCGTTTGTATGCGCAAAGTATTTTACCTGTGGGACAAACAACAACTTTTTGGGGAAAAGGAGTAAGTCAGGGACACTCTGATGCATTAAGAAGAATTAATGGGGTTGCAGATGCAGTTCAATACACGATTCCTAATCACGAAATCATTGAGAAGCTTAAGGCAGGAGAAAAATTAAATTTAAGTACTCGAGACAAACATTTTAGAGAATGTTTTGTAGTTCTTGAAACAGGAGCGCAAGAAGCTACTATAAAAGAAGAGATTGTTTCGATGCCTAATTATTTTGCCGATTATGATACCGAAGTCCATTTTATTTCTCAAGCTGAATTAGAAAAAGATCATAAAGCGATGCCTCATGGCGGAACTGTTCTTCATACAGGAGCGACTCATAAATCAACCAATCAAGTGATTGAATATAACTTGCATTTAGATAGCAATCCGGAATTTACGGCAAGTGTGTTGGTTGCCTATGCTAGAGCCTGTGTTCGTCTTTCAAAAGAAGGAATCAATGGTGCGTTGACTGTCTTAGATATTGCACCAAAATATTTATCACCGAAAACAGACGCAGAATTAAGAAAAGAATTGCTCTAAATAAATGAAAATCACTGCTTAAATAGCGGTTCTAAATAGGTATCAACGGTTAGAAAAAAATCATCTAAAAATCCAGTAAAGGGTTTTAGATGATTTTTATTTTTAACTTAAATTCGCTTTGATTTCTTCATATACCGTTTCAGCATCTTCTAATTCAATAACTATTTCTTGATACGTTTCATCGGTAACTTTTAAAATAATTCCTTGATTTCCTTGATGAATATTAATAAAGAAACGTTCTCCTTTTTCAAAAAAAGTTCCTTCTGCTGCATAACCAGGAATAGAAAGTCCAATTCTAGGTGTCCACCAGCCTAAATAGTCACTTGTTTTTAAATTTTCAATATAATCAACGGATTGAACATTTTCTAAAGGAATTATAATTTCGCTTTTAAGGGCTAAAATTTTGTTCATTCCTTCTAATTGGATTGTGATTTTTCCGTTTTCAATCGTTACTTTGGTCATATCCATTCCTCCTATAACTTCAACGTATTTGTACTTTGATAACTGATTCAAGTAATTATATAAAGAGAAACCAGGATACGCAAATGATTATGTGTTTAAAAGAAAAAAATTTAAAAATAAAATTTTAATTAAGGATGTTACAAAAGTGGTTAGCTCCGAGAACCAAGTAGCTACGATGCATCATCGAATCACTGTGTTCTTCGTGATTTATCGCAATAAGAAGGAATTTCCGAAAATGACAAGAAACAGGAAAGATTCTCTTTAGATGTTGAATGATTCCTACTTGGTGTTCTTCAAATTTTCGGCTTGTTTTATAAGAAAGTGAGCGATTCACTTTCTTAGTTGGGATTGCCAGTTCTATAACTGGCTGATTGTTTTATGCCGTTTATTCAGGTTTAGAAGTTAGAACAAAAGTGTTCTTTACTTTTGTCTCACCCACCTTTACAGTTAATTCTAGAGAAATGCTATCTATTTTCAATTAAATTTGCTATAATTTTCTTATTAAGAAATCGAGGTGTTTTATATGGAAAAAACCAAACCTTATGGTACAGTGCTGATTAAAGCAGCAGCCATCTTGGATATAATCGCTGAACATCCTGATAGTACGTTGCAGGAAATTGCGCAGGCAGCTAATATGACGAATTCAACAACATTAAAAATTTTAGATACACTTAATCTGATTGGCTATACTCAAAAAAGAAAAAATAAAACGTATAGCTTAGGGTCTAAACTTATTCGCTATGCTAATAAGAACATCGAACAAATTGATTTAATTGAGCTGACATTACCTTATTTGGAAAAATTACAGTTGGCAGTAGACGAAACGATTCATTTAGGCATTTTAAGCAATGATGAAATTTATTATATCAACAAATTAGAGCCAAAAAATCAATCCATTCGTATGTCTTCTAAAATAGGTATCGCTCGACCTTTATATAGTTCGGCTATGGGAAAAGCCGTTCTAGCGGAGTATTCTGAAGAAGCCTATCAAGAGTATTTAGCTACACACGAACTGATTCCTTATACAGAAAATACAATCACTAATTCAATCAAACTAGCAAAAGAAATCGAAAAAATTAAACAAACGAAAATTTCTTACGATAATGAAGAGATGGAAGCTGATATTTTTTGTATAGGTACAGCATTAGTCGTGGATGAGCAAATCGTAGGAACACTTAGCGTAAGTTTGCCTAAATATCGAGTAACAAAAGAATTAGAAGAGAGTGTTATCCAACAAGTTTTAAAAACGAAAAACCAAATTGAAGCAAACTTAAAAAAATAAAATGAAGTGGTTGCAATTAAGGGAAAGTATTGTATAATGAAGTTGTTGATTTCCTTATAATAAAAAAAGATTTCCAAATAAGAAAAGAGGAGTTACGATGAAGCGAACAAATATCTTGATCCGTCTAGAACAAGCAGGTGTAATTGCAGTTGTTAGAGGAAAATCGAAAGAAGAAGCTTTAAAAGCAAGTGCAGCAATAGTTGAAGGAGGCTTGTATGGAATTGAGCTGACTTTCACTGTGCCCCAAGCTGACGAAGTCATTAAGGAATTAGTTGAAGTATATAAAGAAAATGACAAGGTTGTAATTGGAGCAGGAACAGTTTTGGATGCAACAACCGCTCGCTTAGCTATTTTAGCTGGAGCTGAATACATTGTCAGTCCATGTTTCGATAAAGAAACAGCGATCCTATGTAATTTGTATCAGATTCCTTATCTACCGGGTTGTATGACAATTACTGAGGCAAAAGAAGCACTAAAAAGTGGCGTAGATATTGTCAAATTATTTCCAGGTAGTGCCTATGGACCAAGTATCATCGGCGCATTCAAAGCACCAATGCCGCAATTAAATATTATGCCAACAGGTGGTGTTTCATTAGATAATTTAGCTGAGTGGTTTGCAGCAGGAGTCGTTGCTGTTGGCGTTGGTGGAAATTTATTGAAACCTGCTGAAACAGGAGATTTTGATCAAGTTACCGCAGTTGCTCGGCAGTATGCTGATCGATTTGCCGAAATCAAAGGAGTATAAGCATGGGAAAAGTAGTCACTTTAGGTGAAATCATGCTACGACTATCTACTCAAGCTGGTATCAGAGTAGCACAAACGCAACAATTTGAGGCACATTATGGTGGAGGAGAAGCGAATGTCGCTATTTCTTTAGCTAATTATGGACATCAAGTAAAATTTGCTAGCAAAGTTCCTGAAAATGCACTGGGAGAAGCTGTAAAAAAACATTTACAACGTTATGGTGTTGATACAGAATTCTTATTAAGAGGTGGATCTCGCTTAGGAACTTATTACATGGAAGCAGGAATCGGTGAGCGATCAGCCAAAGTCACTTACGATCGAAAAGGTTCTAGTTTTGCGGAAATGCTCGCGTTAGAATGGGATTTGCAAAAATTATTTCAAGATGTTGATATTTTCCATATTTCCGGTATCACGCCAGCTTTATCTGAGGTATGGCAAAAATTAACCATCGATTTGATTGAAATAGCCAAAAGCTATGGATGCAAAATAAGTTTCGATATTAATTATCGCGGGAATTTATGGACTCAGTTAGAAGCTGGAACGGTTATCCGAAAAATTTTACCGTTTGTTGATTATTGTTCAGCTGGTAAATTAGATGCCATTCATTTTTTAGGGAGTACAGAAACACAAGATAAATCGTTAGTCGAGTATTATCAGGAAATGACTGAAAAATTTCCTTCTATAGAAGTGATGTATTCGACAAAACGACAAGTCAAATCAGCTAGTGAGAATACATTAGTTGGAACAATATGGACTGCTTCAGGATATTATGAATCTCAAGTTCATGATATTGCACCAATCGTTGACCGTGTCGGAGGTGGCGATGCGTTTTCTGCAGGTGTGTTACATGGGATTTTAACGGACCAAACTATGCAGGAAACGATCGATTTTGCTACTGCAGCATCTGCCTTAAAGCACACAATACATGGAGATTGTAATCAATTTAGTGAGCGAGAAGTACAAGAATTTTTAGCTGCTGGCTCAGGAAAAATAATTCGATAAAAAAGGAGAATGAATTAATTATGCAAAATATGGAAAATCGTTATACACACAGCCCAGAGGATATTCGTCATTATTCAACAGAACAATTACGTGATGAGTTTTTAGTAGAGAAAGTCTTTGTACCAGGTGAAATTAATTTAACTTATACACATAATGACCGTATGATTTTTGGTGGAGTAACTCCTTCAACAGAACCGCTTGAAATCGTTTTAACACAAGAATTAGGTGTAGACTACTTTTTAGAGCGTCGTGAATTAGGTGTAATCAATATTGGTGGTCCTGGATTTATCGAAATCGATGGTGAAAAAGAACCGATGAAAAAACAAGATGGTTATTATATCGGTAAAGAAACGAAACAAGTGATTTTTTCTTCAGAAGATCCAGCTAATCCAGCTAAGTATTATATTAGTTGTGTGCCGGCGCATCATAAATATCCAAATGTAAAAATCAGTATCGATGAAATTACTCCAATGGAAACTGGTGAACCGATTACATTAAATCAACGTAAAATTTATCAATATATTCACCCAAATGTTTGTGAAAGTTGTCAATTACAAATGGGCTATACGATTTTACAACCAGGTAGCGCTTGGAATACAATGCCTTGCCATACTCATGAACGTCGTATGGAGGCTTATGTTTATTTTGATATGGAAGAAGACACACGTATTTTCCACATGATGGGTAAACCTGATGAAACAAAACATTTAGTGATGGGCAACGAACAAGCAGCAATTTCACCTAGTTGGTCAATCCATTCTGGTGTAGGAACAAGTAACTATTCATTTATCTGGTCAATGTGTGGTGAAAATATCACTTATACAGATATGGATATGGTTGATATGAAAGACTTGAAATAAAAGGAGAAGATGAGAATGAATTTTACAATGGATAGTTTTCGCTTAGATGGAAAAGTCGCGCTTGTAACAGGTGGCGTTTATGGAATTGGTTTTGAAATCGCTCAATCATTAGCAGCAGCAGGAGCTACAATCGTTTTTAATAGTATTTCACAAGAATCTGTAGATGAAGGTTTGGCTAATTATAAAAAAGCAGGTATCGATGTTCATGGATATGTTTGTGATGTGACTGATGAAAAAGCAGTTCAAGAAATGGTTAACCAAATAAAAGCAGAAGTGGGCAGTATTGATATTTTGGTTAATAATGCAGGAATCATCAAACGTATTCCAATGACTGATATGTCGGCAGAAGATTTCCGTCAAGTAATTGATGTTGATTTGAATGCACCATTTATCGTTGCTAAAGCCGTGATTCCTGATATGATCGAAAAAGGTCATGGAAAAATCATCAATATTTGTTCAATGATGAGTGAATTAGGTCGCGAAACAGTTAGTGCGTATGCAGCCGCTAAAGGTGGTCTGAAAATGTTGACTAAAAATATTGCTTCAGAATATGGTCAATACAATATTCAATGTAATGGGATTGGGCCTGGCTATATTGCAACACCGCAAACAGCACCATTAAGAGAAACACAAGAAAATGGAGACCGTCATCCATTTGATCAATTTATTATTGGTCGAACACCTGCAGCTCGTTGGGGAGATCCAGTTGATTTGGCAGGTCCATCTGTTTTCTTAGCTTCACAAGCATCTGATTTTGTAAATGGACATATTTTATATGTAGATGGCGGTATCTTAGCATATATTGGAAAACAACCATAAAAAAGTTTGAAATAAAAAATAAACCGAACAATTCGAAAATAGTTTTTATTTTCAACATTGTTCGGTTTTTTAATAAGGAACTAAAACTAACGAACTGAAAACACGATTTTAGGAGGAAAATTAATGATTAAAATTGCTTTAGCAAATCAAAACAATCAGACAATTGAAGGAAAAGTAGATCATGAAAAGGAATTTGGTCCATTTATTTCTGAAGGAGAGGAAATGGCTGTTTTAGCTATAAAAGAGTATAACTACCAGCTCGGAGATAAAATTATTGTTGAGGTTCCAGAAACGGAGAATTATTTTGTTGCTCAATTAGATGAAACAATGGCGCCAACATTGGTTTTTATTCCAGGGGGGAAATGGGAATATGCTATTCCATTAACTGATTCTGCAAGAACTGCTTCTGTCGATACAGCCTTTTTATCGAAACGTCATCATTTATTTGTTAGAAAAGCTTATCCATTTGAAATCACAAATTATCAAAATCTTTCTTTGAATTCGCATGATCAAAAACAGTTTTCAGGTGCTTATCCGCATTCAAAAGCAAATGTTGAAACACGAGATGAAGCCGTCTTCTTTTCGAAAAATGCAATCGATGGTAAATACGGAAATGTTTCTCATGGTTCGTATCCCTTTGGCTCTTGGGGGATTAATCAGCAACAAGATGCGGAGTTGACACTTGATTTTGGACGTGAAATATTAACTGATACAATTCAATTAATGTTTAGAGGGGATTATCCTCATGATAGTTTTTGGACAGAAGTAACGCTAGTATTTTCTGATGGAACAGAATTGATTTGTCCAACGACTAATTCTATGGATTTTCAAAAAATTACTTTTCCTGAAAAAGCAACAACTACAGTGACTTTGAAAAATATGAAAAAAAATGAGGATGAATCACCATTCCCAGCTCTAACACAAATTGATGTGTTTGGTAGAAATAAAAAGAAGCGCTAAAAGAAAATGTGGCTAGGGTGGTTGGAACAAAAGTGTTTAGCTCCGAGAACCGAGTAGGTACGATGCATCATTGAATCACTACGTTCTTCGTGATTTATTGCAATAAAAATAAATTTCCGAAAATGACAAGAAACGCGAAAGGTTTCCTTTCGATGTTGAATGATTCCTACTTGGTGCTCTTCAAATTTTTGGTAACCGAGTAGGTATTGTGCAACATCAGCTCATTCCATTCTCTATGTTTTACAACAATTTCGGCTTATTTCCGTAGGAGCTGTTTTTGTACCACCGTTTATCAGGTCATAAAAAAATCGTTTAGAATCGAGCAATTGGATGAACTAACAGTTATTGCGTTTTTTCAATGAATGATGGTTAGGAAATTGCCGAGATTCTGATTGTTTTATGCCGTTTATTCGGTTTTAAAAGATAAAACAAAAGTGATTTTAACTTTTGTCTCACCCATTCATTAATTTCTTCGCTTTTTCTGTATTAGCAAAATGTAGTTTTGCATACTTATTTAATAACTCCATGTCACCAAGTTCTAAAATTTTGGCAGCAACTTTATCAGAAGCGGCTCCTGCTCCAGAAGGGACTTTAAATCCTAATTCCTTTGATTCTTTCTGTAGTTCGTCTAAAAAAGCAGCGCGACTAATAATTGATGCAGCTGCAACAGCAACGTGATACTGTTCACCTTTTGTAATAAAAGATAATTTTTCGGTTATTTGATTTTGTTCAGTTTTAACATATTTTTTAAAATTACTTTCAGGTGTGAACTGATCAATTAAAATTGCTTCTGGTTTAACTGGTGCTAATTCTTTTAATAGAAGAAAAATTGCTTGATTGTGTAGTGCTACCTTCATGTGAACGGCATTGTATTTTGGTTGGATTTCATTATATTTTTCAGGTTCGACAATCAATAATTTATAGGGAATTAATTCTTTAATCGTTTCTGCTAATTGGCAGATTTGTGAATCAGTTAATTCTTTAGAATCCCTAACGCCGAGTGCTTTAAGTTTCATAACCATTGACTGCTCGACATAAGCAGCGCAAACAGTTACTGGGCCAAAGTAACTACCATTTCCTACTTCGTCACTACCTAAAACGGATAGCTGACTGAAATTTGCTGGTAAAGTAGTTGAATTTGTATTAGATTTTTTCGTTTTCTTTGAAGTCCCTTGGCTTTTGCCCCATTTACTTGCTTCTGATTCAGCTGCAGCTCCCTGGAAAACAATTTTTCCAGAAGTATAAGCAGTAATCATTGTTCCGCCAACTTTTGCGGAGAATTCTGAATAAGGAATTTTTTTTCCTAAAGTATTTTTTTGATAGTATTGCTTCATTTTTTGCATCGTTTCTTTTGAGACTTTGATTACATGGGTTTCGTTCATAACGTTCATTCCTTTCCAGCTTCTTTTTTATAGTAAAACAAAATAGTGGAAAAGGAAAGATGAAGGGCGAAAATTAAGCTGAAATGGGCGAGAAACAAGGAGCTGTTGAGTTTTCAGAAAATATATGTTATGATAGTAACAAGTAATGATACCAGTTGTGAGTGAGCGGATTTCTGCTCACTCTTTTTGATGGGATACTATGAATTATCTCTTTTCTACTATTATATATAAGAATAAGACGTTTTCATTTTCTGGTAAGTTACAAAAATCTCGAAGGAGGCGAAAAATTTGAGTAGCGTTGTGGAAACTGTTACCGAGTTAGTCACACCAATCTTAGATAAGCAAAATTTTGAACTTGTAGAAGTAGAGTTTGTTAAGGAAGGGAAAAATTGGTTTCTCCGAGTTTTTATTGACAAAGAAAATGGGATTGATATAGAAGAATGTGCGCTTGTCAGCGAACATCTTAGTGAAGCGCTTGATGCGGTTGTTCCAGACCCGATCCCTCAAGCATACTTTTTAGAAGTTTCTTCTCCTGGCGCAGAACGTCCGCTGAAAAAAGAAAGTGATTATGAAAATGCGGTCAATGATTATATTCATGTTTCCTTGTATCAGGCAATTGATGGAGAAAAGCAATTTGAAGGAACTTTGCTCTCTTTTGATAAAGAACAATTAACACTAAAAATTAAAATCAAAACGAGAACAAAGGAATTAGTAATTGATCGGAAAAATATCGCGAAAGCACGTTTAGCAATTCAATTTTAAGTTCTTAACAATTAATTTAAAGTAAAAACTATTTTACGAACTAACCAATTTTGATCGATGAGTCAGAATTGGATAGTAAACAAGTTCGTTCAGCTTTCATTTAAATACCTGGGAGGATATGATAATAAAATGAGCAAAGAAATGTTGAATGCGTTGGATGCATTAGAAGCTGAAAAAGGGATTTCTAAGGAAATTGTGATTGATGCACTGGAAGCAGCATTAGTTTCCGCATACAAAAGACATTATGGGCAAGCGCAAAATGTTGAAATTGAATTTGATAACAAAAAAGGCAATATTCATGTGTATGCAGTGAAAGAAGTAACGGAAGAAGTCATGGATTCACAACTAGAAGTTTCATTAAAAGAAGCCATGGAAGTCAACAAAGCCTATGAAATTGGTGATAAGATTCGTTTTGAAGTAACACCTAAAGACTTTGGTCGAATTGCTGCTCAAACAGCAAAACAAGTGATTTTGCAACGTGTTCGTGAAGCGGAAAGAAATATTATATATAATGAATTTAGCGCTTATGAAAATGATATCATGCAAGGCATTGTTGAAAGACAAGACCGTCGCTATATCTATGTTAATTTAGGCAAAATCGAGGCTGTTTTATCTAAACAAGATCAGATGCCAAATGAATTTTATCAACCGCACGATCGAATTAAAGTATACGTATCGAAAGTTGAGAATACTTCGAAAGGACCTCAAGTATTTGTTAGTCGTAGTCATCCAGACTTATTACGTCGCCTTTTTGAGCAAGAAATTCCAGAAGTTTATGATGGTCTTGTAGAAATCAATAGTATTGCTAGAGAAGCAGGTGATCGCTCGAAAGTTTCTGTTCGTTCGAACGATTCAAACATTGATCCTGTAGGTACCTGTGTTGGACCTAAAGGACAACGAGTTCAAGCCATTGTTAACGAATTAAAAGGTGAAAATATGGATATTGTAGAGTGGAATGAAGACCCTGCAATTTATATTGCTAATGCATTAAATCCAGCACAAGTTGTAGATGTCATCTTTGATCCAAACAATAGCAAAGCATGTACTGTTGTGGTTCCTGATTTTCAATTATCATTGGCAATCGGTAAACGAGGTCAAAATGCACGTTTAGCTGCAAAATTGACTGGATTCAAGATTGATATTAAACCTGAATCTGAAATGGAAAATTTCTATGCGGAACAAGCTACTGAAGAAGAAGTCGTTGAGGAAGAAAGTTATGATGAAGCAATCGTGGAATCAGCGATGACAGCTGATGACTACGAAAATGTTGAAGCAGAACATTTAGAAGCTCAAGTTACTGAAAATGACGATCTAGTAGATGAAGACGTTGATGATCTCGAAGATCAAGAAGAAGTCTAGTCGTTTGGAGGGAACAATATGAAAAAAAGAAAAATCCCAATGCGTAAATCAGTGGTTTCTGGAGAAATGAGACCTAAAAAAGAATTGATCCGTATTGCTCGTTCAAAAGAAGGCGAGGTTTCTATTGATCCAACAGGTAAAATGCCAGGTCGTGGAGCTTATGTGGCATTGGAACCAGAAGAAGTCCAAACTGCGTGGGATAAACGCATTTTAGATTGTATTTTAGAAGTAAAACTAACAGATGAATTTTACCAAGAATTATACGATTACGCAGAACATCAAAAAGCCCGTAAAGAGCTGTTCGGTAATGGATAAAGAAAAAGTACTAAATTTATTAGGTTTGGCTATGAGAGCTGGAAAACTAGTAACAGGCGAAGAATTGACTCTTCGAGATATTCGAAATAATAGCACGAAGTTTACCTTTGTCGCTCTAGATGCTAGTGAAAATACAAAAAAGAAAATCAAGGACAAGTGTTCTTACTATCAAATTCCCTGTGACGATTCATTTGAACAAAGTGAATTAAGTCAAGCGATTGGGCGTACAAGAATGATTATTGGCGTCAACGATCAAGGATTTGCGAAGAAATTGGGGGAATTAATCAAAGGTTAGGAAGGTGATTGCATGGGAAAAAAAAGAGTCTATGAACTAGCAAAAGAAATCAATCAATCAAGTAAAGACGTTGTAGAAAAAGCGCAAAAATTAGGTTTAGACGTTAAAAACCATATGGGCGCTCTTTCATCTGATGAGGAAAGCAAAATTCGTCAGTCGTTTGGAAAAAATTCCAATGCACCAAAAAGTGCGCCAGCTTCACAAAAGCCGCAACAACGTACTGTACAAACACAAAACAAACAGACAACAAAACCAGCAAATCCGAAACCAGCTAACCAACAAGGAAAACAGCCAAATCAAGCAACGAATCAACAAAGAACAACAAATAATACGAATAGACCACAACAAACAGGTCAAAAACGTCCTCAAAATGGACAAAACCGTGGAGGGCAGGGGAACATTACGCAGAATAATCAGAATCGTCAATCAAACCAAGGACAACAAAATAGAAATTCAAATCAAAACCGTAACAATCAAGGCCAAGCAAATAATAATCAAAATCGTTCTACTAACACCAATCAAAATAGAACGAAAGGTCAAACGAATCAAAACCGTGCGACGAGTAACCAAGGATCTGGACAAAACCAAAATCAAAACCAAAACAGATCTAATAACACAAACCAAAACCGTAATAATAGTTTTGGTGGCGGACAAAATCAAAACCGTAATCGTAACAACAACTTTAACAATCAAAATCGTAATAAATTCAATAAAAAAGGTAAAAAAGGCAAGTATCAAAAAGAAGCGCCAAAACCAGCAGTTCCAGCACGTAAATTCCGTGAATTGCCAGATGTTTTAGAATATACTGAAGGCATGAATGTTGCGGATATTGCAAAGAAAATCCATCGCGAGCCAGCTGAAATCATTAAAAAACTCTTTATGATGGGTGTGATGGTTAATCAAAACCAATCACTTGATAAAGAAACGATTGAATTATTAGCTGTTGACTATGGAATGGAACCGCAAGAAAAAATTCAAGTCGATGTTGCTGATATCGATAAATTCTTTGAACCAGAAGCCGTTATTGAAGAAAATCTAGTAACACGTCCACCAGTTGTAACGATTATGGGACACGTTGACCATGGTAAAACAACATTGTTGGATACGCTACGTAATTCAAGAGTTACTTCTGGGGAAGCCGGCGGAATTACTCAGCATATAGGTGCTTACCAAATTGATATTGATGGCAAACCAATCACATTCTTAGATACTCCTGGACATGCGGCCTTTACAAGTATGCGTGCTCGTGGAGCAAGTATCACAGATATTACTATTTTAGTTGTAGCTGCTGATGATGGAGTAATGCCACAAACAATCGAAGCAATCAACCATGCAAAAGCTGCTAATGTACCAATTATTGTAGCAGTTAATAAAATAGATAAACCAGGAGCTAATCCTGATCATGTAAAACAAGAATTAAGTGAACACGAATTGATTCCAGAAGAATGGGGCGGAGACACGATTTTTGTTAATATCTCTGCAAAATTCAATCAAAATATCGATGAGTTACTTGAAAATATTTTATTGATTGCTGAAGTGGAAGATCTTAAGGCAGATCCAACACAACGTGCAATCGGAACAGTTATTGAAGCTCGTTTAGATAAAGGAAAAGGTCCAGTTTCTACTTTATTAGTACAGCAAGGAACATTAAAAGTCGGCGATCCAATCGTTGTCGGAAATACATTTGGACGTGTCCGTGTAATGACAAACGACATTGGTCGACGTGATAAAGAAGCGGGTCCAGCAACACCAGTCGAAATCACTGGTTTAAATGATGTTCCACAAGCAGGCGATCGTTTTGTTGTTTTTGAAGATGAAAAAACAGCACGTCAAGCAGGTGAAGAACGTGGAAAACGTGCCTTACTTGAACAACGTTCGGTAAGTAGCCGAGTAACATTAGATAACTTATTCGAAAGCCTTAAAGAAGGCGAATTGAAGGAAGTAAATGTTATTATTAAAGCTGACGTACAAGGTTCTGCTGAAGCATTAGCTGCTAGCTTACAAAAAATTGATGTTGAAGGGGTTCGAGTTAAAATCGTTCACTCAGCTGTTGGTGCAATCAATGAAAGTGATGTAACGCTTGCTGCAGCAAGTAATGCAATCATCATTGGATTTAATGTTCGTCCTACACCACAAGCAAAACAACAAGCGGAACAAGAAGAAGTCGATATTCGTCTACACCGTATCATTTACAAAGCAATCGAAGAAATTGAAACAGCAATGCAAGGGATGCTTGATCCAGAATTTGAAGAAAAAATCACAGGTCAAATGGTGGTTCGTGAACTTTATAAAGTATCAAAAGTCGGTACAATTGCTGGTTGTTATGTAACAGAAGGCTTGATTCGCCGTGATAGTGGTGTTCGTGTTATCCGTGATGGAATTGTTATTTATGAAGGTAAATTAGCCAGCTTAAAACGTTTCAAAGACGATGCCAAAGAAGTAAAACTTGGCTTTGAATGTGGAGCAATGATCGAAAACTTCAATGACTTGAAAGTAGATGATGTCATCGAAGGATTTGTTATGGAAGAAGTCAAAAAATAGTAGTAAAATAGAATTGTAGAAGAAAGAAGGGGAAACATATGGCAAATTATCGCGATCGTCGAGTGGGTCAAGAAATCATGCGAGAAATCAATGATATATTGCGCAAACGTGTGAGGGACCCTCGAGTACAAGGCATCACGATTACAGATGTTCGTGTGACGGGAGATCTTCAACAAGCTAAAATCTATTATAGCTTACTATCAGATTTAGCTTCTGATCAACAAAAAGCACAAGAAGGCTTAGATAAAGCTAAAGGATTGATCCGCAAAGAATTAGGACAACGGTTAACACTTTACAAAACCCCTGAACTGATTTTTGAAAAAGATGAATCTGTGCAATATGGCAATCATATTGATGATTTGATTCGTAAGTTAAATCAAGATAATTAATGAATTGAGAAACCTTGAATTTTGAGGTTTCTCTTTTTTTTTTTGAAAATCACTAAATAGTTGATCAAATTGTTTTTATGATATACTTAAGTAAAAGAAAAGAGAGAGTCCAATGAAAAAATGGTATCGTAAAAAAATATTTCTTATTCCTTTTTCTGTTATTATGGGGTTGCTTGGTTTTGGAGTGTGGTTTGGAAGTTTATTAGGAGTCAGTCTGGATGATGAGTTTAACAAAGATTATTACAAAAATAAAAAAGAACCACTTTTCAAAAAAGAAAGTGATAAGGGAGGAAATTAAAATGGAAGAATCAATTTTTTTTAATTTAGGAAATGCAATTGCCTCGAAAAGTGACCCAAAAGAATTAGTTAGAGAAGCTCAAATTGCTAAGGATAATCGCAAATTACCTGGCAAAATGGTGATAGTAAAAGATGAAAAAACTGGTTCTCATATTTTATTTGAGTTGAATGATCAAGAGGAACAATCTGAACATACACAAAAATTTAAAATTAAAAAAGTAATTGATTAAAAATCAACGACACTAATTAAATAGTATAATAAAAGTAGAACAGTTAGTACTTTATCAAGAAAAGATACCTCTGTTTTACTTTTTTTTTGAAAAATTTAAAGGAGTGATTAGATGATTATTTGGATAAATGGCGCTTATGGTGCTGGTAAAACAACCATTGCGGAAATCTTAAATAAAAAAATAACCGGATCTTTCCTTTATGATCCGGAAAATTTAGGTGATTTCTTCCGACATAACTTACCAAAATCAATTCAGAAGATGGATTTTCAATATTATTCAGAGTGGATTGAGTGGAATTTTTACATTATAGAGAAAATTTATACGGAATATGATGGAGACATTATTATTCCAATGACGATTTATGAAGAACCAGCGTATGATCTGTTAATCAACAGACTAAAAAATTCTGAGTTATCCTTTTTGCATGTTCAACTAGAAGTTGATAAAACAGAGGTAATCGCACGTATACAAGAAAGAAATGAGGAACTGATTCAGTGGGCTGAATCAAAACTAGATCAAATCATTACTAATTTTAAAAAAATTCCGAGGGAGGATAAAATTTCCAATATGTCAATTTCACCTAATGAGGTTGCTGATTTAATTATAAAGAGAGCAAGACAAAGAAACGATACTTTCTAAAAAAGTATTCAGACAAAATAGAATTGCAGTAATTTTTATGTTATCATAATAACATGTTAAGTTTTATTACTTCTAAACAAATTAAAGTAGGTGCTTATATATAATGAATAAAAATAAGTTTCTTAATCAGCAAGATTATGTTTTAGCATTAGAAGAATTAATGGAACCGATTCGTCAAAAAATTATAAATGAAAAAAAATCTGGGATTCATTTAGGAACTAGCGGAGCGGTTTACGATCCTAACAGAGCAGAAATGGAAGCGCTAATTCGACCTTTGTGGGGGCTTGCCCCTTTGTGGACAATCAAAGATGATGAACAATTGAAAGCTTCATATATAAAGAAAATAAGTCAAGGAACGGATCCAGAATCTGCTTTCTTTTGGGGAGAAGTAGAAGATTATGATCAATATATTGTTGAGATGACAGCAATCGTTTTAACAATTTTATTGAATCAACAAAATTTTTGGGAATTTTTTAACTCTAAAGAACAGTCAAATGTCTTAAGGTGGCTTTCAAGTGCTCTTGACCTCAAAATACCAAAGAATAACTGGACTTTTTTTAAGGTATTGATTCGCGTTACACTTTTTAAATGTGGCGGGATTTTAGATGACGAGGCATTATCAGCAGAGAAAAGTTTAATTGATTCTATGTATGTCGGTGATGGTTGGTATACAGATGGTTCACCTAATCAAAGAGATTATTATATAGCGTTTGCCTTCCATTTTTATGGCTTGATTTATTCAGTTTTTATGAAGGAAGAAGATTCTGAATGGTCTCAAACTTTGAAAGAACGGGCGAAATTATTTGCTCAAGATTACATTTATTATTTTGATAATGAGGGAGAAGCCTTGCCATTTGGTCGTAGTTTAACTTATCGATTTGCTCAAGGATCTTTCTTTTCTGCGCTTGTTTTTGCTAATGTAGAAGCAATTCCTTGGGGACAAATAAAACAAATTCTGGCTGCTCATATGAAGAAATGGTTAAGTCATCCTATTTTTACTAATGATCAATGTCTTTCTATCGGTTACCATTACGAAAATTTAGTAATGGCTGAAGGATACAATGCGCCAGGATCTCCTTATTGGTCTTTCAAAACTTTTTTATTACTGGCCGTTCCAAAAGAACATCCATTTTGGGCTGCGCAACCAACTAGCATATCAAAAGATCCTGTTCGTAAGGTAGAACAAGGGCAAATGTTATTACTTCAAGCAGATTCGGGTGTCCATTTATTGGGGTATCCAGTTGGTCAATTGATTCAAAATCAAGCACATGCGGCAGCCAAATATAGTAAATTTGTCTATTCTTCAAAATTTGGATTTAGTGTTTCTAAAGCTGCTATGAGGTATGAAGAAGGAGGCTTTGATAATGTACTGGCTGTTTCTTTAGATGGCTCCTACTATCGAAGTAAAGAAGCGACTGAAAACGAACAATTAGCAGAAAATCATGTTTCGTATTGTTGGTCTCCGTTTAATTCGGTGAAAATAAATACTGAAATTTATCCATTTGATCAGTGGCATGTCCGAGTTCATACAATTGAAACGACTACTGAGTTATTTCTAAAAGAAGGAGGCTTTAGTATTCCACTAATTACCAAAAAAGCATCTAGTAGTGATTATGGAAGTGGTATTAAAATTGAACAGGGAGAACGAGCGTCTGTGATTATTCCTATTGAAGGATTTGAAAAGAGAGGGGAAGTTGTTTTCCCAGAACCCAACACATCGCTTTATTTTCCACGTAGCATTTATCCAAGTTTAAGTCAAAAAATAGCTCCTGGTAAATATCGCTTTATTTCACTAGTAGGAGGTATAGTTAAAAAATAAGGTATCAGAGAAGAAAAAAACTAAACATTATGCAGCTAGAAAAAAATGTGCATGATGTTTAGTTTTTTTGCTATTTCACGTACGAAAATGAATGTGTTATTCAACGATTATTGTTCATCAAACTGACTTCCTCACCCAAAAAAGTAAAACACTAGACGTAGTAGTTTTCAATTTCAGCCTACTTACGAGAAAATACTTAGTAAAATAAAAAGAAATTAAGCGGAACCAGTTGGTTTTTTATGATTTATAAGGTATACTTTTGATAAGTTAATATATTAACAAGTTAAGAGGGGATAAAATGAATCTCGAAAAAAACAAACAAAGACTAATCACAGCTGGGAATAAGCTCTCACAAGAATGGCTCGATAATCAATTAACATGGTGCATAAAAAAAATTGAGAAAAATATGGAGCGATTTGGGGATGATTTTCCTTCAGCTTGTGCAACAGATGGCCGTTACCGAATTAAAGGCAACGATGATTGGACGAATGGTTTTTGGACAGGTATGTTATGTCTAGCTTACGAAGCAACAGGTAAAAGAAAATTTTTAGATCAAGCAAAAAGAAATATTGATAGTTTTCAAAAACGATTAGATGATCACTTTGTTTTAGATCATCACGATATTGGTTTTTTATATAGTTTATCTGCAGGAGCAGTTTATAAAATAACAGGAGATAAATTAGCTGAAAACCAACTAATTGAAGCAGCTAATGTTTTAGCAAAGCGTTACCAAACGAAGGGAGAATTTATTCAAGCTTGGGGTATGTATGGAGATCCTAAAGAATACCGATTAATCATAGATTCTCTGATTAATTTACCGCTTTTATTTAGTGCGACAGAACTTTCTGGCAATCAAAAGTATGCTGAGATTGCTCGTAAGCATTTTCAAACATTAATGAGTACAGTGATTCGTCCTAACGCAACGACTTATCATACGTATTATTTTGATCCAGAAACAGGAAAGAAAAGCTATGGTGCTACGCATCAAGGGAATAGTGACCAATCGATTTGGGCTAGAGGACAAAGTTGGGCGATTTTAGGAATTCCATTGGATGAAAGCTACCTAAAAGAGCAACCGTTTCCAAGTAATTATCAACAAATTGTCGATGTTTTTATTGAACATTTACCGCAAGATTTGGTTCCTTATTGGGATTTTGATTTTAATGATGAAAACCCTTCTGCTAAAGATAGTTCATCATTAGCAATTGCTGCTTGTGGTTTGTTAGAAGCTAGTGAAATGAATGTCTATCCAGAAGCAAAAACGCTGGCTAAAGGAATGGTTTATCAACTAGGAGAATATTATACAACAAAAGGTTCAGCAGAAAAAGAAGGGTTACTAGATCATGGTGTTTATGCTTTTGCAGAAGGTAAAGGAGTAGATGAAGCCAATTTATGGGGCGATTATTTCTACCTAGAAGCCCTAATGCGTCTTGCTAATCCTGAATGGAATAGATATTGGTAAGGAGAGAGAAAATGCAAACGTTTGAAATTAAAGAGGACTTTTTATTAAATGGGAAGTCCATAAAAATAATTAGCGGGGCGATTCATTATTTTCGTATAACTGAAAATCAATGGGAAGACAGTCTTTATAATCTAAAGGCGCTTGGAGCCAATACGGTTGAAACTTATATTCCATGGAATATTCACGAACCTCAAGAGGGGACGTTTGATTTTGAAGGAATCAAAAATATCGAAAAATTTGTAAAAATAGCTCAAAGTCTAGATTTACTTGTAATTTTACGTCCTTCTGTCTATATTTGTGCTGAATGGGAGTTTGGCGGATTACCTGCATGGCTTTTAAAAGATAAACAAATGCGTTTTCGTTCAACTGACCCAGCATTTATGAATAAAGTTAAAAATTATTTTGATGTGCTTTTACCAAAATTAGTCCCACTACAAGTAACACATGGTGGACCTGTTATTATGATGCAAGTTGAAAATGAATATGGTTCTTATGGAATGGAAAAAGAGTATTTAAGACAAACGAAACAATTGATGATAGATGGTGGGATTGATGTTCCGTTGTTTACTTCAGATGGTTCATGGGAGGAAGTCTTGGATGCGGGTTCATTGATTGAGGACGATGTTTTTGTTGCAGGAAATTTTGGAAGCCGGTCGTTAGAAAATAGTAAAGTTTTAGCTGATTTTATGGAACGTCATGGGAAAAAGTGGCCAATCATGTGTATGGAATATTGGGACGGTTGGTTCAATCGTTGGGGCGAGCCAATCATAAAGCGAGAGGCTGAAGATTTAGCTCGTGAAGTTAAGGAAATGCTGTCTGTCGGTTCATTAAATTTATATATGTTTCATGGCGGCACGAATTTTGGATTTTATAATGGCTGCTCAGCACGTCAAAATGCTGATTTACCTCAAGTAACTTCGTATGATTATGATGCTTTACTTACGGAGTGGGGGCAACCTACTGAAAAATATTTTGCGGTTCAAAAGGCAATTAAAGAGAGCTGTCCGGATGTGTGGCAAGCAGAGCCGCGAACGAAAGAGCCCATATCGTTGGGGACATTTTCGATTGATCAAAGTGTGTCTTTAATGAAAACCAAAGAACGCCTGACTGAAGTTATTAAATCAACTTATCCATTGACAATGGAAGAGATGGGGACTGGCTATGGGTACGCACTATATTCGATGGTATTCAAAAATTATTTTCATGAGAGTAAGCTGAAAGTAATTGAAGCGAGTGATCGAGTTCAGGTATTTGTTGATGGTAAACATCAAACAACTCAATACCAAGAAACTGTTGGTGACGAAATCGATTTTATCGGGCATGAAAAGCAAGCAACAACAGAAATCGATGTATTAGTTGAGAATTTGGGTCGTGTCAATTATGGGTTTAAATTTAATAATCCAACACAATCTAAAGGGATTCGTGGTGGCGTGATTCATGATATTCATTTTCATCAAGGGTATGAACAATATCCGCTTGTCTTGGATCAAAAGCAACTTAACGCAATTGATTACAAGGCTGGAAAAAATACCGAACAACCTTCATTTTACCAAACAACGATTCAATTAGATGAAGTAGGCGATACGTTTATTGATTGTTCTAATTTTGGTAAAGGAATCGTGTGTGTCAATGGTGTTAATTTAGGACGTTATTGGAATAGAGGACCGATTTTATATCTATATTGTCCCAAAGAATTTTTGAAAATGGGAGATAATGAAATCGTCATTTTTGAAACTGAAGGTGTAGAAATCAAAGAAATTCAATTTTCTGATCGACCCATCTATCAATAAAATAGAGGTAGAAGCTTATTCGGCTTCTACCTCTATTTTAGTTTTGAAAAATTTCCAATGCTTATAGCTGATAATATACTCTGCTACACTTTTATCAGGTAAATAAGAATACTTAATTTGTTTAACAGCAGGCTCTCGGAAGCTTAAATGTAATAAATTCAATAGTTCTGCATCGTCAGGGAAAATAATTTCATTTGTTTCTAACGAAGATAGCGTGTAAAGGTCGATGCCAAAGTCAATTCTAATTCGATCATAAATACTATCATAAAGATTCCAGTCTTTAGAAATCGGTTCTTTCATCATTTTTTTCGGTAAATGAGTCATATGAACAAGGAAAGGTGTATCATCCACATAACGAACACGAACGATTTTATAGTAGGAATCAGTTTTTAACAGACCTAACTCTTTTAAAATATCAGCATCATTTTCTTCGGTTACTGAAATAACTGCTACATTTTCAGTATTCATAGGATGATTCTCGATATCGGAGAATTTTACATTTTGAGCGACTTTTGATTTTGATACAAACGTTCCTTTTCCTTGAATTCGATAGAGATAGCCGGCGTTAGTTAATTGATTAAGCGCTTTAACTGCAGTGATAGAACTAACATCATATTTCTTTTTTATATCTGACTCAGAATAAAATTTATCACCTGGAACAAAGTGATGCTGCTTGATTTGGCTTAAAAGATCTTGTTTGATTTGTTCATATTTTGGAATCATCTTGGAATATATACTCCTTTCTTAGGTATAATTACAATTAAGCATAACATGTCAAGTCAAGCATTACAATGTTTTGATTTACTTAAGATAAATAAAATGACAAACTTTATTTTAAATATATTAACATGTTAGGTTTACAATCAAGTTAGTCTGTGATATAGTAAGCATGTAGAACATAACATGTTAAGTTTTGGTACTCATTTTATTTAGTTGTATAGGAGGGAACGAATTGAAAAATATTGTATTAATCAGTCATGGAAAAATGGCAGATGGTGTAAAATCTAGTCTCGAAATGATTATTGGAAAGCAAGAGCATGTCTATGCGGTTTCGTTAAAAGAAGATGGCGATAATATTCAATTTGAGAATGACTTAGTTGAAACAATGAAAGCCCTTAAAGGACGAACGTTGATTATTTCAGACTTGCTTGGAGGAACACCATGCAATGTTGCAGTTAAAAATTATTTAGAAAATGAAGAGATTGATATCATGGCTGGGATGTCTTTACCGCTTGTGATTGAATCCGCTCTCAATTCTAATGCAACGACAAATGAATTGTTGAAATTGACAAGTGCAGGTATTGTTGATGTGAAAAAAGCGATGAATCAAGCGGAAGAAATAGTGAAGGAAGATCAATCATCAGAAAGTTTAAATCAATATCAGGAGTTTGCTGGACAGGCAAATATCGTCAACGTACGTATTGATGAACGTTTGATTCATGGACAAGTAGCAGGTATTTGGTCTACAAGTTTGGATACGCAACGAATTATAGTGATTAATGACGAAGCAGCAAATGATCCATTACAAAAATCGTCTCTTCGCATGGCGGCTCCAGCAAGTATGCGTTTATCTGTTTTACCTGTTGAAAAAGCAGCTGAAAATATTAATGCAGGGAAATACGGAAACCAACGCATCTTTTTACTCTTCAAAAATCCTAAAGATGTTTTACGCTTTTTAGAAGCAGGCGGGGTTTTACCAAACTTGAACGTTGGAAACATGAGTTATAAAGAAGGCGCTCGTGAAGTGACGAAAAGTATTCAAGTCTTACCAGAAGAGGAACAAATCTTTGAAGCAATTGCCGATAAAGGAATTACTATTACTGCTCAACTAGTACCAAATGATCCAGTAGTTGATTTTTTGTCAAAATTAAGAAATTAAACAAATTATATTAGGAGGAAAAAAACATGCACTTATCAGCGATACAAATTATTCTAATTACTTTGTATGCCTTTATAGCAATCAATGATTCACTTATTTCTAACACACTTACTCAACCAGCGATTGCTGGGATGATTTCAGGTTTGATCATGGGCGATTTAACAACTGGTTTAATGGTCGGTGGAACATTACAATTAATGCGTTTAGGAATTGCAGCTTTTGGGGGTGCTTCGGTTCCCGATTACTTTACAGGGGCAGTGCTAGGAACTGCGTTTGCGGTTATTTCTGGTAAAGGTCCAGAATATGGAATTGGACTTGCCGTACCAGTATCACTATTGATGCTTCAATTAGACGTTGCAGCTCGTTTTTGTAATGTTTACTTACTTCATTTAATTGATAAAGCCATCGATAAAATGCAAGTAAAACGAATTCCAAAACTTGTTTTATCAGGATCATTCTTATGGGGACTTTCTCGTGCCGTTCCAATTCTTTTAATGTTATTACTAGGAGATGTTGCAGTAACAACAATTACTGAGAATATGCCAGAATGGTTAATGACAGGTTTGAAAACAGCAGGTGGCGTTTTACCAGTTGTCGGGATTGCCATTTTATTAAGATATTTACCAACAAAACAATTTATTCCTTATTTATTATTAGGATTCTTCCTTGCTGCGTATTTAAATGTGCCAATGATGGGTATTTCAATCGTTGGTGTGGTAGCAGCAATCTTAGTATTTAAAAAAGATAGCGATAAAGCCACTGCAGTAGCAAACAATCAATCAGCAGTAACTACATCAACATTTGAAGGGGGATATGGTGAAGATGAGTAAAAGCAAAGCAATTACTAAAGAAGAATTAAATCGTATGAGTTGGCGTTATATCTTAGGAAGCCAGTTAAACTGGAACTATGAAAGAATGATGAGCTCAGGTTATCTATATGGTATTTTACCAGCCTTGAAAAAGTTTTATGGAGATGATGATGAAGTTTTTCAAGATATGATGCGTACACATAATCAATTCTTTAACACAAATGCAATTTTTGGGAATTTGATTATGGGGATTGATATTGCGATTGAAGAAAAAGATGGCTATAAAGCTAAAGATACAATCGTAGCTTTGAAAACAGCCTTGATGGGTTCTTTAGCTGGAGTTGGGGATTCTCTATTCCACGTTATCTGGGGAACGATTTTTGGTTCGATTGCTGGAACATTAGCTCAAAATGGTTCAGTTGTCGGTTGTGTGATTTGGATTTTTGCTAATATCGCGTTATTATTTGGTCGAGCAGCATTGCTACCACTAGGTTATAAACAAGGGGTAAAATTAGTAACGACTTTAAAAGATAAACTTTCTGCTTTCACCAATGCAGCTACTGTTTTAGGGGTAACCGTTATTGGTGCATTGATTCCATCGGTTGTAAAAGCAACGGTTCCATTTGTTTATAAAAAGAATGGTGTGGAATTAGTAATTCAAGATACTTTGGATCAAATTTTACCAGCTCTAGTACCAGTCTTACTAGTTCTTCTAACTTACTGGATGCTAGGTCAAAAGAAATTAAATTCAACACGTGTAATCTGGTTCTTATTATTCTTATCAATCGCATTAAGTGCTTTAGGCATTTTAGGCTAGATTAAATCAAATATAAAACCTAGAATAAAACTAAAAATAGTTTTATTCTAGGTTTTTTTGTGATTAATAATAGTGAGTGATAAAGTAATGAAATTTTACTATGTATAACTTTTAAATAATTGAATAAGTGAAAAATAGTTAAGAAAGGGTTGGTTTATATGTCTAAGACAGTTTTTTATTGTTCATTCAAGCTAAAAAAAGACGCCTCTATACCGGATTTTTTACTTGCAGCAGAAAAATTAAATAATGAGTATATTTCTAAGCAAGAAGGATATATTTCTTGGCAGCAATTAGTTGACGGCGATACTTGGGAATATTTTATAACTTTTGATTCAATGGAAGCAGGGAAAAAATTTGAAACTAATTCTAGCAATGCAGGTGAACTAGCTAAGTCTTTTTATTCGTTTATTAATTGTAATAGTTGCAAAGTTAATTATTATACAGTCGAAAAAAACTACCAATAACCAATATGTATTCGGAACATAACTAGAATAATAGGATGAATTTACTGAAATAAATCAACCATCTGGTTGATTTATTTTTTTATCCTAATAAGTAAAATGAATATATAAAGGAGCGATGAATAATGACAACATTAATTGAAGTAAAAGATTTAGTTAAAAGTTATAAAGAAAAAACGGTTGTTCATGGAATTAATTTTTCAATCAATCAAGGTGAGATTTTATGTTTTTTAGGACCGAATGGGGCAGGTAAAAGTACCACAATAACAATTTTATGCGGAATTTTGGGCTATGATCAAGGTGAAATATTATATAAAAACCAACCAATTAAAAACTTACGATTATTTAAGAGTAAGTTAGGTATTGTTCCACAAGAAATTGCTTTGTACGAAGAATTGACAGCAGAGGATAATGTACGTTTTTTTGCTTCTCTATACGGCTTAAAAGGAGAAAAGTTACGTCAAGGCATTGCTTCAGCTTTGGAAAAAGTTGCTTTGAGTAAGCATAGAAATGAAAAAGTAGCCACATTTTCGGGAGGAATGAAACGTCGTTTAAACATTGCATGTGCAATTGCTCATGAGCCTGAATTGTTGATCATGGACGAACCAACTGTAGGAATTGATCCTCAATCAAGAAACCATATACTAAGTGCAATCAAAAAAATGAATACGCAAGGAATGACTATTTTATATACCACTCATTATATGGAAGAAGTCGAAGAAATATCGACAAGAATCATCATTATGGATCATGGAACTATCATTGCGGAGGGAACGAAAGAGCAACTAAAAGAGCAACAAAAAGAACGGTGTATCGTTATCGATTTATTTGAAAGTACTCTGTTAAATCAAGAGGCGCTTTATCAAATCGAAGGAGTCATCACTACTGAATGTAAAAATAATCAGTTACGAATTACAACAATCAAAGGGATTGAAAACTTAGATAAATTGATTAGTATCTTGACTAAACAAAAACTAAAAATCACGAACTTATCTGTTCAAGCAGACAATTTAGAGACTGTTTTTTTGGATTTAACTGGTCGTTCATTAAGGGATTAGGAGGAATAACATGTATCAATTTATGCGAATTGTCCAACGAGATTCATTAAATTTATTTTTAAATCCTATGTGGATTTTTATGAGTATTGCGTTACCTTTTTGTTTAGCTAGTATTTTAGGTTTCTTAAGTGAAGGCATGTATGGATCGATGATTTCTAGTTACGATTACTATGGGATTTCAATGTTGTTTTTCGGTATATTAAATACTGCTACTTTTGCAGCAAATAGTTTCTTAGAAGAGAAAATAAAAAAAGCAAATTTAAGAATAATGTATGCTCCAATCAAAAAATGGTTTGTTCCAACCTCAAAAGTATTAGCTACGTTTATTTTTACCACTTTTTTTTATACGTTAACGGCCAGTCTGTTGCATTTTTTATTTGATGTCAATTATGGTGGTGAAAATATGATTTATGTTTGGTTTTTATTTTTAGCCATGAATCTTTTTTTCAGCAGTTTAGGCGTTTTGATGTGTTGCCTTTTTAAAAGTGAAGAAATTGCCAATCAAATTTTAAGTCTTGTAACAGCCTTGTTTGCTTTATTTTCCGGTTTTTTCTTCCCAATTCAAAATTTTGGAAAAGTATTTGTAAAAATTGGTAATCTATTACCCACAACGAAAATTTTAGATAATCTTTGGGTAATCATTTTTGATCAGGATCATTCAGCTTTTTTATCTGAATTTCTCTTAATGATTGGGCTATCGATTCTGATGATTATATTAGCGAGTAGCTGTTTTAAGGAGGAAAATTTTATATGATTGATTTAATGATAAACCATTTCAAACGGCTATGGGCTGTGAAAGAACGAATGATTATTATGTTCTTAATGATTCTTTGTTCAATTGGTTTTGCTATTTATACTAGTAATCAAGAAAGTCAGCCGATGCGTATCGGTCTTGTAAATATTTCAGCAAATGAATTTCCTCAATCAGATCAGGTGGAATTTATTACATTAACGAACCAACCTTCTATCGTTCAATTGATTAAAGGCGATTATGAGGCAGTTGTGAGTAAAAAAGGAACAACACTTGAGGTAACATCGCTAAAAGAAGAGACGTTTAATCAACAACTTAAAAGAATGATGAATGGAGAACAAGTAGAATCAGTTGGGATACAAAAAAATAGTGAAGGGGTTGGCAGTAAAATAATTGGTTTTATGTTACTTTTTTTATTGCTAACTTCTGTTACGAATATGATTTTGTTTAATGAAGATAAAGAAAAAAAGATTTTGAGCAGAATTATTTCTGCACCTACTTCAAGAATAAAACTGCTTGTGAGTTACTGTTTAGTTAATTTTATGATGCTTTATTTTTCTAGTTTATCAATAATTATAGTGGCGAAAATTTTGGGCTTTAACGTTGGATTTTCAATTCTTATTTATAGTTTATTGTTGGCATTAATTTGTTTATTCGCAACTAGTTTTTCACTTTTTAACGCATCAATGATTTCTAGTGGTGATCAGGCGAATATGTTTGGTTCAATGGTTGTCATATTAACAACTTTGTTAGCAGGAAGCTTTTTTACAGTTGAAAATAAAAATCGCTGGATTGATACGTTCATTCAGTGGTTGCCGCAAAAAAAATACTTATCACTTGTTACAGCAGTAGAAAATGGTACAGATTTTTATCAGACAATCGCTTCACCGCTTTTTTATCTTTGTTTCATTACTTTTTTGCTATTTCTAATTTCCAATATAAAAGTTAAAATAGATAATGAATAAAAAATGCGAGCATTAGCTTTAATGTAAGGGGAGTCGTTGGTGTGCATAAAGTAATCAATACAAGAATTAAACGACCAGAGCTACAAAAAAATTTGATTGAGCGAAAGAAAATTACTGATTTACTAAAAATAGGGCTCTCAAAAAAAGTAACAATAGTTGAAGCGGGCGCGGGCAAAGGGAAAACGACAGCAGTAAATAATTTTTTGACAACAATACCTAAAAATACTCATATTCAGTGGATTAGTCTGTATCAAGATTGTAACCAACTTTTTGTTTTTTGGAGCTATATCATTGACAGTTTACAGTGTTTTTTTGATGACGAAAGCATATCTTTTTTTCAAGCAGGAATTAATGAACAGACTATTGGAAATCTGTTGGCCTATGTGATTAATTCTCTGTCTATTGGTTCGGAGATAGTCATTGTATTGGATGATTTTCATTTTATTACAGATTCTTTTGTCTTAAAAACAATCGAAGAATTGATGGAGCAAACTCCGTCAACGGTTCATTTTTTACTACTTACTCGATATGAGATTCCTCTGTACCTTGGCAAGTTAGTGCTGGATGATCAGTTACATTCTATTAAGGAAACAGATTTATTTTTATCAAAGGATGAAGCAGGTAAGTTGATTCAACAGTTTCCTGAAACTGCTCATTTAGTTCCAAGTGAGCGAGAAAAATTGATTGTTGCTGCTAATGGTTGGGTTGGCGGGCTGAAGTTATTGCTTTGTGGCTATCCTAAAAATGGTGAGCAGTCATCTCATTTATCAACGAATGATACACTACTTTTTCAATATTTATCCAATGAAATATTTGTTTATTTATCTTTAGAGGAACAACTATTTCTAACTAAAACGAGTTGCTTTACGTACATTAATCAAGAAACTGCGCGAGCCATATCGGAAGTTGAAACTGAGGATTTCAAAGCCATGATGACCCAATTGATTGGTAAAAATTTACTGATTTCTTGTATTGATCAAGAAAGTCAAAGCTATCAATACCACCCAATCTTCAAAGATTTCTTAAAAACAAAATTTAAGCAATTACCTAAAGAGGAGCAAACAACAATTATTTTTAAAGGAGCCGTCTCTTTTATCCAGCAAACAGAAATTGATGAAGGCTTTCAATTATTACTTGAAATTGAAGAATACGAAACATTAATGACTTTTTTATTGAATGAAAAAATAATGACACGGACAATGTATTATTTTGGGAAAGTTCCAATGAAAAATGCTATCGAAAATATTGATTTTGCTTATCAAAAATTTTTTTACCATTATTCCATTTTGGATTTTGAATATTGTCAGTTGCTTTTAGACCAATTAGCGAAAAAATATTCTAATATTGATGAAATACAAGTGGCAGATGGGTTAAATATGCTATTAGGAACCCCACCAATTGCTGCTAATAAGGAAGTTATCAGTCTTTCAGCGATTGAATCATTGAATTTGAATAGTGTTTCAAAAGGCTTTCTTTTATTGAAAAATGCTGTGATTCTTTTTTATCAGAACCAGTTTAGAGAAGCTCTTGATTTTACCTTACTCTGTTTAGAGTTGAATCAGTCAAAGCAACATCCTTTTCTAACGTATTTCAGTCAAACGCTTTTGGGACAAATCTATGAAGAATTAGGGGAGTTAAATTTAGCTCTTTCCCAGCTAGAAATTATCAATAAGAAGAAAACTGGAATCGCCTTTTCAGAAGAAGTCAAAAAAAATCTTGAAATAAGTTTTAATATTACTATTATTGGTATTTACTTAAAGCGTCTAGATTTGGTTGAAGCTGAGCATGCGCTGAAAAAGATTGATATCAAAATTCAAAATGAGATGAATGATGCATATAACTATAATTATGCTGAGTATTTATACTTAAATCAGCAACCACAAGAAGCCTTTGAAGTTATGCAGACAATTGGTCAAAGTTTTTCTAATGAGTATGCTAGCCTTTTAACTCGTGGCGGTTTGTTCAAATATTCTTTAAAAGAAAACCAACTCAGTGATCGCTTCAAAGATCAATTTATACAAGAATACTTATCAAGTGAAACCGTCTCTTTACAAGAGAGTCAATTGCTTTATTGTATGATTTTATTAGAAAAAGGGGAGGTACAAGCTGCGACGAATCAAATTGATCAACTTCTTGCAAAGAATCGAGCGAGTAAGAATTTTCTTAAAATTGTTGAAGCTTGTCTATTGAAAATTAAGATTAAGTTGAGTTCTACAGACTTTGAAGATTTGTTAGTTAAAAATTTATATAATGAATGCATTTACTATGCGTGTGAAAATCGAATTCTAGCACCATTTTTTCTGTATAAAGAAGAGATAAATCAGTTAAATGAACGCTTTGGTTCCACGATTATTGAAGATTTAGGCTTGACTGAACATGCTTTTCATAAAGAAATTCTGCAACTTTCTAAAAATAAGCCAACGATTATTTTAACTGACAGAGAATTAGAAGTTCTTTTGGAAATTTCAGCGGGCTACACAAACAAAGAAATTGCTAAAAAGTTGTTTATTTCATTAGCAACAGTGAAAACACATATTTTAAATATTTATCGAAAGTTAGAAGTAAATTCTAGAGTTTTGGTTGTAGAGAAAGCGAAGGAGTTAGGCTTGCTATGATTCTGGCCCAAACTTAATTTAGAGCGTTTCATTTGCATTCTTTTAAGTAAGAACGTAGTATACAGTTATACCAACAACAACCCTTTTTATTTTTTCATTTTACTCTTTTGAGTAAAACTCCTTTTTTCCTATCTTCGTTTGAAGATAGGATTTTTTATTCATTTTCAAGAATAGATTGAATCTCACTGAGTGAATACTCTTTCTTATCTTGCTTGATTAGTTGCGAATAGTCTTGATGGTGAGGAACAAATCTAAAAATTGTACATTCAGCAATAGTGTTTGACGGATTTGATAAACGGTGAATACTATTCTTCATTCGAATGATTTCTTTTTCTTCTACGGTTTTAGTATAAATCGTTTTATTTTCAATCCACTCCACAACTAAACTTCCCTGATCAACAACAATGATTTCTTCTATTGCATGATGTGAATGCCAATCTTGTACACAGTTTTCAGGAATCTTGTTATAGTGCACTTCAAATTCTTCAAAAAGAAAATAATCAACAAATGTTCCATTATCTTTCTCGACTGAAATAGCCGCTGTTTTGTTGATAATATCTAATTTTTTATTAGTCATTTTTATCATTTCCTTTAACTATAAAGTTTAGTTTATTTATATTTAAAAGTATAAATCTAAATTTGTAGGAATACAATTTTATTTTTTTTGAATAACGAAAAGAAAACGCTTGTAAAAAAATCAATAATAAAGTATTATACAAATACAGGGAAATTGTATATACAAGTTGTCTAAAAAATTGAGAGGAGCAAAACGAATGGGTAAGTTTAAAGAAGATGCACAGAAACTTTTAGAAAATGTTGGTGGCAAAGAAAATGTTGCTGCCGTTTCGCATTGTGCAACGAGAATGAGGTTTGTTTTAAATGACACAGATAAGGCGGACAAAGCTGCAATTGAAGAAATACCGTCTGTTAAAGGAACATTTACAAATGCGGGGCAATTTCAAGTTATTATTGGGAACGAAGTACCACAATTTTATAATGATTTTTCTGAAATATCTGGGTTAGAAGGGGTTTCTAAAGAGGAAGGGAAAGCGGCTGCAAAACAAAATTTAAATTTTGTTCAACGCGCAATCTCGGTATTGGCAGAAATTTTCACTCCTTTGATTCCCGCTTTGGTTATTGGTGGATTGATTCTAGGTTTTCGTAATGTGTTAGAAGGAATTCCCTTCGGCTTTTTAGATGGGCAAAAGATTGTTGATGTTTCTCAATTTTGGAGTGGTGTTAATTCATTTTTATGGTTGATTGGTGAAGCGATATTCCAATTCTTACCAGTAGGGATTACTTGGAGTATCACGAAGAAAATGGGAACGACACAAATTTTGGGTATTGTTTTAGGTATTACATTAGTTTCACCGCAATTATTAAATGCATATTCTGTAGCAACTACCGCAGCAGGCGATATTCCGTTTTGGGATTTTGGCTTCGCTCAAGTTAATATGATTGGTTACCAAGCGCAAGTGATTCCAGCAATGCTTGCAGGTTTCTTACTAGCTTATTTGGAAATATTCTTTAGAAAGATTATTCCGCAAGCTGTATCAATGATTTTTGTTCCATTGTTTGCTTTAGTACCAACTGTTTTAGCAGCACATGTTATCTTAGGTCCTGTTGGTTGGACAATCGGAAGTTGGATTTCTGATATTGTAAATGCTGGATTAACATCTTCATTAAATTGGTTATTTGGGGCTGTGTTTGGGTTCTTATATGCACCACTGGTTATTACAGGGCTGCATCATATGACGAATGCGATTGATTTACAATTGATTGCTGATTTTCAATCGACAAATCTTTGGCCAATGATTGCTTTATCAAATATTGCTCAAGGATCTGCAGTACTTGCAGTAATCTTTATGCACAAAGGGAATAAAAAGGAAGAGCAAGTGTCAATTCCAGCCATGATTTCTTGTTATCTTGGTGTTACTGAACCGGCAATGTTTGGGATTAATTTAAAATATGTATATCCTTTTGTAGCAGGAATGATTGGTTCGGCTTGTGCAGGGCTATTTGCTACTTTGCTTAAAGTTAAAGCAACAAGTATTGGTGTTGGTGGTCTTCCAGGTATTTTATCAATTGTACCAGAATATTACTTAGCCTTCCTTGGTGCAATGATAATCGCTGTAGTTGTCCCATTAGTGTTAACGTATATTTTTAGAACAAAAGGAATCTTTAATAAATTAGATCCAGTCGATGAAAAAACTGGACAATTATATGCTGAAGAAGCTTAAATAGTCAATAAAAACTAGACTTGCCAAAGTAAACGGTGAGTCTAGTTTTTTTCTTCAGTTTAAATTTCAGTTTAAAAAAAACTTGACCAATCTTTGATTTATTCGTATACTTTAAACGAGTATAAATTAGCGAAAGAAAATTTTGAGGTGTTTTTGTGAGTGTATCGGTTTAAACATAAGTAATTGAATCAGTAAATAAACAGTCGTCTATTTTAGATAGTTTATTTAGTGTGCATATGTTTGATACCTATCCAATACTCATAAACGAACAGAAAAAGTAAGCTCTAATTAATTTTATTAGGAGTAATCTTCTTTTTACTTTACAAGTTTAGTGAATGAATCCACACGATAGGGGCTTCCTGTCGTGTTTTTTTTTCGCTTTAGTAATAAAAAAGGTCTGTTCATACCTTTTTGCTAATTAAAAATAGATAGGTATCTCAAAAAAGATTGGAGATAACTATGAATAACGAAACATTTGAAAAAACACAATTTAATGTAATTAAAGATAAATTAAGTAGCTACATTATTAGTGAATATGGGAAAAAACGTGTTCAAGCACTGCAACCTAGCGCAAAAATTGATGTAGTTAAAAAAAGGTTACAAGAAACAGCAGAAGGAAAAGCTATTTTAATGGCTAATCTACATGTTCCATTTATGGGATTGAGTGGGCTGGATCATTTAACCAATCAAGTAGAAAAAGGATTTGTATTAGAGCCGAAAGAATTGATTAATTACGCCGATTTTTTAAGAAGTAGTCGGATGATTCAACAATTTATGCAAAAAAATCAATTTTTGGCTCCTTTATTAGCTCAATATAGTGAAAGTTTGACTATTTTTACAGAAATAGAAGAACGAATTTATCAAGTAATTCGAAATAATCAAGTAGAGAACGATGCAAGTCGAGAGCTTAGAAAAATCCGCAATGCGATAGCAAATTGTGAAAAAGAAATCGATCAAAAAATGCAGACGTTTTTAAGACATTCTCAAAATAAAGCCAAAATACAAGAAGCAGTGGTCGTTAAAAAAAATGAACGATTTACAGTTCCTATCAAAGCTTCTTTTAAAAATCAAGTATCTGGGACGATCGTAGACGCCTCAACGAAAGGAACAACTGTTTTTATTGAACCTAAAGGGATCGGTAAATTGAACGATAAGTTGTTGGTTTTAAAAATGGAAGAAGCGACAGAAGTCTATCAAATTTTATCTGAATTAACAGGAGCAATTGCCGAAAAAATGCAAGTTATTCAGCAAAATATCGAAGTAGTAGCAGAATATGACATGATTTTTGCTAAGGCTAAATTTAGTAGAGAAATCAAAGGGATTGAACCTAATATTAACCGAGAAGGGATCGTTGAACTAATCAATGTTTGTCATCCGTTACTTGGAGAACAAGCAGTTCCGCTGTCTTTAAAAATAGGAAAAGAATATAGAGGTCTAACCATCACTGGCCCTAATGCTGGCGGTAAAACAGTCGTATTAAAAACATTAGCTTTAATTACCTTGCAAACAATGATTGGGTTACAAATCAAAGCTGATCAAGGAACAACGATTGCACTATTTGATCAAATTTTTGTTGATATCGGGGATCAACAAAGTATTGAAAATTCACTAAGTACTTTTTCTGGACATATGAATAATATATCGACAATTTATAGACAAACAAAAGCGAATAGTCTGATTCTGTTAGATGAAATCGGCAGTGGAACAGAACCAAATGAAGGAGCAGCGTTAGCCATTGCCATCATGGAGGCATTTTATCAAAAAGGAAGTATTCTTTTAACAACCACTCATTACGGTGAAATCAAACGGTATTCACAAGAACATGAAGATTTCACGACCGCTGCAATGGCTTTTGATTCAGAGAAATTGACACCTAAATATCAATTACTTTTAGGAGAAACGGGTGATAGTAACGCTTTTTGGATTGCCGAAAAAATGGACCTGAATCAACAAGTAATCAAACAAGCTAAAAGCTATTTAATTTCCCGCGAGTATGAAACGCAAAAGAAAGTATTTAAAACAGAAAAGATGCCCGTTGAGCCGAAAGAAAAAGATGTCGTTTTTCATAAAGGCGATCGAGTTCTCTGGACTGAAAAAAATAAAATTGGTTTGGTCTACGAACGGATGATTGGGACACAGATGGTAAAAATTTACCTTAATCAGGAAATGATTATGGTGCATCAAAAGAAATTAAAATTAGAACAACCAGGGCAAGAACTATACCCAGATAATTATGATTTAGACTCCTTGTTTGAAGAATATAAAGTTCGGAAAAAACGACGAGATTTGGAGCGAGGTTCTAAAAAAGCGTATAAAGAATTACGCAAAGAAAGTCAAAAAAGAAATAGTAAGGGAACGTCTAATTGATTAGTTATTAAATACTTAGCTAATCAAACAATCAGGTAAAATTTTCGACCTTCTAAAGTTAGTCAGATTTTTCTTTAGAAGGTCTATTTTGACCTAATGAATAGGACAGTGAAGTTAGTTTCAGTAGTAATCAAATTTGTTTGTTTCTTATGATTTCTTTAATTGATTAAATTAAACAGATGTTAGTTACGAGTTACGTGGCAATTTATGCTATAATTATTCTGTTTTGCAGTTTATAGATTGGAGAAGTAAATGAAGAAAGAAATAGATAAAGTAACTGCGCCTTCGTTTTTTATGAAATTACGTTCGCAGTCTCCAGTGATTACCTTCTTTTTATTGTTGTTTTTTCTGATGATCAAATTTTTTGGCTTTAAATTTGTGATTCTTGTTCCAGTATTCACGATTATGTTTAAGTTGAATTATCAGAAGAATAGTTCGATCCCATTACTGGTAAAATTTTCCTTTTGTCAATTACTAATCAGTGTATTAGGCTATTTTGCAACCATAAATATTTTTTTGACTCTCTTTTTGAATTTGACTGTCATTTTTTACTTAGTTTATATGAAATCTTCTCAGTTTAATCCACTAGGGTATTATGTTAGTTTAATGAATTTTATTTTTTCTCAATTGATTTTAGATAATCATAGTATTTTTGTAAAAATCTCTGCGTCATTATTTGGTGAAGTTATCTTTATTTTAGCTATTATTATTTATAATCAATTCAACTCAAATAATAAAATAGAGAAAAAAATCTTTTTGCTTATTAGTGAATTATTGACCGATGTCGAGTTGGAAACAATAAATTTAAATAAGCTAAAGGAATATATGTATACGATTTATCAGCAATCTTATATTTATCATGAGGATGGGTTACGAGCGGATTTTGAAGTGCGAATTGCCTATAATTATGGCTTGCTAATTCAACGAATTATTTATTACTGTGAACAAACTGATGAATTTGAAAAATTAAAAAATAGTACCCCTCATTATATAGAAGAGCTAACAGCTTATTTGGATTTGATTTGTTCGTTGAACTTGAATCATTCGGAAGATTTGAACAAAGGAATCATTCAAGGAGAAGCCTATTTAAAAAGAGTAAAAGACACTTATGAAAATGATTTAGTCATCAGTATTTTGTCGCATACTCTCCATATTTTAAAGATATTAACAGAAAGAAATTATTCTTGGAAGCTTCCTAAAAAGAAACGCCCATTTCTTAGTGAATTCAAAACACTTAAAGATGGACTCGAACATTTTGAATTTTTCACTGCAGTAAAAATTAGCTTTCTACTAACACTCTGTTTTTGTATTGTTTCTATGTTCAATGTAACGAAAGCTGTTTGGTTACCGATGAACGTTTTTCTGTTGATTCACCCTTTAAGTGAAGAAACCAATTTTAGAATAAAAAATCGTTTTTTGGGAACTTTTGTTGGATGTATCATTTGTTTGCTTTGTTTGCCATGGTTAACTACTCCTCTTCAACATGTCATTTTAGCTAGTATACTTGGAATATTTGTCTATACATTAAAGCCAAGTTCAATCACTCAGACAGCAATTTCAACTATCTTTAGTTTGGTTCTTACTACATTAGCTCTGCCAATAACCATTGCGACAGAATTGAGAGTCGGTTTCATTTTAGTTTCTATTATTATTGTCTACTTTTTCAGTCAATTACTATTTCCATTTAATAGACATTTTTTATTCAATCGAAACTTCTTTAGATTTGCTCATATTCATTTGACTTTTCTGCGCTTGATTAGAGAAAAAATGGCTGGTAAGGATGACTACTTTAGTTTTGCTAAAAGCCAGATTACAAGTAGTTTATTTTATTTGAAATTGAGCGAATATGTAAATAAACATGAAATAAATGATTTGCAGTTTACAGAGTTGTTGAACAATTCCTATTTGATGTTAGGAAAAGCAGAACAAATTTATATTAAAACGCCAATCGGTAATGAGAATCAAGAAATTCAACATTGGTTAGTTGACTGCGAGAATAAATTACTAGAGATCCAAAAGAAACTAAAAACTGATAATCTGACTATTGAAGAGGATTATTTCCAGGAATATCAAGTGGAGGGAAATGAAACCTTATCTCGTTTGATGAATGAATATTACTGCTGTATCCTTGATATGTCTAAATTGATTGACGAGAACCATCAAGCCATTCGAATGTTTAATTTTAAATAAAAAAGTTTAATTAAATAAACAGAAATATCAGGGGATTTTAAAGGTCAACCATCGATGTTTAAATCCCCGTTTTTCAATGGTATAATAAGCGCTGGAGGAATCAATAAAATGAATGAAATGCAATTATCAAAACGTTTAGAATATGTTGGGGATTTTGTCCCAGAAAATAGCCGTTTAGCTGATATCGGTTCTGATCATGCCTATTTACCAGTAGCCTTGATGCTGCAAAAGAAAATCGCTTTTGCTGTTGCAGGTGAAGTGGTGAAAGGTCCATTTGAATCAGCTAAAAAACAAGTGATGAAAAGTGGCTTGGTCGATTATATAATTGTTCGTTTAGCAGATGGCCTAGATGCGATTATTGAAGAAGACCAGATTACAGCTGTGACGATTTGTGGGATGGGCGGTGCGTTAATCCGAAATATCCTTGAAGCTGGCTGGCAAAAACAAAAAATAAATGGTTCGGAGCGTTTAATTTTACAACCTAATGTAGGTGAACACTTAGTCCGTCAGTGGTTGGTTGATCATGAGTATTCAATTTTAGCTGAGAAAATTATGGAAGAAAATAATAAACGCTATGAAATCATTGTGGCTGAAAAGTTACCTCAAGTTGAAGAATATTCTGAAGCAGAAATTCTTTTTGGACCAAAACTTTTACAACAAAAATCGACAATATTTGAAGAAAAATGGCAAAGTGAATTAAAACAAAGACAAGCCATTTTAGAAAAATTACAACAAGCGAAGGAAGCTCATACAGATAAAAAACAACAGATTAATGCTGAAATTGAATGGATTAAGGAGGTTTTAAACTAAAATGAGCATAAATGGCAAAACATTTATTGAGCGATTTAACCGTTATTGTCCTGAATCATTAGCTGAAGTTGGTGACCCAGTCGGACTACATATTGGTACCTTAAATAAAGAAATTAATCGTGTTTTAGTTACCTTAGATGTTCGTCCAGAGGTGGTTGAAGAAGCGATTGAGAAAGAAATTGATTTGATTATTGCCAAACATCCACCTATTTTTAGACCTATCAAACGTTTAGCAATCGATGATATTCAAACGAAGATGTATACTGATTTGCTAAAAAACGATATTGCTGTTTTCACGGCTCATACGAATATGGATATTATTGAAAATGGCTTGAATGATTGGTTTTGTGAAGAATTATCCATTGGAAATACAAACTTCTTAACGAAAACACACAGTATTCCTTATAAAAAAATGATTGTTTTTACCCCTGTTGATAATGCATCGCTTATGCGAGAAGCATTAGGAAAGGCTGGAGCAGGTTCGATTGGAGACTATCAAAATGTCAGCTTTTCTAGTGTTGGAACAGGTAGATTTACTCCTGTTGAAGGAGCTAACCCTGCAATTGGACAAATAAATCAAGAAGAAGCGGTACAAGAAGTAAAAATAGAAGTTATTTTTCTACAAACCCTTCAAAAACAAGTCGTTGATGCGATGAAAGCTGTTCATCCTTATGAAGAGCCGGCCTATGATCTATTTGTTATTGAAAATTTTGAAAAAGAATATGGATTAGGGCGTATCGGTTATTTAAAAGAAGCTGTTCCTTTGAAAGAATTTGTCAATGAAGTGAAAAAAGTATTTGCTTTAGATGGTTTGAGATTGGTTGCTAACGATGACAATCAGTTAGTCAAAAAAATTGCGATCTGCGGTGGAAGTGGAGAAAAGTTTTTCCCTGATGCTTTGAGACAGCAAGCAGATGTTTATATTACTGGTGATGTTTATTATCATACTGGTCACGATATGCTATCTGAAGGATTAGCAGTAATTGATCCAGGTCACTATATTGAACAGTTGTGTAAGCCAAAGTTGGTCAAACTGTTCAATCAGTGGAAAAAAGATTATAATTGGGATGTAACGTTTATCGCTTCAGAGATCGATACAAATCCATTTCAATTTAGATAAGAAGAGGAGCATGTCCCATGTATGAAAATTTATTACCTCGTTTTTTACGTTATGTAAAAACAGAAACTCGTTCTAATGCAAAAAGTGAAACGACCCCATCCACTCATACGCAAGTAGTGTTTGCGCAAACCCTAAAAAAGGAATTAGAAGAATTAGGGATGAGTGATGTTATTTATAATGAGACAAATGGTTTTGTAATTGCCACTTTACCAAGTAATACTGAAAAAGACGTCCGTTCAATTGGATTTATCGCTCATATGGATACAGCTGATTTTAATGCTGAAAATGTAAACCCACAAATTATCGAACATTATGATGGAGAATCAACGATTCAGTTAGATAAAGAGGGCAAGTATACGTTAAATACCAAAGATTTTCCTAATCTGAAAAACTATAAAAATCAAACGTTAATTACAACAGATGGAACGACTTTGTTAGGCTCAGATGATAAATCTGGAATTGCAGAAATTATGACTGCAATGGAAATTTTAATCAAAAATCCATTGATTGAGCATGGAACAATTCGAGTGGCTTTTGGTCCTGATGAAGAAATCGGTGTTGGAGCAGATAAATTCGATGTGGCTCAATTCAATGTTGATTTTGCCTATACAATGGATGGTGGACCAGTAGGAGAACTACAATTTGAGACGTTTAATGCAGCACAAGCTGAAATTACAATCCAAGGAAAAAATGTCCATCCTGGAACGGCAAAAAATACAATGGTCAATGCTTTGCAACTAGCGATTGATTTTCATAATAAGTTGCCAAAAGATGAAGTGCCAGAAAAAACTGAAGGCAGAGAAGGCTTCTTCCATTTAGCCGAATTAAGTGGTAGTCCAGAAGAAGCAACAATGACGTATATCATTCGAGACCATGATCGTGAATTGTTTGAAGCAAGAAAAGCAAAAATTTTGCAAATTCAAGCAGAGTTGAATCACCGCTTAGATCAACCAAGAATCCAAATTAATTTATTTGATCAGTATTATAATATGGGAGAAATCATTGAAAAAGATTTGTCGATTATTGAACTTGCCAAAGAAGCAATGGTGGCAGTTGATGTAGAGCCAATCATTGAAGCAGTTCGTGGTGGAACAGATGGTTCGAAGATTTCTTATTTAGGAATACCAACTCCGAATATTTTTGCTGGTGGGGAAAATATGCATGGCCGCTTTGAGTTCGTTTCGCTTCAATCAATGGAAAAAGCAACGGATGTGATTGTAAAAATCGCTGAACTTAATGCAAAATAAGTCATTTTCTATTGAAAAGACAAGTCAAGTACATGTTTGAAAGTAAGAACTTTTGAATAGAATGTCTATACTCAGTTTGCAATAGTGATAGTTTTTCCCTTTAGTAAAACAACTGTAAACATGTAATTTTTTTGATTCAGAACCTGATAAAAACGAATTTTTCGTTTTTACTCAGGTTCGTTCATTCTATCAATCTAATTGAAATCTTGTTTAATGAGTATTTTTCTTATACAATTAGATGGTTCAAATTTTATTAATTTTCTACTATAAAGAAGATTGTGGGGGATAACAATGAAAAAAGTGATGATTTTATTTAATGAAACATCTGGAAAAAATAACGGCAAGGAAATTGCTGAAAAATTTGTTGAATATGCAAAAAATAATGGCTTTGAAACCACAAAATTTTTTTTAGAGCAAGTTGGACCTGATATTGATGGGCAGAAAAATGTAAAAAAAGCAGAAAAAGAACAGGTGGATACAGTTATCATGATTGGTGGTGACGGAACAATCAATCATAATGTGAATGATTTCAAAAAAATTCTTTCAAAGGTTAGAGTGGGTCTTTTACCTGGGGGAACGGTTAATAATTTAGCAAGAGTATTGGGCATTCCGCTTGAATTTGAAAAGGCGGCAGATGTGATTCTTAAAGGAGATACTCAGGCAGTCGATTATGGAACAGTTAATAATAAAGTGATTGTTAGTACATTAACAATTGGAATATTAGCTGATACCGCAGCAAGAATTACTCAAAAAGAAAAACAAAAATATGGCAAAATGATATTTGTCAAAAATTTTTTCAAGTTGCTATTTAAAAAGAAAAGGTACTACATAGAAGTTCAAACAGAAAAAGAAACATGGAAAGGGAAAACACAATTAGTTACGATAAATATGACTAATTCTGTTGGTGGCTATACAAATTTTGATTCATCTGCAACTCCAGATGACGGCTTATTCCATCTTTCAATCTTACCTAAGTTGCATTTTTATAAAATTATTTTTTATCTACCAAAAATTATCTTAGGTAAAATATCTGAAATTCCTGAATTGAATTATATTACTGCAAATGAAATAAGAATTACAAGTAATCAAAAGAAAAAAATAGGAACGCGAGTAGACGGAGATCCGAGTGATAATTTACCAATTAACATGAAAGTTATCAATAATGGCTTAATTATTTTTGCACCAAAGAAAGAAGAGTAGTATTGATTCATTGAAAATATGGAGGAATAATTGTGAGCCAATTAATATGGATGTTATCTTTGATTTATTTATTAATTGTCAATGCGCTAGAAGTTTTCTTGATGTATTACGATAAACGCCAAGCTCGAAGACGAAAAAATCGTATTCCAGAACGAACATTGATAGTTCTGGGGGTTTTAGGTGGAGGAATTGGAGGCTTAATTTCGCAACAATTATTCAATCATAAAACTAAAAAAATTCGTTTTTATTTTTGTTACTTAGTAGGTACTTTTGTGGCAGTTGTACTTATTTATTTTTGTCATGGGAAATAGCGAGGAGAACACATGAAAAAAAGCTCTAAAACAAAAATTTTTCTAAACATTATTTTATTGGTCATTATTCTAGGTATTATTATTTATGTAATGGATCATTCTCTTGGTGAAATTTTTGCTCAATTGTTAAAAACAAGTTGGACCGTCGTTTTACTGGTTCTCTTTTTAGGAATTTGTTACCAAGTGGTGGAGGGGCAATCGATTAAAGCCATTGTTAGTCATTTTGATGACGATTTTACGGTCAAAGATGGCTTTTTCACCTCATGCTTTGTTGCCTTTTATCGTGTAATTTCTTTTGGAACAGGGACCTTATTATCAGAAATTTATTTTTATAAAAAGAAAGGGTTGGCTTTGTCTCAAGGCGTGGGGATTACTGCGTTACATATGATTATGTATAAAACAGCGGTTATTTTTCTTTCCTTAATCGGATTGATGTTTCAATTTTCACTGTTTTATGAGTATGCACCAAAGATGATTCCATTCATTATTGTCGGTATCATTGTTACCTCATTAATTATTTTGACCTTGCTTGTTCTTTCAAGTAGTTTAAAATTACAGGTACTATTGATTAAATGGACAAATAAGCACTTTAAACGGAAAAAATTAAGAGATTGGGTAGATCAGTGTAATATCCAAATTTATTCTTTACGAGAAACAGTGTTAACAATCACAAAAGATCGTTCCGCTATGGGACGGATTTTTGGTTGGAATGTATTGAAACTTTTATTTTGGTATACGATTCCTTATTTTGTATTGTTGGAAAATCATCCAACTATCGATTTTTTGTTAGTGGTATCATTTACAAGTTTTGCTGTGATTTTATCGGGAATTTTTCCAACACCAGCAGGAATCGGACCCTTTGAATTTGTTTATTTACTTTTGTTTAATCCTTTAGTAGGAACGGTAGATGCGGTTTCTTCTTTATTACTTTATCGATTTGCCAGCTTTGTGTTGCCATTTTTGATTGGTTTAGTCTATGTTTTATTAGATAAAAGAAAAGAATTAAAACAGCAATTATCAGAAGTAAAAAAATATAGAGAAGAAAATTAACAGTTGAAGATTAAAAATCAGGTTATAATAGCTAAACTTAGCGTAAAACTGACAAATAGTTTTACGCTAAGTTTTTTTTTGTTCAAAAAAATACAATATCGATTGACAAATGAGTATTCGTTCATATATAATTGGTTTATGATATATGAACGAATACTCATTTGTTCGGGATATTCAAATAAAAAAATCAATTAAATAATGTACACATAGAATGATTGTTTTTATAGTTAAGAAAATCAAAGGAGGAAAAAGAAGATGGAAAATGTAAAAAAGCATGATCACGGTATATCAGAACATGGAGGAGGATGTCAACATCAGCATGATAATCATAGTCATGATCACAATCATGAACATGGACATTCTCACAACCATAGTCATGGTAAATCACCTATTTATTTATTTTTCTTGGGTCTAGCTTTGTTTATTGTTGCACTATTTTTAGAAAAAAGTAGTTTGATTCAAGATGCTTTATTTCTATTGGCGATGGTTACTTCAGGCTATCATATTATTGGTGAAGGAATTGGCGATACAATCAAAAATACAATTGCAAAAAAGAAATTTTCACCCAATGTTCACATTTTGATGACATTAGCAGCAATTGGCGCAGCAATTATTGGCAACTTTGAAGAAGGAGCTTTATTGATTTTAATATTTGCTGCAGCTCATTTTTTAGAAGAATATGCTGAAGGAAAAAGTAAACGTGAAATTACTAATTTGTTAAAAATGAATCCAACAGAAGCTAGACTAATTCAAAAAGATGGTGAATTAAAAACAGTTAGCGTGGATACATTAAAAGTTGGTGATCAACTTAAAGTATTGAATGGTGATCAAGTACCTACAGATGGAGTGATTTTATCAGGGGTAACTTCGATTGATGAATCTTCAATCAATGGCGAAAGTATGCCACGAGAAAAAACGGTTGGCGATGAAGTATTTGGTAGTACAATTAATGGCAATGGCGTATTCACGATGGAAGTGACAAAAGATAGTAAAGATACCGTTTTTGCTAAAATTCTACAATTAGTCAATCAATCTCAAGCAGATCTATCAAAAACAGCTACTAAAATTCAAAAATTTGAGCCTATTTATGTAACGATTGTATTGATTTTAGTACCATTATTTATACTGTTAGGACCAACAATTTTTAATTGGAGTTGGGCAACTAGTTTCTATCGTGGGATGGTTTTCCTAATTTCAGCTTCTCCATGTGCGCTTGCAGCTAGTGCGGTTCCAGCTACCTTATCTGCTATCTCCAATTTGGCGAAACAAGGTGTATTGTTTAAAGGTGGTTCATTTTTAGCAAATCTTTCTGAAATAAGAGCAATTGCATTTGACAAAACTGGAACTTTAACTGAAGGAAAACCAGTTGTTACAGATTCTTTCTTTGAACCACAAAACAATCAATCTGAACAAGAATTAATTGATATTTTAGTAGCAATGGAAAAAACGGCGAATCATCCATTGGCGAATGCTATTTTACAAAAATTTACTAGCAAACAAACGTTAGAATTAGAAGTAACAAATGAAATAGGAAAAGGTTTGCTATCAAAGATAGATGCAGTAGATTACCGAATTGGTAAACCTGAACTATTTCAAAATCTCTCTGAAGCAATCGTTTCAAAAACAAAAGAATATAGTCAAGCAGGTAAAACGGTCGTCTATTTTGCCAAAAACGATGTTGTTGTTGGTTTGATTGCTATGATGGATTTACCTAATGAACAAGCGAAACAAGTAATCGAATATTTTAAAAATCAAAAGGTTCATACCACAATGATTACTGGTGATGCAGAATTAACGGGTCAAACGGTTGCTAAACAGCTTGGAATTGATGAAGTAATTGGGAATGTACTACCAGAAAATAAATCGGCAATCGTTAATGAACAAGAAAAACGATTTGGAACTGTAGCAATGGTAGGAGATGGAGTCAATGATGCTCCTGCTCTTGTAGCCGCAAATATAGGTGTTGCAATGGGAGAAGGAACAGATATTGCGATTGATGTAGCAGATGTTGTATTAATGCAAAATAATCTAACGAAACTATCCTATGCACACTTTACTTCTAAACGATTGGATCGTATTGTACGACAAAATATTATTTTTGCAATGGGAATTGTATTGTTGCTTGTTACTTTAAATATTTTTGGGAAAATGGATATAGCATTAGGTGTGGTTGCTCATGAAGGAAGTACCTTTGTTGTTTTACTAAATGGTTTACGTTTATTAATCCCGAAAAAAATGCAAAACTGATAATAACGTTAATCCCCAAAAATTATACTGTATTGCGATGAAACTATTCGCCACTATCGTTTTTAGACACTTTCTAATAAAATTGAATCATTTTTTATAATAGATTTAAGAGCAAAAAAATCGTTCAAATGACTTTTTTCTTGCTCTTTTCTTTTAATCTGATAAATGATATGATGAATTTGTAAAGGTCGGATGAATCGAAAGGGGAATAATTAGTTATGAAAAATAGAAATCTCGTTGAAGAGACAATTACAGCGTTAAAAAAATATATTGACGATCAAAAGATGATTATTGGAACAAAACTGCCAACCGAAAAAGTTCTTGCTGAAAAGTTTAATGTCGGTCGTTCGACGCTCAGAGAAGCGGTAAAAATTTTACAATATGCTGAGGTATTGGAAGTGAAACAGGGATCGGGAACATTTGTTAAGCAAACAAATGATGCAAAGAATTGGGTCAAAGATTTAATGGAAGCTAGGGAAACTATTGAAATTGCGGCTGCCAAGTTAGCATGTTTAAATCGTTCAGAAGAAGAATTGTTTTCATTGAATCAAGCTTTATTTAAAAGAAATCGATTATTAGCAATGGGAAAATTTTCTGACTATATTGAGGCAGACTTAATCTTTCACCAACTAATTGTTAATGCCAGTCATAATTTGATTTATATTCGCTGGTATGAAGAATTGCAACCAATACTAAAAAATTGGCTTAGTCAGTTAGCGATTGATCCAAAATCTTATCAAGACAATACTAAAGTGCATGAAGAAATATTTCATGGAATACTAATTCAAAATCAAGAGGAAGTAGTCAATGCTATTATAAAAAATAACAGGAGTAATCATATTGATGAATAGAAATCAAAGCAAAAAGTTAGGGTTAATCTTTTTTGTTGCCTTTAGTTTGAGAATCGGTATTTCTTCCATACCGCCTTTACTTCCAGTTTTGAAAAAAGAGTTACTAATTACAGAAATCGAAGGAAGTTTTTTAACAAGTATACCAGTTGTTTGTATGGGGATATTTGCTTTTTTAGTTCCTTATATACAAGAAAAACTTGGTCGGAGAAAAGGAATTTATTATTTTTTACTACTACTTTCTTTGGGAATTTTATTAAGAGCAATTGCTAGTAGTTATTATAGCTTACTTTTTACGGCGTTTTTAATAGGAATCGCCATAGCGATTATTGGACCGTTACTATCTGGTTTTATTAAATTTGAGTTTCCACAAAAGGTTGGTTTAGCGATTGGTGTTTATTCATTGAGTATGGGAGTTGGTGCAGCATTTAGTTCAGGATCAATTACTCATTTGACTCAGTGGTTAAATGGACAATGGAATGTAGCACTGGCTTCTTTTTCAATTATTACACTGATAGCGGCGTTTGTCTGGTATAAAATGACTGAAAATGTCGGCTATGAAGTTGTAAAAAAAGAAAAAGAGCCGTTGCCTTTACACAATTTACAAGCTTGGAAAGTCACGCTATATTTTGGTTTACAATCTGGAATATTTTATGGAATCACAACTTGGATTAGTTCCATCGCTTACAATCGAGGGTTAAGTTTAAGCGCAGCTAGTTATCTTTTAACTTTTTATACCTTAATTCAAATGAGTGCTAGTTTTTTCATTCCTTTTTTGATGGATTATTTTGGTACTACTAAAAAATGGTCTTTTTTTAGTAGTTTATTTGTTTGTTGCGGTATTATCTTTATGTTGAGTACAAATTCTTATCTGTTATTTATATTTGGCGTCTTTTTTGTAGCTTTAGGGTTAGGTGGATTGTTTCCAATAGCACTATTATTACCGATTCAATTAACAAATTCTGGTAAAGAAGCCAGTTCTTGGACAAGTATGGTTCAATCAATTGGCTATATCATTGGTGGATTAATACCTGTCTTAATGGGCGTTTTGGCTGAAAAATCTACTATTCGATATGCTTCGCTATGGTTTTTGTTAATTTTAGCTATTTTATTAATCGGAATAAATTTTAAATTAATTGGTAAACAACACAAAAAATAAGACTATTAGAAGATTAACTCTTCTTTATTCAATTTTTATCAAATATTTATTCGTATATTTAATAAAACGAGAGCATTTTTTTCATTTTATAGGTATAATGAAATAGAAAAGTTTAATTTTATTATAAAAATACATATAGAAAAAAATGAGGAAGTGAGTACCATTAGTAAGAAGCAGAATAAAATAGAAAATAAATCTGTTTTTCTATGTAAAGATATTGATTATCAGAATTTGGGACGAGAAGTTTATGCTGATAATGTAGAAACCCCTTTTTCTTTTTATTTAATAAGAGAATTAAAGTTAGCTAGAGATTATCAAAATTTAGCTGAAGGTGAAGCTTATTTCGATGCAATCTGTGATAGTTGGGATGCAATTGATGATTTCGATGACTTAGTTGTTAAAAAAATCTATTTATATGTTGAAACTGAAGTTATGTATTATTCTTTATATATCGGAAGTTTTAAAGCAACACGAAGTGATTTACGTTTTCGATTAAAAGAATGGTTAGCCAGTATCAAGGTTGATAAAAAAGATCGTTCTTTAGCGACGAATAATGGTATCGTTGATTTCCCTGAAATGCAAAATGTAATGAAACAATTGTTGGAAACATCTAATGAAATTTTCCGTTTAAGAAGAATAATCAATGATTTGAATACAACACTTGAAAACGAAAGAATGGAGAAACGATTAGCGAATGCTGCAGATAATCCAGTCATTTCAAGAAGTATTCGAACCATTCATTTAAAACGTGCGCAACCTTTAATCTTAGAGGATGAAGAAATGGAACAGGAAGATTATGTAGCACCGATTTATTCAGCTATTGATGAAGAAGAGTTGTCAGATGAATCAGCAGTTACTGAAACAGGAGCGTTAGCTGAACAGAATTTGGATGAGGCGGTTAGCGAAAAAAAGTCGCAGGCTGGATTGACGAAAGCCGAGTCAATCCAAGGAAATACCACAACAGAAGACAAAGCTTACGTATCTCAAGAAAAAGAAAATGATGAGCTTGACGATGCTACCTCTGACCCTGTTCCGGTAAAATTGATGTATAAAAAGGTTACTAAGCGAAAAACAGAAGATGATTTCCTTAAAGAGGACGATGAGGCTGAAGCAGACGCACTAAATGAAGTTGAAGAGATGTTTGATTTGAGTTTGCTTGTCTTAAAGAAACAGTATGGTAGCGTATTGACTATGCAAGATAGCCAAGCATTTTTGACTCAAGTGAAGTTGCGGGAAACAGTTACAGCACCTAAAAAACCATTAGATGAACAACAACAAGAATTGAAAAAAATGGAAGATAATATTTATCTTCATTTTATGAATAAACGTGTTCGAGGATCATCTAAAAAGAACAGTAGCCCTAAAGTGAAGCTATCACGATCAGAGTTTTTTACGCAAATAACCCAAGCAGGTTACTTACATTATTCTTGGGGACAAGTCTTAAGACAACGTAATGAAGATTTATTGATTTGTGGTCGTTTAAGTAGCGCTCATTTGGTGAGTAATTTAGATTATTTCTTAGCTGAATTAAAAGATATCGGTAAACGTCGCTCTTTTTTTAGAAAAAAAGTTAGTTGTTCAAGTGATATGCTTCGCCGTTTGGAAGGCTATATTTTGATGGATCAATATATGCAAAAATTAAGTATGTTACCAGTTGAAGAAGAAAAAAGATAGACAATTCTAATTAAAATCATTTAGTAATAAAGCTATAAATGGAATGATTCTAGGTAGTTTCTGAAAATACTTGCTACTACCTAAGGATATTCTACTTTATATGTTCATTCTAAATGATTTTTTTGTATACAGAATGTAGACGAAGTTCTTTAGTGAATTGAAATAGCTGGGAAATTTTTGTCATTGGCTTGATTATTCTTTATTATAATTTCAAGATAAAAAATCCGACTTTTTATGGTGTTATAAATCCGTCTAAAGATGGATTCTCAATCATTTATCATTGCGTATACTATATGTATAAAATAAATAAATGAATGTAGAAAAATAATATGAAAAAAATAATTTTTGGAATGACAATTTTGACAACAGTAATGGTTTTTGCAGGCTGTTCAACAAATAAAAAAGAGAAAGCTACTGAATCAACAAGTCAAGTAAAACAGGAAATCACAACATCTAGTGAAAGTAGTTCTGTTAATCAAAATGATTCGATTGCTATTTCTTTAGACCAAGCGTTAGCCACATATGATGAACAGTATCCAAATACAACCATTGTTTCATTGGAGTTGGAAAAGTCTTTTGGTAACTACTATTATAAAATAGAAGGAGTAGATAATTCTAAAGAATACGAAATAAGTATTAACGCAACGGATGGAACGCTAAAAAAAGAACGTGAAGAAGCGTTAGATCTTGATGAGCAAAATGGTGCTAAGAAGAAAGCTGATGCAATTGATACGAAAAATTTATTATCTATTAAGGAAATCAGTCAGTTAGCTGAAAAAGAAATTGGTAAGGGAAAAGCAACAGAATGGAAACTTGAACAAGAATTAGGTGTTACTTATTGGGAAGTGAAAGTTGTCGATGGACTCAATGATTATGAAGTGAAAATAAATGCTAAAACAGGAGAAATTCTTGAGCAATCTGCAGATTAAATTAGATTGTTGTTAGTAAAAAAGAAAAGCTAAAAATTCTTGAAAGCAAATGTTTTGAGACTTTTTTAGCTTTTTAGTTGTGTTTGAAAGTGATAGAGAAAATCAATCTCTTATGGTTAGTTCATTTTATGAGGTTGGGACAAAAAGCGGTTAGCTCCGAGAATCAAGTAGGTACGATGCATCATCGAATCACTACGTTCTTCGTGATTTATCGCAATAAGAAGGAATTTCCGAAAATGACAAGAAACACGAAAGGTTTCCTTTCGCTGTTGAATGATTCCTACTTGGTGCTTTTCAAATTTAAGGGAAATTATCAAAGAAATTACAAAAAAATATGGAACAAAAAAACAGGATTAACAAAATTCGTTTTGTTTTTTCGGTTATTTATTTTTTTATATCCTTTTAAAGGTAGATTTTAATTTTATTTTATCCGTTAAACAAAACGTATTCGCTTAATTTATTAAGAAAACCTTAAATGTTTTTGTAAATAAAAAGAAATCGATAACTAGTGTTATAATAAAGACATCAAAACAGTGAGGTGAGTATCATGACAAATTATGAAGCAAAAGAAGAAAAAGCATTAGACAAGATTGTAGCTACTTTAGGTAAACTGGATGATACATTATCAGAATTAGATACACTAGACAATGATGATAAGAAAAAACACGCAATCAAAAAATGGTTTGAAGAAAAGAAAGCCATTCATGAAATTAAAAAGATTGCGCATGAAGCTGGTAAATATGAAAATTATGATGAAGCTGAGTTAGATCAAGCAATCGATTATATCAATTCACTTGATTTCTAAATAGATTCGCCTATAGTTTAACAGGATTTTACAAACTATAAAAAGTAAGGATTTAAACGACTGATACAAACAGCCATATTGTAATAAGCGACAAGAAACACGAAAGCTACCGTTCAATATTGAATAGTAAGCTTTCGTGTTTTGTATTTTTTTGATTTGTCGTATATTTTCTCGGCGATTGACACCTTTGTTTTGATTTCCTCACTCGCTTTTCATATTAATAATCCAAGTTATTAATCGCTGTTTGATTCATACCCATCTTGATTTATATAGTTTGGTGTATCTGAAAATTTTTTCAAGTTCAAAACTCTATCTTCTATGTTTTGATCAAAATAAAAAAGATCTTTTCCGTCTTGATATAGAAATAATGTTTGTTTTCCATTATCTAAAAGGTAAGCATTTCCATTAGACTTATAAATTTCACCTGTATCTACCACTCTTGACTCAACATATTTAGTATATTTATCCCCATCAATTACAAGTTGAACTAATTGAACAGAATCCTCAGCTTGGTAACTACCTTGAATAGTAGCAGTTTTATTTTTGGTGAAATAAACAAATAGCAGCAGTAGGATAATTAAGGAAAGGCATGCATTAATAGCAATAAGTAGTTTATTTTTCACTATTCCAAAACTCCTTTGTATTATAAACTAAAGAATACAATAGTTGAAACTAGGTGATTTTCATCTATTTAGTTAGATTTTCAACGAATAAGGTTATCTAAAAAAGTATCAATTAAACACGTTTAAGCAAAATAACAAAAAGCTATTCTAATTCTTACTACGGAAACGAGTTAAGTATCTTTTTCTGAATTTTTATAATTTCCAAAAGTAGCATAGGTAGGGATTAGTAGGACTGTCAAAAATATACCAATCCATTTGAAGACAGTAAATACTTTTCTCAAGAAAAACACCTCCATTTACTATGAACCAACATATTTTAAAAAGTAGAACAGGCTAATCTTTTTAGTTTCCCAAAGATTTAAGGAATTTGTGTTTTTATTTATAATTGTAGGATTTAATTGATAATAGTTTTAAATTTTTCTCAGCCTGATTCACATGAACGATTTCCGAATTGAATGCTTTTTTAGGGAATCTCTGAATCAAAACAGTGCATCTTAAATAACGATTTGGATTTGTAAAAATATTAGTAAAAAAACAATCAAAATTATAAAAATCAAAATTATAAAGTAGAAAATTTTTCATTTCATAGAAATTTCCTTCTCGGTAATTTAATAGCCTGATTTCGTACAAAAAAGCGCTCTATTGTAACAATAGTTTAAGGTATATCATGATGAAAGTAAATGGTGGATTTGGAAAACTTTTAGACGAATTAATTTAACTAGGGAAAATAGATAATAAAAGAATGAATCATTTAGCGGTTAAAATGTAAGTTACAATTTTCTTTGATTAAGGGTGTATAAATTACTTAAAATCAAGGGATTGATGTATTTTTAATATGTTATTATTTATCATAAAGATGACTAGTAATTCTTTAAATAGACTGAGATAAAACGATTAATTTTGCTAGATAGGTTATAAATAAACACTTAGAATCAACCAGTTGAATGAAAGATAATTATTGTGGGTACGTTGCAATAAATAGTGTTTACAAGATTACCGTAATTTTGAATTTGTTATGTTGTTTGTTTTGTTTTATAATAAAAAATAAGAAGTTTTACTGTGTTTCATCCGCAGGTTTGTTGTAATTTATAAGAAAATTAGTTTGAAAGAAGGTATCCTTATGAGTGATAGAGAAAGACAACAAAAATTTGCTCAAAATTCAACTATTAAAAATAGTGAATATGATCGACAAAATACTAATATCGTAGGGCGCACTCATACAGATAATTTTGGAAATATATTGCCAACGGATTTTAAAAATATAAAAGGTGTTGAAGTTAAAAAGTTAGTTATAAATATAGTTAGTGTTGTATTAGGAATTTTATTTTTCATCTACATAGTTCCTATTAGTAAATTAGTTGTAAGCGAGAAATTTTATTCAGGTATGTTATTTTTATTTATTTCGTTACTTATTTCTGTCTTCTTTGTCTATTTAATCAATTTTTTTGGAAAGCGAATTTTTAAAATCAAATAAAAATCTTTAACTCAGAAGAGAGTGGAACAATAGTCAGAACAAATCTGATTATTGCCCCGCTTTTTTTGTATGTAATGAAAGAGGCTATGGCTGATGCAAAAAGTGATTAGTTCTGAGAATTAAGCCGAAATTGTTGTAAAACACAGCGAATGGAACGAGCTGATATCGCACAATACCTACTTGGTTACCAAAAATTTGAGAAACAATTTTCGACAAGTAGCACAAGACATTCCCACTTTTTTATCAATCATTCTAGATTTCTGTTAGAAAAGCTATCATTGGTTAAATTTTTTTATACTTAAAAAGTCTAGCCTAGAGCTCTTTAGTTGAATTTGCAAGTATATAGTCTAACGGTATAGTCTGTTTATTTACTTTAATTGACCCATCTTTTAATATAGTGAGATTGCTTCCCATCCAAGTCATGGCTATTGGGACAGTTTCAGAAACAATCGAAAGATATTTAGTTGTACCATCAGTGAATAAAATTTTTAAACGCAAGTTAGGTAACAGTGAGGCTTCAACAGGAATACGTTTTTCATTAAGATTACTCATATAAATCCCTCCATTTTCTTTTAATTATAACATGAGAAGGGTATTTTGAATGATTGCTTTTGTGTTGATTTAGCAGGAAAGTTTAATTTACATAGTATATAAACGAATCTTAAAGCAAATAAATATGTTAGGAGTTATTTTGTATTTTCGCACTCTTTTTTTTACTGAGATTTAAGTACGATTAGCAAGGAAATTTTGTTCGAGCGTGTATAATTTGATTCGATTGTGAATAAAAGTTTAATTTTTTATTAACACTCAAAAAAACAGAAACTTTTATATGTTTTTTCGCTACTAATAGGGTGAAAGGAGATAAAAATGGTTGAAATGACAGATGAAGTACTTCAGTTAGTTAGAAAAGCGAGAAAAGGAAATAGTGAAGCGTTTGAAATTCTTTTAAAAGAACAATATGAATATATTTATCGAACTGCTTACCATTATGTAAGTTCTGAGCAAGATGTTTTAGACAGTATTCAGGAAGCAACGATTGAGGCATATAAAGGATTATCTAAGCTAAAAAATCCTCAATTTTTTTATACGTGGTATATTCGTATCTTAATAAGAACTGCTTCAAAAATAGCTGAAAAATCAAATAGATTTAAGGAAACAAGTATAGATAATTATTTAGAAAGTATCCATGTTAGTCAAATAAGTCAGAAATCAGAACAACAAATAGATTTAATGAATTCTTTTGAAAGAATTGAAAAAAAATATCAAGAGGTATTACAACTTTATTATTATCAGGAGTTGACAATAGAAGAAATAAGTCAATTATTGAAAGTTCCAGTTGGTACCGTAAAAACAAATTTATTTAGGGGAAAAGAAAAATTAAGGATTATATTGGGAGATGAATACTATGACCGATAATTCAAGAAAAGTTATAAAAGAAATAAATTCGACGATTTCAGTTTCAAAAGAGAAAACATTTAAAGCGATAGAAACGGGTATTTATTTAGCTGAAAAAGAAGTGATTAAGAAAAGCAGGAAAAAATATTATTTTATTGGCTTGGTTGCTACGGCAATGTTAACAGTAACTACTATGCAAGATTCTACTATTGTGGATGCTATAAATGAATTTGTAGGTGAAATTGGCGCTAAATTAACCAAAATAAAATCGAAAGATTCTCTAGAAGTGGTACCAGAAAATATAAGCTATAGCAGTAAAGTAGTTGTTTATTCTGAAACAGAACCAACAATTACCGATTTTAAGTCATTAACTGTTCTTAAACCAATCAACCTTGAGAAAGAAATGAAGATTACAAAAGAATTGTTAATGAAATTTAATTGGATTGTTTTAGATAACTATGAAAGTGATGAATTCGTTTTAAGTATCGTCCAATCATCGTGTAGTGTGTGGAACTTTGAGAATGAACAAGTAAAGATTTCGACATTAAATACCGATACAGGTTTACAGATCCTAGATAAGGATGACTCAATTGTTGCGTATTCTATTAGAGGGAACAATTATGAAGAAAAAATTACATTAGGATCAGGAACAGAACTAGGCGGCAAATATGAACTAAGTATTGTAAATGGTTTATTAGTGATGTTTCCCAATGATGGTTATGATCATCAAAAAGAGCGACAAAGAGTTTTACAAGCAGTAGAAATTACGCAAAAATGATTTAAAAAAATAAAAAAGGTCGCTCTAAAGAAGAATATTTAAGGGAGTTGGTTAGTATGAGACAATTGGTAGAATTGACAGATAGAGAGTTTGATAAATTTGCTAAAAAACACGAACAAGGTAATTTTTTGCAATCAGTTGAAATGGCTAAGTTGCTTATCAAGCGAGGAAAAAACGTTTTTTTTCTAGGCATGAAAGAAGATAGTCAAGTAGTAGGTGCTGCACTACTATTTAGTTCACCACTAAAAATGGGGCAATCTTTTTCTATCTATGGAGGACCTTTATTAGATTATTCTAATAGTCAACTATTAAATGACTTTTTGAATGAGGTTCAATTATTTATAAAAAAACATAAAGGATTGTTACTAGATTTTTCACCAAATTTGGTTTACCAATTTCGAAATGATGATGGGACGCCTTCACTTTTAAGTGAGGTTCAGAAAAATGTAAATCAAACTATTATAAAGTGTAATTTTCAACATGATGGAATTGATTCTGGATACAGCAATAGTAGTCCAAAAGTAATTTATACAAAAAATTTAAATGAGTTGTCAGAGAAAGACCTCATAAAAACTTACCATTCTTCAACAAGAGCAAAAGTGAATAAAGCAGCTAAAAGTAACATGATTATCCGAGAATTATCGCGAGAAGAATTACCAAAATTCGAGGCAGCTATGAAGCATACGGCTACTCGTTGCTTTTTTTCTGACAAAGGATTAGATTATTATAAAGCTTTGTATGATTCTTTTGGAGAACAAGCACATTTTATGGCAGTAGAAATAAATTTTTATGACTATTTTCAGCAGTTGATGAAAAAAATAATTGAGTTACAGCAAAAAATTGATTGTTTGGAGAAGCTTCCAAAGTATGCAAGTAAACAAAAAAATATGCAAAATGAACTACAGAGGTTGGAAAAATGTTTAGCAACAGTTCATGATTTTGTCAAAAATGAAAATCAAATAGAGATATTAGCGGTGGGTTTGTTTATTGAACGTCCTCAAGAAATGCTTTTCTTATTCGGTGGAATGTATGATCAATATAAAAAGATCCTCTCATCTTCTTACTATTTGCAACATATAATGATGAAAAAAACGATACAAAAAGGGATTCCTCGTTATAATTTTTATGGAATTGAAGGAGTTTATGATGGTAGTGATGGAGTTTTAAATTTTAAGAAGGGTTTTGGTGGTATTGTTGAAGAAAGATTAGGTAATTATATTGGAATAACACAACCAGTTAAGTACAAAATTTACCGAACAATAAAAAAACTGATAAATAATAGCTAATTTTTTATGATATGTCTTATATGGAATAAAGTATGAGGCATATTTTTTATTTACAGATTACTTTTTAGAGAATTTAGTTAGTAACGAAAAATCGATGTAAGATAAAAAAGTAGATTGACCTTTACCAAACCAATTTTTTAATTCAATAGAATGTAAACAAAGAGAAGTTTGTACAGCAAAATAAATAAATACTTATAGAACAGCGTATTGAGTTATTTAGTTTAGCTTTGAATAGAAGTGTAATTTTCAAGGAATAAACAATAATTTTCGAATATAATAAGAAACTTAGAATCAACCATTTGATGTTAAATGATTCCTTCTTAGTGATTTTCAAATTTTTGTAAATGGTCGTTTATTTCTTGAATTTCAGTGTTTCTGAAACAAGCAAGCGCCAGTTAAAAAAGATTTTATCGAAATTGCTAAAATAAACAGTATCGAATACAATTGAAGTATTAGTTAAACAGTAGGGGGGATTGCTGATGGGGTATGAGGTTGATTTGTATTTTTATGATAGAAGGATGGAAGAGTCTTTAGGTGGTACTAAAAATTACATTCCCTTTTTCTGGGCGTATCTTTTTTATATTAATGATTACGACGTAACTTGTGCTGAAGCAATTTATATGCCTGAGTTATTGTTGGATTTAGATGGGAAATTTACTATTGAAAGTGATTTTGAAGGGGATCTTTTACTATGCTGGAATGAGTTTATCGAGTTGCTATTATTTAAAAAACAGGATTCTTCATGTTTATCTTTAAACTTAAATGACTATTTGTTAGCAGGATATGATTGGGATAAATTACAGACAATCGAAGAGGTTTCAAGCGCTGTAACTGCTCAATTAGAATATACAATAGAAGCGTTTGATTGTACAAAAATCAGCGAAACTGGATTAATAGGCTATATGGATCTCAGTGATTTTCAATGCAACACAATTATAAAGCTAAGTAATGAAAAAAATATATATAAAGATGAAATTATGCTTAAAAATAACAAGCAAACTTCTTTTATTGCTCCAAAAATTAAGGCGGTTTTGTTAATAGTTATCATGATGCTAATCGCAATTATCTTTGTGCCTTTTAGTGTTAGAGAAATAATTGTTAGTAGTAAATTATTAGGCTTTTCTAATTTATTTTTGTTCGGTTTCGGCACGCCATTAGTAGTCAAGGAGCAAATAGAAATAATTAAGGCTCAATGATTATCTATAATGATAGAAGCTTAAATTTTGTAGTGTCGTTTGAACGTGGGGGAGACAAAAGTAAAAAAACGCTTTTGTTTTATCTTTTAAAACCAAAAAAATGGTATCAAACAATCAGGATTTCGGCAATTTCCCAATCTCTTTATCATTTTGAAAAATTATACGACAAGTTGGAACGAGAGAGCTATTCGAGAATAATAATTCGAAACACTAAAACATGGTGTGACTGTTTTGGATACAGCACTTATTTTGAAAAGAAAAAAAAGAGATGGGGAAAAATTGACAGAAGAGCAAATCGGTTCTCTTTTGCATGACTCATCTATCATTGAAAAAATAATTTCCGAAACTTACCGAACAAATACGTTTACAGGTCTTAGGAAACTTGAATTTTTATTGACAGAACTTTCAGAGATTCCTATTACAATAAAACTTGAAAAAACGCAAAAAATGTTAACCGATTTAATTGATTGTACTAAAACAGATTCCGGATTTCTTTGACAGGAAGTGATAGAGGTATTCTTTATTGCCATCATGCTATGATTACCCTTCTGATGATAAGGTTCAATGAAAAAAATTGGCTGAACATGGCGTCAATTGGATTTTTGCTCATCAAATCAGAAAAAAAGGAGAAGAATGCGGTTGCGTGGAACTGATTTATTTAAACGATTTGATTGTGTTGGCCAAACCCCTTGTTATGATGGCTTAGTTAAATCAATGAAGGCTTTATTCGAGTATAAAGCTACTATGGAAGTAATGAAGTGATACAAAAAAAATGGATTCTGGACTTGAATATATACTTAAGCATAATCTCTGTAAAAAAATGAATAAATCAGTGGAAATCGAAAGTGATATTACTAAATTATTCTATCCTTATCCATACAGAACAAATATCATTGAAATTTTGACCATAGTCAAACGTGAAGGATATCTTTTGGTTAGATGCCCAAATTATTTTGGAAAGGAAAAGAAAATCTAAAGGGATATTTGCTCCAGAAAAAGTATTTATGATCAGTTCATGAGTTCCCTTTGATGAAGTAAAACAAACTGGTGAATGGATTACCGAAGAAATTAATTACATTTTTCAAAAATAGAGTAAGTTATTAAAGAAATAATTCAAAGACAAACGAATTTATTGCTAAGAGTGAAAATAGATTCGTTTGATTTTTTTGAAACGAAGAAGAAATAGGCCTATTTCAAAGGGGGGCGTTGAGATGATAATTAAGCAAAATATAGATAAAATTAATAAGTATCATGATTCTGAAATTATTGGTTTGGATTATAAAAAGTCAGTTTTAAACATACTATTAGTTACATTCCTAATAATTCTAGTTATTTCGAAAATAATGAAATTATTTTTTCGAAAGTTAGCTATTTAACTGTCCTTCAATCGCCTAATTTTGGGAAAAATTATTGTGATTGCATTGAAAAGTGGCAAAGAAAAAAGATAAAGTATTTGAATCAGTTGATTTCAAAAGGTACGCTTGAATTTCTATACATAGAAAAAAAGAGTAACGACTATCTAATAAAGTTATTTTGGTCTTCCGATTATCAGAAAAAGCATTATAAAAGAAAGTATATTCTTCTGTTATTTACTTGCGCTAACTAGATACTTTCTATTAAAAATCATGAAGAAGGTGGGGTAGGCAATGATTGATGATTTAGTGAAATTAGTTTCGTTTATTTTTATTTTGTTTCTGCCATTTATCAGCTATAGAAATTGGAAACTGGAATCTAAAAACAACCGTAGAAGAGTTTATTATTTTTGGAAAATTTTATTCATTATTAGTATTATTTTTCTAATTGCCATTTTACTTCCTATCTTAATCTACTTTTTAATTATTTAGTGAAAGACAGCGAGTGATTTGTCTGAAATTGAAAAAAATAATCACTAGTCGTAGCTGTCAATAATTGATTAAGTATACTAGATAAATGGAATGGTCAGGCTGCTAATCTTAGTAGGATTGGCTTTTTTTGTTTTGATTGTCATTTTTTACTTAATTCCGTTAATAAATAGTTTTTAAAATGGGAAACAAGCAAAAATCAAAAGCCCTTTTTTTAAGAACCAATCGTTGAAAAAACAACTTTTAATTTCTTAGTAAAAAAAACTTCGATTTTATAGTATAATCTTCAAGGAGAGAAGAAAGGCGGGAAGGGTATGCAAAAGAAGAAAACATATGCCATCGTTGATATTGAAACGACTGGAACGGATCCTCGTACAGATCGTATTATTCAGTTTGGTTGTGTTTTAGTCGAAGATGGAGAAATTGTTTCCCGTTTTGTTACAGATGTAAATCCAAATCAGGCGATACCCAAAAATATTCAAAGCTTGACGGGGATTTCAAATAGCCAAGTTCAAAAAGCACCTTATTTTGAGGATGTCGCATTAACGATATATAATTTGCTTGCAGATACGATTTTTGTCGCTCACAATATTTATTTTGATTATTCTTTTCTAAATCAAGAACTTATTCGCTGTGGAGCGCCTGAATTAAAAATTCCTGGTATTGATACCGTAGAGTTAGCACAAATTTTTTTACCAACCGAAAAAAGTTTTCGGTTGAGTGATTTATCTGAAAGCTTGGGTTTAATTCACGATAATCCACATCAAGCGGATAGTGATGCTCAAGTAACCGCTGAGTTGCTATTACTTATTGAAGCCAAAATGAGACGTCTACCGTTGATTACAATGGAAAAAATAGCTTTACTCAGTAAACAAACCGGAATGGATACAGGTTTTTATATCAAGTCAATTTACGAGGAAATGAAAGAAACAATTGCTCCTTTGGATTCTAATTTACATGTTATTTCTGGAATTGCGTTGAAAAAAAAGCCAGTGGTATTGTTTGAAACGCCATTATATGGGGAAAACGAGTACCCTAAAAGAAAAAAAACAAAAGAAAAAATTTTTAAGGATAAGATTGCTTATCGTCAAGTTCAGAGCAGAATGATGAATGTCGTTTTTGATCATTTTAAAAACGATGAAAGTAAAAATCTTTTTGTTGAAGCAGCAACTGGAATTGGTAAAACATTCGGTTATTTATTCCCCATGAGTTATCTGGCAACTCCAGAAAATCCAGTGATTATTAGTACGGTTTCGATTGTTTTACAAAATCAATTGGCGTATAAGGATATTCCTGCGGCGAACCAGATTTGTCCTAATACATTGCAGGCGACTGTGGTGAAAAGTCATCGTCATTACCTAGATTTACAGCGGTTTAAAGGAACATTAGAGCAACCTTTGAAGCAAAAACAGTATGCTTTGTTTCAAATGCGTGTATTAGTATGGTTACTTGAGACGGTTACCGGAGATTTAGACGAGCTACAATTGACTAGTTATAACAATATATTTTGGAAAGATGTCGCTCATCGAGGAATTCAGTTTCTAGCGACAAAAGATGCTTTGTACAAAGAAGATTTTGTTGTTTCTTTATATAAAAAAATGAAGCAAAGTAATGTTTTGATTGTCAATCATGCTTTCCTAGTACAAGAGTCGTTGCGTGAAACCGCAGTATTGCCAGAAAGCTCGTATTTGATTATTGATGAAGCACATCACTTACCAGATATTTGTGGAAGTATTTTTCACTATCAAATGAATTTGTTTGCTTTAAAAAAACAGGTACAACAAGTTAAAGACGATGGACAATTATTTGATCAAGTAAATGAGTTGTTTAAAAACTATGAATCAGAAAAAAGATTACTACATATTTACCGGACAGCTTCTGAAGATTTACTAGAAGATTTAAGCGATTTATTTTTTGAATTTAATGAATTGATGGCAGATAAAGGTCAGCTTAAAAATGAATGGATTGTAACAAAAGAGATTTTTGATATGCTCTCACTTAGTGGTATCCAGCTAATTCGAAAAATAGAAATTTTGTTTAATGAATTGATTGAAATTCAACAACAAATCCAACAGTTAATCATCAAGCATTTAGCCACTTTTTCTATTTCAGAAAGGATAACTTTATTTAGTTTATTACGATTTTTTGAACAGATAAAAGAATGGTCTATTTATTTTTATTGGTATATGGAGGATTGGCGTCCAAAATGGTTGAAAGAGTTTAAACTCAATTCTCAAGGAGTAGCTACGTTATCGTTAAATGATTTAGAGGCGAGTATTTTACCTGAAACGAAATGGTATGACCGCTATACCCGTATTCTTTATACAGGTGGAACACTGAAATTTGGGCATAATAAATCTTATTTGCCAGAAAAAATGGGAATCACCGATTATACGATGAAATCGTTACCTGACCCGTACGATTATGAAAAACAAGCACGGATTTATGTGCCAAAAGAAGCATTCAATATTAATGAGTCAAATAATTATGAATTTGCGGAGTATATTTCCTCCGTCGTTTTAAAACTTTCGGAGCAAGAAAATCGTCCTATCCTGGTCTTATTTACTTCTCATGAGGTATTGACTAGTGTTTATTACAAGCTTCATCAATCATTGATGATCAAGGGACGTGAAGTTTTAGCCCAAAACATTAGCGGGAGCAGAGAAAAGATAATGAAACGCTTCCTTCATTCGGGAAAAGGTATTTTGTTAGGAGCTGATAGTTTTTGGGAAGGGGTGGATCTTCCTGGAGATGCATTGCAGATTGTTATTGTCACACGATTACCTTTTGAAAATCCAAGACGACCTTTAGTGAAGGCGCGCTATGATTATTTGGAAAGTCAAGGTATCAATCCTTTTAACCATGAGGCCTTACCTAAAGCGGCATTGCGCTTGAGACAGGCTTTAGGGCGTTTGATTCGTTCTGAAGAAGATAAAGGAGCAATGATTATTTTAGATCGACGTTTGTTTACGGCGAGATATGGAAAACGAATAATTAAAGCTTTACCTAAACAGATTTCTGTAAAAGAAATTCCATTAGACGAAATTTTAAACGAACTAAAGAAATTTTTAATAAAAAAGTAGAAGAAAAAATGGTTCTTTTCTATTAATCGCCCTTGTTTTTCTGATATAATGATACCCAGTAAGTGTGGAAAGGGCGAAAAGATTGAAAGCACAAGAAGATTTAAGAGAAGCAAGAAGAATAAAAATTCTTTTAGCAATCATTGCGATTTTACTAGTAGTGATTGTTTCAGGTATTATCGTTTATATTCGATCGACAAATCCAATGACACAAGCAAAAAAAGAAGCTATTGAAATTGCTCAAAAATCGGCAAATTTAACATCTGTGGATGAATTTTATTCATTTAATCGTAAAGAAACCTATTTTAGCGTGACTGGCAAAGATAAAGAGGGAACAGAACTAGCTATAATTATTCCCAAGGCTGGTGAAAAAGTCACTGTTTTAGAACAGAAGGATGGCGTTTCAGAAGATCAGATTCGTCAAGTGATTGCTACTGATTATTCAAATGAAAAAATCCAAAAAATCAGTTTAGGAATGTTTGATGGGAAACCTGCTTGGGAAGTTGTGACGAAGAACGCTAACGGCACATTATCCTACTACATTCTTTCATTTGAAAAAGCAGAGGAACTCTCAGCAATTCGTGATATTTAAGTGAATAATCGCTTAGTTATCTCTTAGGCAAATAGATATAGATAAAACTAGTTTTAAGGAATCATATAGTTAAACAGATCATTTTGTAGGTTGATTAAAGGAATTTAAGGAGTGTCTGAAAACGATTAAGGAATTTAAATTTCTGCTATCGGTTTCAGAGACTGCCTAGAAAAAGAGTTGAAAAATAGATGATTGTGAGTGGAGTAAAATGATGAATTTATCAAAGCGGGCACAGAGAGTAGAACCATCGGTAACTTTAGCAACTGCAGCAAAAGCTAATGAATTAAAAGCACAAGGCAAAGACATTTTGAGTTTAACAGTTGGCGAACCAGATTTTGTTACACCAAAAAATATTCAAAATGCAGCTATTTCAGCGATTGAAAGTGGCAAAGCAAGCTACTATACGCCGTCGTCTGGGATTAAGGAGTTGCGTCAAGCAATTGTGACCCATATTGAAAAATATTACGGCTTAAGCTACCAAGTAAAAAATGTGATTGTTACTGATGGTGCTAAATTTGCTTTATACACGTTATTCCAAGCATTAATAGATGCCAAGGATGAAGTAATCATTCCTGTTCCTTATTGGGTCAGCTATGGGGAACAAGTCAAATTGGCTGAAGGAGTTCCTGTTTTTTTAGAAGGGACACAAGAAAATGAGTTTAAAGTAACGGTTGAACAGCTTGAAAAGGCTCGAACAGCTAAAACCAAATTATTAATTTTAAATACGCCTTCTAATCCAACTGGGATGATTTATGCTAAAGAAGAGTTGGAAGCCATCGGAAATTGGGCTGTGGAACATGATATTTTAATTGTATCAGATGATATTTATGGTAGATTAGTTTATAATGGCAATACTTTCACGCCATTAGCCTCTATTTCAGAAGCTATTCGTAAACAAACGATTATCATCAATGGAGTATCAAAAACGTATGCAATGACAGGATGGAGAATTGGCTATGCGGTTGGCGATGAAAAAATTATTGCTGCAATGAACGATATTGCTTCACAATCGACTAGCAATCCTACTGCTGTTAGTCAGTATGCGGCGCTTGAAGCCTTAACGGGTGAACAAGAAACGGTAGAAAAAATGCGTTTGGCATTTGAAGATCGTTTAAATAAAATTTATCCTCAAGTTGCTGCTTTACCTGGGTTTAAATTAAGCAAACCTCAAGGAGCATTCTATCTGTTTCCTAATGTGAAAGAGACGTTGGATTTATGTGGCTATAGTGATGTAACGGAATGGGTCAATGATTTATTGGAAGAAGCCCAAGTTGCTGTTGTAACAGGTGCTGGTTTTGGAGCTCCTGAAAACATTAGAATCAGTTATGCAACAGATTTAACTACCTTGGAAGAAGCAGTTAAAAGAATTGCGGCATTTATTGAGAAAAAATCAAAAAGATAAAGAAGTTCTAATTCGGGATAGTTATTGGTAAAAAAGCAATGAATGGAGAGACAATTGTGGAACAAATTCAAATTATTGATGCAAAAGATTACGTTGGGAAAACGGTAAAAATAGGAGCGTGGGTTGCTAATAAACGTTCAAGCGGAAAAATCGCTTTCTTACAATTACGTGATGGAACAGCTTATTTCCAAGGAATCGTTGTAAAAAGTGAAGTATCAGAGGAAGTTTTTCAACTAGCGAAAAATTTGACACAAGAAACGTCTATTTGGATAACTGGTGAGATTCGTGAAGATACACGTTCAAAATTCGGTTATGAAATTGGTATTAGTGGGATTGAAGTAGTTGGTGAGAGCCATGACTATCCAATCACCCCTAAAGAACATGGAACGGAATTTTTAATGGATCATCGTCATTTATGGTTGCGTTCATCTCGTCAACATGCAATCATGCAAATTAGAAATGAAATTATTCTTGCAACGTATGAATTCTTTAATAAAAATAATTTTATTAAAGTTGATCCACCTATTCTAACCGGTAGTTCACCAGAAGGAACAACCGATTTATTTGAAACCAATTATTTTGATCGCCAAGCTTATTTATCTCAAAGTGGACAATTGTATTTGGAAGCGGCTGCTTTTGCTTTTGGGAAAGTATTTTCATTTGGTCCAACTTTTAGAGCTGAGAAATCAAAAACACGTAGACACTTGATTGAATTTTGGATGATTGAAGCTGAAATGGCCTTTATGCATCAAGAAGAAAGTTTGGAAGTTCAAGAGCAATATGTGGCTTACTTAGTTCGCAAGGTTTTGGATAATTGTGACAATGCTTTAGATGTGCTTGAGCGTGATAAAGAAACGCTTGAAAAATATACTAAACTACCATTTCCACGTATTAGTTATGACGAAGCTGTTGAATTGTTACAGAAAAATGGTTTTGATGATATCGAATGGGGTGATGATTTTGGTTCACCACATGAAACCTTTATTGCTAGCTCTTATGATCAACCAGTCTTTATCTTAAATTACCCGAAAGCAATCAAACCATTTTACATGAAACCACATCCAACACGTGATGATATTGTTATTTGTGCCGATATGATTGCACCAGAAGGATATGGTGAAATTATTGGTGGTTCTGAACGGGTGACGGATTATGAATTCTTGTTGGAACAAATTCGTGAACAAGGTTTAGATGAAGAAGAATACTCATGGTACTTAGATTTAAGAAAATATGGTTCTGTTCCTCACTCTGGTTTTGGACTAGGTCTTGAAAGAACAGTGACTTGGCTTTCTGGAATTGAACATGTTCGTGAAGCAAGTCCGTTTCCACGTCTATTAAATCGTATCTATCCATAGAAAAAAGTTTGAAAATGAGTCGAAGTTGTTTGAAGGTTTTAGCTGACCTTTGAATGATTTTGGCTCACTATTTTTTTTTGAAAAAGAATCTTAGTTAAGTCAGTTAGGTCATTTTTTTATGTTTTGAGAAATAAATCGTAAGATCTTCTTTTAGTAGTTTAGAAAAATATCTTTTTGTGGTAGAATTAACAGAAAGTATGATAATGATAAAGGAATGACTTTAATGGTAAATCCAACACAAGTGAAAAGAAAACATTTTCGTTTTCCCGCTTATGATGATGAAGTTGGTGTAAAATTAACACCAATAAATAAGCGTAAATTATTTCAAGATGATCCAGTAATCAATCGCTCAGTTGAAGCTGCAGCTCAAACACCTGAACGAGTAACTGAACCGATGGATCCAGTTCCAGGACAAATTCAAATTAATCGAGAGAAACAACCGACACAATTAAATAAATTGCATACCAATCATAGCAAACAACAAGTAGATGAGTTAGCCAAACATAAGTCTAACTTACCAAATTATACAGCCAGTTGGACAACGCCTACTAAGAAAAAAAATAATTTATTCGGAGATATGCATAAAAAAAATCCTAGTGACTATCGCAATAAAGAAGCGATTCGAACGAATAAACGCACAACACCGAAGAATTATAATTATGATGCTCGTTCGTATTTTGTGCCGAAGTATATACCTGCATCGGTTATTACTGATGAAAAAGGGCCTAAAGTTTCTGAACAAGAATTAGTTGAAGCCATGAGAAAAGACCAGAATTCTTATTTGCTTTTTGATGAAGCACCTACTTCTTTTCAAGTGAAAGGGGAACAAGATCCTACGGTTAAGAAGTTTAATGTTCCTAAAGAATCACTTGATATCCCCGTGACAAGACGACAATATCAACAAATTAAACCTGATATGGAACGTTTTGGTCAAGGCGATATTAGTCATTCTTTACCTCGTTCAAGGAAAGAATTAAAGTCCGCAAAAGAAAATGCGAAAAACCAAACCGCTTATGGCAAAAAAGTCGCTGAAGCGGACCAAGAAAAAAAACGTGGAATATCTTTAAGCGGAATTATCGCGGATTCAAGTACTGATTTAGAAAATAGTAAATACTTTAACTGATACAATAAGGATTTTTTAATTCAAGAAATTTCAGGTAATGATTGATTAAAAATTATACTTATTGGAAAAATAAATCCCAATTGTAATAGAGTAATAGTTTGATTTTTAAAATGATGTAGTGTTTGAATTTTGAGGGAAGCAAGGGGAAATCAGCCTTGTTTTTCTCTTTTTTCGTTGATTCGAGAATTAAGTGGATGAGTGAATCGTTTTCATTATTATTTAGTTGATTATTTTGCGTTTTTGTACGATAATTGTGTTCAGGCTATTTTAATTATTAAAACTTAATTGACAATTTATATAGATATAAAGAGAAGAGGATCATAAATGAGCAATCAAGAAAATCAATTACATCATTTTGTTGGAATAAAAGGATCTGGTATGAGTTCTTTGGCACTAGTCTTACATGAAAAAGGATATGCAGTGCAGGGTTCTGACGTGGAAGAGTATTTCTTTACCCAACGTGATTTAGAAAAAGCAGGAATTAAAATTGTTCCTTTTAATGCAGAGAATATCACAGAAGATATGGTAGTTATTGCGGGAAATGCGTTTCCTGATACACATGAAGAATTAGTTCGTGCAAAAGAACTTGGTGTACAAGTGATTCGCTACCATGACTTTATCGCTCGTTTTATCGAACCTTTTACAAGTATTGCTGTGACGGGTTCACATGGGAAAACAGGAACGACAGGCTTACTCGCTCATATTTTAACGGGCATTAAACCAACAAGTTTTCTAATTGGCGATGGCACAGGGCATGGAGATCCTAATGCAGAATTCTTTGCCTTTGAAGCTTGTGAGTATCGACGCCATTTTCTTGCCTATTCACCTGATTATGTGATTATGACGAATATTGATTTTGATCATCCTGATTATTATGAAAGTATTGAAGATGTCTTTTCTGCTTTTCAAACAATGGCTAATCAAGCGAAAAAAGGTATTTTTGCTTACGGTGATGATGAGTATCTGCGTAAATTGACTGCAAAAGTTCCTATCTATTATTATGGCTTAAATGATAACGATGATATTCAAGCGAAAAATGTGGAACGTACAACAAAAGGTTCTTCTTTTGATGTGTATTATAAAAATGAATCGATGGGTCACTTTGAGCTACCCGCTTTTGGTGAACATAATATTCTTAATTCTCTTGGCGTTATCGCAGCAGCTTATTTTGAAGGATTAGATATGGAAAAAGTAGCAGAAGAAATGAGTGGTTTCCAAGGTGTTAAGCGTCGCTTTAGTGAAAAAACAGTTAGTGACATGATTATTGTCGATGATTATGCTCATCATCCTGCTGAAATTAGAGCAACAATCGATGGCGCTCGTCAAAAATATCCCGAAAAAGAAATCATTGCTGTTTTCCAACCGCATACTTTTACACGAACGGTTGCTTTGATGGATGAATTTGCTGAAGCGTTAGATTTAGCGGATGCTGTTTATTTATGTGATATCTTTGGTTCTGCTAGAGAACAGCAAGGAGATGTCAAAATCGAAGACTTGGGTTCTAAAATTAAAAAAGGCGGTTCTGTAATCAAGGAAGATAATGTTTCTCCCTTATTAGACTATGAAAATGCCGTGATTGTCTTTATGGGAGCTGGTGATGTTCAAAAATTTGAACAGGCTTATGAAACACTTTTAAGTAATACTACAAGAAACGTTCTTTAAAATAATTACTAATAGTTGTTTGTTTAGTCATAGACAAACTACGATAATTGTTTAGTAAACGTTTAAATTACGTTGTCTTTGATTAAAATCGCTTGTTTTTTCTTATCATTTTGATACAATTATCTTATTAATAGCGGAGGTGTACTAATTTGAACATCGGTAAATCAAGAAAATTAGGCAAGACCATCGAAGAAATTGAGGAAGGCGACTCGTTATCCGTCACCGAGGTAATTGAAGATAAAGATTTATTATTGTATCTAGGGTTAACCAATGATGCAAATCCTGTCTATATCCAACATGACTATGCACAAGAAACCGAGTATGGACAACCAATTGTTCCATCTATCATGTTGATGGGAATTATTACCAGTGCGATTTCTAAGCATCTACCAGGACCTGGATCTCATGTAGTGAATTTTTCGGTAAACTTCGTTGAGCCAGTTTTTCATTACGAAACGTTGACCTTTCAATTTGAAGTAATTATGGTTGACAAAATGAAAAATGTAGTAACGCTTTCTATTGATGCAGTTAATTCTGCTGAGGATCGAGTGTTAGATGCAGTCGTGATGGTTCAACCACCGCAAGTTTCAAAGGACACTGAAAAGAAAGAAGGAGATTTGAATGAATAATAGCGGAACAGTCAAAACAAAATCTGGTATTAACCAGTTTTATTCTAAAATTTATGGGTATTTAGCCTTAGGAGTAGGGTTAAGTGCGGTTGTCTCGTATTTAGCTCTGAATGTTTTTTATGTAGAGTTTATAACTTTTGTGCGTAATTTTCCATTAGGATTTATGGGAATGTGGCTAGTTGAGATTGCTTTAGTTTTCTTTTTAGCTTCAAAAGCAGCGAAAGCAGATAGTAATCCAGGGGTAGTAGTCGGAGGATTTATTGCGTATTCAATTATGAATGGCGCAACCTTAGCGATTACATTACTTTACTATACGGATTCAGAAGTGTTTGGTGCCTTTCTTGCTTCAGCAGCAACGTTTGGTGCGATGGCACTAGTTGGTATGTTTACCAAAAAAGATTTATCTGGAATTGGTAGAGCCGCCCTTAGTGCATTGATTGGTGTATTTATTGCCATTTTATTGAATGCTTTTCTATTGCACAGTGGTCCAGTAGATTATTTAATTAGTATTTTGATGGTCTTGATTTTCTCTGGTTTAACTGCTTATGATAACCAACAAATTCAAAATTATTATGTACAAGCAAATGGTTCTGTTGGAACAGGGATTGCCGTATTCTTCGCTTTACAATTATACCTAGACTTTATCAATCTATTCTTAGCTTTCTTAAGAATTTTTGGTAAAAACAATTAGTTTCAGTTAGCTAAAATTAAGCTAAAAAAACTCCAAAAACTGTCGATAGAATCGGCAATTTTGGAGTTTTTTTATGAATGTATTGATGAAGCTTGAAAAGTAATGTAAGGGAACAAAAAAGAATTAGATAAAAATTTCAGAAAAAGATTAATTTTAAAACTCTTCCTTTTCTTTTGCGAATGTATGTTCTATAATGATAAGACGGTGGTGTGACTATGAAAACGAAGCAAAGAATTGCGATTCGTCAGCTAGTAGAATTTATACTAAGAAAAGGTAGTATTGATGCAAGACATACAAGTGAACATACAGCATTAGAAGGCGCTAGAATTCATCGGAAATTGCAAAAAGCAGCAGGAGAAGGTTATCAAAAAGAACTGAAACTATCAATGACGGTCCTTCTCAATCAACTGCCATTTGTGATTGAAGGCAGAGCAGATGGGCTTTTTCTAGATGAAAACCAGCAGCCGATAATTGATGAAATAAAAACGTCAGAGCCAGCATTTGTTGATTTGCCCCAAGCACAAGTTGATATGTATTGGTACCAAGTGATGTGTTATGGACATATTTATTGTCAACAAGAAAAGTTAGCAAACATCACGTTACAATTGACCTATTTTCAAACAACGACAGAAGAAGTGACTCAAGAAAGAAAAGTATTCAGCCAAGAAGAATTAGCAGAATTTTTTACAGATTTAGTTCAGCAATATGAACAATGGCTAATTTTTAAAGAAGAGTGGCGTTCACTTCGGAATCAATCATTGAAAAATTTAACTTTTCCCTACGGAGATTATCGAAAAGGCCAGAGAGAACTGGCTGTTTCGGTATATAAAACGATTTTAAGTGAGCAACGACTTTTTGTTGAAGCGCCTACTGGAACTGGGAAAACCATTTCAACTCTTTTTCCTACGTTAAAAGCAATTGGCGAAGAACAAGCGGAGCGAGTTTTTTATTTAACTGCTAAAACAATCACACGACAAGTGGCCGAAGATGCTGTGGAGGCAATGAAACAAAAGGAGTTGCAGTTGAAAAGTGTGACATTGACAGCAAAAGACAAAATTTGTTTTTTAACCGAACGCAATTGTACACCAGAACACTGTCCCTTTGCCAACGGTTATTATGATCGTTTGAATGAAGGTCTTTGGGATTTATTGATGAATGAAAATCAATTCACTCGAGAGGTGATTGAAACATACGCTAAAAAGCACACGTTATGCCCTTTTGAATTATCTTTGGATGTTAGCTTATGGTGTGATTTGATTATTTGTGACTATAATTATTTATTTGACCCGACGGCTTATTTGCGTCGTTTTTTTGAGGATGATCCAGTAGAAAAAGACAATATTTTTCTGATTGATGAAGTTCATAATTTGGTTAATCGTTCAAGAGAAATGTATTCTGCTACTTTGACCCTTTTTCAATTGAATTCTTTTACAGCTTTTTTTGCTAAAGAAAAAAATAAGATTACACGAGCGGTTAAAAAAATGAAAACAGAATTTGAACGAATCCAAGAAATTTGTGAGAAGGATCAGAAAAATTTTATTTATCAAGCAGAACCATTGGATTCTTTTATCAAATTTGGGTATACTTTGGCTGAAAAAATTAAGGAATGGTTGCCAGAGAATCAAGAATTTCCACAACTAAATCAAGTGTTGGAATTTTACTTTGAGTTGATGCACTATTTAAAAATCAGTGAACTATATGATGATCATTATTATACTTATGTCATAGCTGAAAAAAACCAAGTAACAATCAAGCAATTTTGTATTGATCCTTCTTATTTGCTTGAACAAAAATTAGATAAGAGTAAAGCAAGCATTTTGTTTTCAGCAAGTTTGACGCCTTTGGATTACTATCAAGAAATTTTAGGTGGCAAAGAAGATAGTTTGCGTTATCGTATTGCGAGTCCTTTTGCTCAAGAAAATCAATTACTTGTCATTGGAAATCATATTCAAACAACGTACAAGGAACGAGCAAACAGTTACCAGATGATTACAGAAAGCATCATGACGATGGTTAAGCAAAAGAAGGGAAATTACTTAGTTTTTTTCCCATCCTATAGCTATATGGATATTGTTTACGAACAGTTTAGAGAAAATTATCCCGAAATAAAAACGCGTTTGCAAGATACAATGATGACAGAAGAAGAACGAGAAAATTTTCTAGTATTATTCGAATCGGATCCAACAGAATCTTTAGTTGGCTTTTGCGTGTTAGGAGGTATTTTTTCAGAAGGAATTGATTTAAAAGGTACTCGATTAATCGGTACAGCCATCGTTGGCGTTGGGTTGCCTCAGATGAATCATGAACAAGAGTTGATTAAAAACTATTATGAAATCAAAAATGAACATGGCTTTCAATTTGCGTATCAAATACCTGGAATGAATAAAGTATTACAAGCGGGTGGACGTGTTATTCGAGATGAAAAAGATCAAGGTGTGGTTTTATTATTGGATCAACGTTTTTCTTCTCCAGCAGTTAAACAGCTTTTTCCACCCCATTGGTATCATGCGCAAAGAGCATATAATAATCAACAAATAGAAAATATAATCAAACAATTTTGGGTGCAAAAAGATTAAGCGGTCGTTTTGGATTGTTAAAGATAAAATGAATTAGAAACGAGGAAAAGTGATGAAGAAAATTTTAGTCCTACATACGGGTGGTACGATTTCAATGTCAAAAGAGCCGGACGGCAATGTGACACCTAACCAAACTAATCCTTTATTAGATCAAGAAAAACTATTAGAAGGAAAAGTCGATTTAGTTGTTGAAGCGATTTTTAATGTTCCTTCTCCTCATATCACATTAGAAAAAATGCTGATATTACAGCAACGAATCAAAAAAGCTTATGCGGAATCATTTGATGGAGTTGTTATCACTCATGGAACAGATACGTTGGAAGAAACAGCTTACTTTTTAGACATTACTTTAGAACGGAAAATACCAGTCGTTTTAACGGGTGCAATGCGTTCCAGTAATGAAATCGGTACGGATGGTCTGTATAATTTTATTAGTGCCATTTTTACTGCTTGTTCAGATGAATCGATAGGAAAAGGCGTATTGGTCGTAATGAATGACGAGATTCATGCAGCTAGATATGTAACTAAAACACATACGACAAATGTTGCTACCTTTCGAACACCGACTTTCGGTCCGATTGGAATGATTGCAAAAGACCGAACGTTTTTTGCAAGTGAAATTGTTGCACAAGAGACTTGTGATATTGAAAAAGCTAATGGAAATGTCTATGTGATTACTGCTTTTGCCGGAATGGATGGTAGTTTGTTTGATCTTGTTAATAATGAAAATACCGATGGAATTGTAATCGAAGCATTGGGGGCGGGAAACTTACCACCAAAAACATTGCCTGCAATTCAACGCCTACTTGACCAAGAGATCCCAATCGTTTTAGTTTCTCGTTGTTCGAATGGTATTGCTGAAGATCTTTATGATTATGAAGGTGGCGGTGCTAATTTGAAAAAAATGGGTCTTATCTTTTCCCGAGGATTAAATGGGCAAAAAGCTAGAATTCGCTTAATTGTTGGTTTGAATAGTGGCAAAAATAAAGAGGAATTACGGCTATTTTTAAGTCAATAAATAAAAAAAGTTGTGCTGGAGATAGATTCTTTCTCTAGCACAACTTTTTTTGAATAATTAACGGTAATTGGCAAACTGTAATTCTATTGGTAAATCTAATTGTTTTAGCATAGCAATTGTTTTTTGAAGATCATCACGATTTTTCCCTGATACCCGAATTTGATCTTCTTGGATTTGTGATTTTACTTTTATACCAGAGTTTTTGATGGCAACATTGATCTTTTTAGCGTTATCTTTATCGATGCCACTAACTAAATCGCCGTATTGTCTAACGGCTCCACCTAGTGAATTTTCACTGGAACTAAAATGAATATTTTTGATAGGGACGCCTCTTTTGACTAACTTGCTGAATAGTACGTCTTTTACTTGTTCAATTTTATATTCGTCATCCGCAATTACAACTAATTTATTCGTTTCTAATTTGATATCAGCAATTGAATCTTTAAAATCAAAACGATTTTTGATTTCTTTTAATGCGATTTGGATGGCGTTTTTTACTTCTTCCATGTTTACTTCAGATGTTACATCGAAGCTTGCTTCTTTTGCTGCCATTTGACAACCTCCTGTCTTTTCTATATCTCTCTTTAATAGTAACATGAATCACTAAAGAAACAAGTCTAAAGATAAACGTGTTTTGCCGAAGAAGAGCATTAGAAAAAACTAGGTGTTAAAAAGAAATAATTGTTAGGCTTATTTTTTCGCATGTTTTTCAGGAAAAAAATTGGGAATTCACACATCTTTTTAAAATCTAAAAACCTCAAAATAAAAGATTCCTCATTTTGGTAAATTTTGCCTTTCTTTTTTTAGAGCAAGCTGTTATTCTAATTTGGGCGCTAACCAATAAAGAGAGAAGGAGAAACTTTTTGGCTAGAAAGAATAAAGTTAAAAGTTTCGGTTTTCTAAACAGGAGGACTTTTTCATGAGTAAATGGATCAATAACTATCAAAAAAATGAAGAAATAAAAAAAGTATTGGTTATTTTTGTTACTGGTATTTTAGCAGCTATCAGTTTGAATTTTTTCTTAACTCCAGCTAAAGTCTTTTCTGCAGGAATGAATGGAGTTGCGCAAATCATTGCCTCATTATTGCATGATCATTTAGCAATCAACTTAGATACAGGGATTTTTATTTTACTATTGAATATTCCGATTTTTGTTTTAGGTTTTCTTAAACTAGGAAAAGAATCAACAATTTATAGTTTTATCAATGTTGCTTGGATTTCTATTGTGACGGTATTATTACCAGTAAAAGTAATTACCGATAATCCATTAATGAATGCCATCGTGGGTGGGGTTTTGATTGGGATTGGTGCAGGTCTATCATTAAAGATGGGTTTTACTACTGGAGGAATGGATGTTATTTCTTTGGTATTATCAAAAACGACAGGTAAAACAGTCGGTAATTTTATGTTTTTATTAAATGGGATTATTATTGTAATTGCTGGTTTTGTTTTTGATTGGGAGAGTGCCCTGTATACGATTATTTCAATATATTGTATGACGCAAGTTGTAGATGCGATTCATACTAGTCATCAAAAAATAACCGCAATGATTGTCACAAATGATCCGAATCGTGTTGTAGAAGCTATTTCTAAAGAAATGCTTCGTGGAATGACGATTTTGCCGTCTTATGGAGGTTATTCTGGAGCAGAAAGTCGTATGATTATGATGGTTATTACACGTTATGAATTATATGATTTGGAACAAATTGTCTATAGTGTCGATGAAAATGCCTTTATGAATATAGTACCAACACAATCTGTTCTTGGTCGATTCGCTAATGAAGACGAACAGTTATTGTATAAAAAAACTGGCAATTTTCCAGAGCTAAAAAAACATAAAATGAAACAGAAAAAATGAACGCTAACTAAAAAAACTAAGTTAAAGCAATAGAGAAGTAATTAAAGAGCCTTTGTTTAGCGCTCTTTTTTTATTGGTAAATTTCCCTACGTTTGACACTTTTTCTCTAGTAGGAATGATGGTTCCCAAAAAGGCTTTAACCAATTGTAAGCGTATACCTAGAATGGTATAACTAGTAGTGTAATAAAGAAAAAAGAAAGAAGGTGTGTGTACAATGATGGAAAAGGTACAGCGATTTGGTGGAGCTATGTTTACGCCTGTTCTGCTTTTCTCGTTTTCGGGAATCATGGTTGCATTGGCAATTATCTTTAAAAATCCATTAATTGTCGGAAGTATCGCAAATGAAGGAACGGTTTGGTACGGTATCTGGTCTGTTTTAGAAAGTGGCGCTTGGACGGTTTTTAATCAAATGGAATTATTATTCGTTATTGGACTTCCGATTGGACTTGCTAAAAAAGCCAATGCTCGTGCTGCGATGGAAGCATTTGTCATTTATTTGACTTGTAATTATTTTATTAGCAGTATGCTTGAGTATTTCGGTAACTTTTTCGGTGTTGATTTTGCCCAAGAAGTAGGGGGCGAGAGCGGGATGAAAATGATTGCTGGAATCAAGACTCTGGATACTGGAATTATCGGAGCTATTTTTATTTCAGCGATTGTTGTTTGGTTACATAATCGCTATTTTGATACGAAACTACCTGATTTTTTAGGTATTTTCCAAGGATCCTCATTGATTGCAATTTTAGGTTTTTTCGCTATGTTACCTGTGGCGTTTCTAATTTGTCTGATTTGGCCTAAAATTCAAGGTGGTATTGGTTCAATGCAAACGTTTCTGGCGAATGCAGGGATATTTGGTGTTTGGCTCTATACCTTCCTTGAACGAATTTTGATTCCAACTGGTTTACACCATTTCATTTATACGCCGTTTATTTTTGGTCCTGCTGTAGTAGAAAATGGGATTACTAAATATTGGATGGCTCATTTAAATGAATATGCTCAAACCACAACACCATTGAAACAATTATTCCCACAAGGTGGATTTGCACTACATGGAAATTCTAAAATATTTGCTTCTCCAGGAATCGCTGCAGCCTTTTACTTCACAGCCAAACCTGATAAACGCAAAAAAGTTTTAGCTATTTTGATTCCAGTAACATTAACCGCTGTTTTAGCTGGGATTACAGAACCGCTTGAATTTACGTTCTTATTTGTCGCACCACCATTATTTGTTCTTCACGCAATCTTGGCAGCAACAATGGCCGCTACGATGTATGCTTTTGGTGTGGTTGGTGATATGGGAGGCGGTTTTATCGATCTATTAGCGAAAAACTGGATTCCATTATTTGCTAATCACAAAGGGATGATTTTTACTCAACTATTTATTGGTTTAGCCTTTACCTTAATTTACTTTGTTTTATTTAGATTCTTGATTTTGAAATTTAACTTTGCGACCCCGGGTAGAGAAGAAGAGGATAAGGAAGTAAAACTATATAGTAAAAAAGAATATAAGGAAGCTAAAAAAGCAGGTACGCTAGGAGGTGCTGTTCTTGAAGGTGCTAATCAGTATACCGAACAAGCCGCTATTTATTTAGAAGCGTTTGGCGGTAGTGATAATATCGAAAAAGTAAATAATTGTGCAACTCGATTAAGAATCACGGTAAAAGATGATCAAATCGTCGGTCCTGATAGTGCGTTTAAAGAAGGTGGCGCTCATGGAGTTGTTCGAAATGGTCCAGCATTCCAAGTAATCGTTGGATTAGATGTTCCACAAGTTCGTGAACAGTTTGAAAATCTGTTAGAAGTTAGTAAAGAAAATGATGCAGCTAATTAAATTAAGTAGGGAGAGAAAAAAGAAATGAAGAAATTTTCAATTGTTATTGCCGGTGGAGGAAGTACATTTACCCCAGGAATTGTTTTAATGTTGTTAGATAATTTGGATAAATTTCCGATTCGCCAAGTGAAATTTTATGATAATAATGCAGAGCGACAAAAACAAATCGCTGATGCGTGTGAGATTATTTTAAAAGAACAAGCACCAGATATTAAATTTTTAGCAACTACAGATCCAAAAGAAGCATTTACCGATGTCGATTTCGTGATGGCTCATATTCGTGTAGGACTTTATGCGATGCGTGAAAAAGATGAAAAAATTCCGTTAAAATATGGTGTAATCGGTCAAGAAACTTGTGGACCTGGTGGAATTGCTTATGGAATGCGGTCAATTGGTGGTGTTTTAGAACTAGTTGACTATATGGAAAAATATTCCCCAGAAGCTTGGATGCTAAATTATTCGAATCCAGCTGCAATTGTTGCAGAAGCAACCAGAAAATTAAGACCCAATGCTAAAATTATCAACATATGTGATATGCCAGTAGGGATCGAAGAACGAATGGCTAATGCAGTGGGATTAAGTTCGAGAAAAGAAATGGTGGTTCGTTATTATGGACTTAACCATTTTGGTTGGTGGACAGATATTCGTGATAAAAATGGAAAAGATTTAATGCCAGAAATTAAAAAGCATGTCAAAGAATTCGGTTATTCTTTAAAAGAAGAAATCGAAGAATCTCAACATACTGATGCAAGTTGGATGCATACGTTTGCTAAAGCTAAAGAAGTCTTTGCTGTTGATCCAGATACTTTACCGAATACCTATTTAAAATACTATTTCTATCCTCAAGATGAAGTCGCTCATGCAAATCCTGAATATACACGGGCAAATGAAGTTATGGCTGGCAGAGAAAAACATGTCTTCAGCGAGTGTAATAGAATTGCTAAAGAAGGAACCGCGAAAGGAACAACTTTAGAAGTCGATGAGCATGCTTCATACATCGTCGATCTGGCAAGAGCGATTGCTTATAATACACATGAACGAATGCTTTTAATCATTGAAAACGAAGGATCAATCGTTAACTTTGATGAAACAGCGATGGTTGAAGTTCCTTGCATTGTCGGTAGTAATGGGCCAGAACCAATTGTTCAAGGGAAAATTCCGCGCTTCCAAAAAGGATTGATGGAGCAACAAGTTGCAGTGGAAAAACTTGTTGTAGAAGCTTGGGCAGAGGGTTCTTATCAAAAATTATGGCAAGCGTTGACATTGTCAAGAATTGTTCCAAACGCTCGTGTTGCAAAAGAAATCTTAGATGATTTAGTTGAAGCAAATCAAGAATTTTGGCCAGAATTAAAGTAGAACTATGTTGTAACTCATTATTGGTAGGAGGAGGTTGGGAATGTAGCTTTCGCTAACATTCTCAGTCACTTCCTTAGCTAAAATGAAAATGTACCTATTTTATTAGTTGAAATTTATCGAATTTAAAACCGAAAATAGGTTGTTTTTGATTTAATAAATCAGCGATTCTTAGTTTCCGTTTTACCTTCTTATCCCTTATAATAAAGGAAATACGAAAAGAATAAGAGGGCTCTAAATGAATTTAGAAATGTTAATGCAAATGCATCAAAAAGAACTAAGTGAAATGGATTGGGCTATTTTAGGCTATATTTTAGAAAATGAGCAAGAAATCATGAATTTAAATATTATCCAATTAGGTGAAAAAGTTCATACCTCAAAATCATCTATTCTTAGATTAACTAAAAAATTGGGTTTTTCTGGCTATTCAGAATTCAAATATTTTTTACGTCAAAGCAAACCAACCACGAATTCAGATGCAACAATTGATTTAGTGGCTTTACAAACAACAGATATTGAGAATACGGTTAAATTAGCGCAACAAACTGATTTTACGCCACTAAATAAAGCAATTGAGTCTGCGAATACGATTTATTGTTATGCAACGGGGTATTCACAACGAAAAGTGGTAGAAGAGTTTTCTAAAATGCTGATGCTATGTGATAAACGATCGATTGTGATTCCTGTTAAAACTGAATTAGATATCAGTATGTCGATGATTAGCAAAGACGATTTGGTTTTATTTGTATCCTTGAGTGGAGAAACCGAAGCTGTTAAGGAAAATATTCTTTCACTGAATGCGCGAGGAATTCCTTTGGCTACGATTACTGCCTTTTCGCAAAATTTTTTTGCTGAACATGCACAATATGCCTATTTTTATAATTCAACTTCCTTTATTATCAACGGAAAAGATCATATTGCTCAATCGCTTGTAGGACTGAGTGTCTTGATTGATTTGATTTTTAGAAAATATGTAACTTATTTGAATGCGCAAACGGAGGGATAAAGAGTGACGACATTTATAACAAATACTTCGAAATTGAAAAAGCTATTATTTTTTTATTGGTTGATTGTTCCAGCTTTATTCGGTCTGTATTTATTTTTGACCTCAACGACGCAAAGGATTTCGGTTGAAGGATTGCTGACAAATATACCGGGTCTTGCGTTAACCAGTATTGTTTCGTTGATATCGATTTTTCAAGCGTTTGGTCTTTATTACATAGGGAATACAAGTGATTGTCGACAATCCTTATTTGGCTATTATTTACTTTTTAGTCTTATTCAACAACTGTTTACGTTGAATGTTATTGGCGTAGGTCTGACCTTGTTACTTTATCGTAGTTTATTATCAGCAAAAGAGACGAAAAAACTTTCAGCTCAAGTTAAGCTGTCAATGTATGGTTTAATGGTTTTTATTGGTTTTATAACATTTTTAGTTGTGATTGTTCGTTTTTCAATTTAATAATTAAATGGTAGACATGGTAGATTAGGTGTCTATTCAGTATGATTAATTTGGAAATTGACCATGTGTCATAAAGCCTCGTCTATGTTCCACATAAGCTGTTTTTTCTTTGTTGATTTTCAGCTGAACGTACAAAAAATTCGAATTCCTCAATTGTTTTCAGACACACCTTAAATGAATGATTTGTTTTTAGTTTGGTTATTCTGTCAATAAGAAGGTTTTTGATTTCATTTGTGAAAAAATGGACAAAAATTTTCTGAAAAGAACAATTATAGTAGAAAAGTACCAAAAATAGTGATAAAATAAAATTGTTGATTAAGGGTATCCCTTAACAAATAAGGTTTTTTAAAACTTAGGAGGAATTTTATTATGCCATTAGTATCAGGAACAGAATTTCTTAAAGCAGCACGCGAAAATGGTTACGGTGTTGGCGGATTCAACACAAACAACTTAGAATGGACAAAAGCGATTCTTGAAGCTGCTGAAGCTAAAAAAGCACCTGTTTTGATCCAAACTTCTATGGGCGCTGCGAAATACATGGGTGGATACAAAGTATGTTACGATTTAGTTAAAGATTTGATTGATTCAATGGGTATCACTGTACCTGTAGCTCTTCACTTAGACCATGGTGAATACGAAGATGCATTAGAATGTATCGAAATTGGTTACACTTCAGTAATGTTTGATGGTTCTCACTTACCATTCGAAGAAAACATTGAAAAAGCTAAAGATGTAGTTGCTAAAGCTCATGCTAAAGGTGTTTCTGTAGAATGTGAAGTTGGTTCTATCGGTGGTGAAGAAGACGGAATCATCGGTTCTGGTGAATTAGCTGACGTTCAAGAATGTGTACAAATGGTAGCAACTGGTATTGACTACTTAGCTTGCGGAATTGGTAACATTCATGGTTCTTATCCAGAAAACTGGAAAGGCTTAGCATTTGATCACTTACAAGAAATCGCTGATGCTGTTGGAGATATTCCATTAGTATTACACGGAGGATCTGGTATTCCTTTAGATCAAGTTCAAAAAGCTATTTCAATGGGTGTTTCTAAAATCAATGTAAATACTGAGTGTCAAGAAGTATTTGCTGCTGCAACACGTAAATATATTGAAGAAGGCAAAGACTTAGAAGGTAAAGGATTTGACCCTCGTAAATTATTAGCACCAGGAACAAAAGCAGTTACTGAATTAGTTGAACAACGTATTGAATGGTTCGGTTCAGAAAACAAAGCCTAATTTCTTACACTAAATTAAATGATAAAATAAAAACGGCACTTACAAATCAGTAAGTCTGCCGTTTTTTTCTTTTTTTTAATTAAAATAAATGTTCACTTTTTTCTTGTAGCGTATTATGATAGAATAAGTAGGATATACGTTTAAATAAAAAATTAAATCATTTACTTATAGATAGGTGAGAATAATAGAATGAAAAAAATTGTAATAAATGGCAATCGTCCTTTATCTGGCGAAGTAACTATCAGCGGTGCAAAAAATAGTGCAGTGGCGTTGATTCCAGCAGCAATATTGGCTGATTCACCAGTTACATTAGAAGGTGTACCGGATATTCAAGATGTCCATTCACTAATCGAAATTTTAGAATTAATGGGTGCAAAAACTACATTTGAAAATAATAAATTAATGATTGATCCAACCGAAGTTATTTCTGTTCCAATGCCTAAAGGCAAAATTAATAGCTTGCGTGCGTCATACTATTTTATGGGTTCTTTACTAGGCAAATTTGGTGAAGGAGTGGTTGGATTACCAGGTGGCTGTTATCTTGGACCTCGACCGATTGATCTACATATCAAAGGATTTGAAGCTTTAGGAGCTACTGTGACCAATGAACATGGTGCGATGTATTTAAGAACAGAAGAGGGACTTCATGGAACACGAATTTTCATGGATATGGTCTCTATTGGTGCGACGATTAATGTCATGTTAGCGGCAGTTAAAGCAAATGGTAAAACGATTATTGAAAATGCGGCTCGTGAACCAGAAATCATTGATGTAGCAACGTTATTAAACAATATGGGTGCTAATATTCGTGGCGCTGGTACAGATATTATCCGAATTGAAGGGGTTGAAAAGCTCCATGGTTGTCGCCACACGATTATTCCAGATCGAATCGAAGCTGGAACTTACCTAGCATTAGCAGCAGCAGTAGGTGAGGGAGTCAAAGTTCGTAATGTGATTTATGAACATTTAGAAAGCTTTATTGCGAAATTACAAGAGATGGGTGTTGAAATGACAATCGAAGAAGATGCGATTGAAGTTCATCCTTCCCATAATTTAAAAATGACTACGGTTAAAACATACCCTTATCCAGGTTTTGCGACTGATTTACAACAACCCATCACACCGTTGTTGCTAAAAGCGCAAGGAAAAGGACAAGTGATTGATAGTATTTATTCTCAAAGAACAAAACATATTCCAGAGTTAGTTCGAATGGGAGCAAAAGCTTCTGTTGAAGGAAATATGATTGTTTTAGAAGGTCCTTCTCAGTTACATGGTGCTGAAGTCGTTGCTTCTGATTTAAGAGCGGGCGCTTGTTTAGTTACGGCTGGATTAATGGCTGAAGGCACGACTACCGTTCATAATGTTGAGTACATTTTACGAGGGTATGATCATATAATTGAAAAATTGACCGCTTTAGGAGCAGATATTCAAATGATAGAAACTGAAGAAGAAATTGAGGTATCACAATGAGTGATTATTTAACAATGGCCGAACTGGAAAACAGTACGCTGAAAGATATTTATGGCTATGCAAAGGAATTTAAAATTCCCTATTATAGTCAAATGAATAAAAAGGAGTTAGCGTTGGCGGTAATTCGTGCGCAAGCTGAAAAGCAAGGCTTCTTTTTCATGGAAGGTATTCTAGATATTGTTTCTCAAGATGGCTATGGTTTTTTGCGACCAATTAATTATGGTCCTAGTGCAGAAGATATTTATATCTCTTCTTCTCAAATACGTCGCTTTGGCTTAAGAAATGGAGACCAAGTAGCTGGTAAGGCTCGTCCACCTAAAGAATCTGAACGCTATTATGGTTTAATGCATGTGGAAAGTGTCAATGGCAAAGATCCTGAAGAAGCTAAAGAACGTCCACATTTTCCAGCGTTGACTCCTTTGTATCCAGAAAAACAAATTAATTTAGAAACAACACCAGGTCGATTATCTACTCGTATGATTGATATTTTTTCTCCAGTTGGATTTGGGCAACGTGGTTTGATTGTTGCACCGCCAAAAGCTGGAAAAACGAGTGTTCTAAAAGAAATTGCCAATGGAATTACTGAAAATCATCCCGATGTTGAGTTGATTTTATTACTGATTGATGAACGTCCTGAAGAAGTAACTGATTTGGAACGTAGTGTTAAAGGGGATGTGGTTTCATCGACTTTTGATCAACAACCCCAAAATCATACTCGAGTTTCTGAGCTAGTACTAGAGCGTGCGATGCGTTTAGTTGAAGATAAGCGAGATGTTGTTATCTTGATGGATAGTATCACTCGTTTGGCTCGAGCGTATAATTTAGTTGTACCACCTAGTGGTCGTACGTTGAGTGGGGGAATTGATCCAGCAGCCTTTTTCAAACCAAAACGCTTTTTCGGAGCAGCTAGAAATATTGAAGAAGGTGGTAGCTTAACGATTTTGGCTACAGCATTAGTGGATACTGGAAGCCGAATGGATGATGTGATTTACGAAGAGTTTAAAGGAACGGGGAACATGGAGTTACATCTTTCTCGTGAACTTGCTGAACGTCGTATTTTCCCAGCTATTGATATTAAAAAATCTGGTACTCGTAAAGAAGATTTATTAATGACTACTAATCAATTAGAAGAAACATGGAAATTGAGAAATCATATGACAGGGGATTCCTTGGAATATACGGACCAATTTGTCAAGTTTTTACGTAAGACGAAAAGTAATAAAGGGTTCTTTGAGGACTTTGAAGATGTTAGTTTTGGCAAGCAAACGAAAAGAAATGTTAAAAGATAATTGCAACTGAGAATTAATCGTGCTATTATAGTACTGTTGTAAATCGACAAAAAAACTCTGATCCAGCAAATGAATCAGGGCAAAGGAGCGAAAAAAGTATGAAAACAGATATTCATCCTGAATACCACCCAGTGATCTTTATGGATTCTACTACTGGTTTCAAATTCTTGTCAGGTTCTACTAAGAACTCTCAAGAAACAGCAGAATGGGAAGACGGTAACACTTATCCAGTGATCCGTGTCGAAGTAACTTCTGACTCTCATCCATTCTATACTGGACGTCAAAAATTCACTCAAGCAGACGGACGTGTGGATCGTTTCAACAAAAAATACGGTCTCAAAGACGCAAACGCTGCAGAGTAAAAAACATCGATATAAAAGCTTTTATATCGGTATTTATGAAGTTTTCCTTGAAAGAGGGAAGCTTCTTTTTTTGTTTTTGACCATACTTTTGAACCTAAATAAATAGAATTTCACTTTGATTTTAGCGTAGTAATCAAATGATTTACTTTATTGTTATCTATTGAATACATTGATTTGCTTTTTTATTACATAGATTTAATGGAAGTTACGGTATCCAAATAAATCTGTTACTATATGAAATGTGACTAATTTTTAATATTCGAAAAAACTAGCTCTATTGATTTCAGCTTTGGGGCGGATTTTACTTGTGACGTAAATTGCAACAAACTTGGCATGTCAAATCATTTTAAAAAAAGTGACAGTAAGCTATGATTGGTTCATAAACAAATGGGAGGAAATGACTATGAAACAGCAAGTTATTTTAATTACTGGTGGAACTAGTGGTATTGGCTATCAAACGGCAGAATATTTGGCGAAAGAAGGTCATATTGTTTATGGCGCTGGTCGAAGAGTTGAAAAAATGGCTTCGTTAAAATCTTTTGGTGTGAAAGGGATTAAGTTTGATGTAACGGATGAGGAATCGATGCAGCAAGCAGTGGATAAGATTATTAAACAAGAAGGACGCATTGATGTATTAATCAATAATGCTGGTTATGGTTCATATGGAGCCGTTGAAGATATGTCAATCACTGAAGCGAAAAAGCAATTTGAAGTGAATTTATTTGGTTTAGCAAGACTAACTCAATTAGTTCTTCCTTCTATGAGAAAAAATAATTACGGACGGATTATCAATATTTCATCAATGGGTGGCCGAATAACGAGTTTTCTTGGTGCGTGGTATCATGCGACAAAGTATGCTTTGGAGGGTTTTAGCGATGCTTTGCGTATGGAAGTTAAACCATTTGGGATTGATGTAGTTTTAATTGAACCTGGTGGAATCAAAACGGACTGGGGAGCGATAGCAGCAGATCATTTGGAAGAATCAGCCAAAAACGGTCCTTATGAAAAAGTGGCGATAAAAGCTTCTGAAGGCATGAGAAAACAGTATAGTGGAAACCTGATGTCTAAACCAATCGTTATTTCTCGAGCGATTTCTAAAGCAGTAAATAATCAAAAGCCTAAGCCAAGATATTTGATTGGTTTTGGTGCAAAACCAATGGTCTTTATGCACACTATTTTACCGACGCGTCTTTTCGATTACATTATGATGCATGCGAGTTAGAGGATGGGATTATGAAAATAATTATAACTAAACAGTTTCAAGAATTTATCCATAGTATTAATCTATCGTTCGCTACACTATTACAAAAAGCTGCAATTCCTGATTTATTGTGGAAAGAACAATTAGTTTTGGATGAACACCAGTACTATCGCCTTTTAAACGAATTTGATCATGTAGTTACCGATGAACAGTTAGTGAGTTTGAGTCGAGTAGAAAATATAAGTATGTTTATGCCACCGATTTATGCATCATTATCTGCTTCGAATGGATTACAAGCGATTGAAAGATTATCGACTTTTAAGAAGTTGGTTGGACCAGTAAATATAAGTATCGAGGTTGTAGAAAATGTCGTGAAAATTCGTTTATCTTTTATTTATCCACAACAAAAATTACCGCGATTTGCTGTATTGACGGAACAATTGATTATTACAAGTTTATTAAGGATGGGAAGTGGAAACCCAATTATTCCGCTATTTGTCGGTAGTCCATATAAGTATGGAGAACAAGTCAGTGAGTTTATGGGCTGTTCTACAAAAAAAGTAGCGGATAATTTATTGGTTTTTAAAAAGGATGATTTAGAAAAGAAGTTTATTACAGAAAACAATAGTATGTGGCAATTTCTCGAACCAGAAATGAAAAATAAATTAACTCAATTAAACGAATTAAAAACATTTGTTGATGTTATTCAGAATTCATTGTTGCAGATGATTCCTAGTGGTCATTTTTCATTAAATGAAGTGGCTGATTCATTAGGAATAAGTAGTAGAACATTACAAAGAAATTTACAAGCTGAAAATACAAATTTTAATCAACAACTACAAAATGTGCAAAAAACGCTGACAATGAACTTTATTCAAAATAAAGAATTGACTAAAACGGAAATTACTTACCTTGTTGGATATACAGATACCAGTTCTTTTTCTAGAGCCTTTAGAAAATGGACTGGAGCAACTTTTAGTGAATATAGAAAAAGTAGTTAACTCAATAACTTATCGTTCATTGAAATAAATAAATTTGCTCAAATAAACCATCTCTTGCTTATTGCTTTTGTTTTTACTATTATATAAATTAGTGTTTAGAAAATAGAGCGAGTAGGAGTGATTAAAATGGCGTTTGTTCATCATTTATGTATTCAAACTAATCAATATCAAGCTTCTTTGGCTTTTTATCAGCAAATTGGTTTTGAATTAGTACACGAAACACCTGATTTTCACGAGAGAGCATACAATTCATGGCTTCAATTAGGTGAATTTTATATTGAGCTACAGACTGGAAAACAGGAACTTACTCAGCATGAGAATAAAGAATATACTGGTTTGGTTCATTTTTGTCTTTATGTTGAAGAGCTAGAAAAATTTATTCAAAAAAAACAATTACCAGAGAAGTTATTTGTAAAGAAAAATAATCAACAGATTTATCAAGTAGGCAGTACAAATTTATGTAAAGTTATTGCGCCAGAAGGAACGATTGTTGAATTTAGAGATAATATAAGTTTTTAAAAAGTAGTTTTTACCTCTTGTTTGACTTTTTTGAAGCATTAAATAGTTGCGTTTTTGTCTGCTGAAGAATAAAAATGACGAGAATTAATTCGTTTACCTTGTTTATTGCGCTACTTTTTAGGCAAGATGCTCAAAATTAAAAAATAACTATAGAATCCCTCCTTTTTTTTCATGAAATCAGTTATAATGAAAAAGATAATATTACCGATTAAGGGGTGCAGTTAGTTATGTCAGAAAAATATTTAGGCAGTATTGAAGCTGGTGGGACAAAATTTGTTTGCGGAATTGGAACTGAAGATTTGACGATTGTTGATCGTGTTAGCTTTCCAACAACAACACCAGAAGAAACAATGGCTTTAGTTATCGATTATTTCAAACAGTTTGACTTATTAGCAATCGGTATTGGCTCGTTTGGTCCAATCGATATTCATCGTGATTCTTCAACTTATGGCTATATTACTTCAACACCAAAATTAGCTTGGAAAGATTACGATTTTGTTGGAGAAATGAAAAAGCATTTTTCTGTGCCAATCGCTTGGACAACAGATGTGAATGCTGCAGCCTATGGAGAATATGTTGCTGGAAAAGGTCAAGGATTATCTAGCTGTGTTTACTATACAATAGGTACAGGTGTTGGTGCAGGTGCTATTCAAGACGGACGCTTTATTGAGGGCTTTAGCCATCCAGAAATGGGACATATGATTATCAAACGTCATGAAGATGACTCATTTGATGGTTGTTGTCCATATCATAGCGATTGTTTAGAAGGAATGGCGGCTGGGCCTGCGGTTGAACAAAGAAATGGTAAAAAAGGTCAAGAAATTAAAGAAGATGATCCTTTTTGGGATATTGAAGCTTATTATATCGCTCAAGCTGCTTACAATACTACACTATTATTGTCTCCAGAGGTGATTATTTTTGGTGGTGGTGTGATGAAACAACGTCATATGCTTCCAAAAGTTCATAAAGCTTTTAGTGAATTAGTTAATGGTTATGTGAAAACACCACCTTTAGAAAAATATATTGTGACACCTGCTTTAGAAGATGATCCTGGCACCATTGGTTGTTTTGCGTTAGCTAGAGAGGTTGCTTTGAAATCGTAAAAATAAAGTGATGGTTACAACTTGTGATTACGCTTCGTTGCAATTTTGATCATTTCTAAGAGTCGAAGATTTCAGAAATAAGTCGAAATTGTTAGGAAATATAGTGCATGAGATGAACGAATATTGCATAATAATTACTTGGTTTTCGGAGCGAATTATTTTTCTTCCAACTCTCCAGTTACGAATAGGGTCTGAGTGAAATTGATGGTTAGATATGTTTGAGAACGATTGTAGTATTCGAATATTCTGTTTTTTTAGTGAAAATCAAAAATATTCATTATGATAGTTTTTCAACAATTCCTAGTAGTAAGCCAGTATTTCCGAAAATTGTTTTTTTGATTTTTGAAAATGTTGGCTTATTTTATATAATCAAAATGACTATTTTCGTTACTTAAATTAGCTATATTGCTGGTTTAATTGAAGATTATTACAAATTAAGTGAATTTCTTGTGAAATAAAACAGACATAATATTTGTTATATATTTTTTTTAATGATATGATAATAGTTATGAAAAATAGAAACAAAAATTTTTGAATTGATGAAAGTGAAAGTGAGTGAGGAAAATGGACTATTTTTTCAAAGAGGGACATGATTTAAGTAAAAAATTTATTCTGCTTCACGGAACGGGTGGAGATGAAAACTCTTTAAAGAAATTGGCTTATTTTTTTGATTCTGATGCAACAATTCTTTCTTTTAGAGGAACAATCGAAGAAGATGGTATGAAGCGATTTTTTAAAAGGAAGAGCTTAAATCAATTTGATTATGAAAGTTTAGAAAAAGAAAGTGATCGATTACTGAATAAAATTTATATGATTAGTCAGCAAGAACGAATTGCTGTCGAAGAATGGACAATTCTTGGGTATTCGAATGGTGCTAATATTGCTGCTCATATTTTATTGGAGAGGGAATCACTTTTGCAACAGGCGATTCTTTTTCACCCGATGTCTTTAGGGGTTGATACTCAATCTTTTCCGATTACTGCAAAAAAAGTATGGCTATCGATAGGAAAAAATGATCCGATTGTGCCTGAAAAGTCAGCTGTGGCGCTTGCCAAACAGTTCAAATCTAGAGGTGCTCAAGTGGATATGTTTTATACTGAATCTGGTCATCAAGTGATAATGGATGAATTAGCAGCTGCTAAACAATGGCTTACTTTTTTATAATAATGGACTATTTTGAATCGAATTATTTGTCAGAACTTTAGAATGATGATATGCTTTTTATATACTAAACATTGTGAGGAGGAGTCAAGATGGCAGATTTAAATGATGCAAAAGACAAAGTAGAAGGTAAATCGAAAGAAGTCGTTGGTAAAGTAACAGACGATAAAGGGAAAGAAACTGAAGGTAAGTTACAATCAGGTTTTGCTGACGTTAAGAAAAAAGCTCGTGATGCGGGTGAGGACATCAAAGAAGGCGCTGAAAAACTTGGCGATAAAATCAAAGATGGTTTTGAAGACGTTAAAGATAAATTGCATAAAGAAAAAGATTAATTTAATAGATTGAAAAAGTGTGAAGCACTTGCTGAATCAGCAGTGCTTCACACTTTTTATTTGTTTAGATTATTCGTTTAAATGGGTCTATACTTACGCCTTGTTCTAAAACGATTTTTGCATATTCTTTAGCAGAGAAAAGGGAGTGATCTTTATAATTCCCGCATTCTTTAGCTGAAACGGCTGGAACAAAATCAGTAGAAGCAATGAATGTAAGCACAGTAACTAACGCATCACGGATTTCTTTGGGTGAATGAGTTCCCCACAAAATCATATAAAATCCTGTACGGCATCCCATTGGCGAGATATCGATAATTCCCTCTAAGTGATCTCTTAAATTTACAGCTAATAAATGTTCTAGTGTATGAACCGCCGCAGTTGGTAATTCTGCTTTATTAGGTTGTAAGAAGCGCAAATCGTATTTTTCAATAATTACTTCGCCATTTTTTTCAGTACCAGCTAAACGAATATAAGGTGCTTTTACTTCGGTATGATCTAATTCAAAACTTTCTACACGAGCCATTATTTTTTCCTCCACAGTCATAAATATTGATTTTAACTATAACAAAATAACCATAAATGTCAACAGACGTAATTCGGTTATTGGGCTGGAACAAAAGTCCTGTTTACTTTGTTTCACCCAAGAGGCTTTATGCCGATGAGTTCCAGCTGAATGACGAAACTATTCGCAGTGATTGTTTTCAAAACCTTTCTAAATTTATTTATCAAAAAAAATAAAATCCGCTGGCTTCCTATGTAGTAATGTGTCAGATTATGGTAAAATAAAAAAAGCAACTTTCTTTAGGGAATGAAAGGGGATTAATTAAGTATGAAAAAAGCATATAATGTTGCAGTGGTAGGCGCAACAGGAGCAGTAGGGACAAAAATGATTGAAATGTTAGAAGAAACGTCACTTCCATTGAATGAAGTGAAACTTTTAGCATCAAAGCGCTCTGCTGGAAAAGAATTGACATTTAAAGGTCAGAAACTTGTAGTGGAAGAGTTGGTTCCAGATTCTTTCAATGATATAGATATCGCTTTGTTTAGTGCGGGTGGTGGGATATCCAAAACATTTGCGCCAGAAGCAGTTAAAAGAGGAGCCATTGTAGTCGATAATACAAGTCATTTTAGAATGGACTCTGAAGTTCCATTAGTTGTTCCAGAAGTAAATAAGGAAGCTTTAAAAAAACATAAAGGAATTATTGCGAATCCTAATTGTTCAACAATTCAAATGATGGTTGCTTTAGAGCCAATTAGAAAAGCATATGGCTTAGATCGAATCATTGTTTCTACGTATCAAGCAGTTAGTGGTGCTGGAATTAGTGCGATGGAAGAATTAAAATCGCAAGCTTTGGATTATATCAATGGGACGCCAGCAGATGAATTGAAAGCAGCGATTTTACCTTGTGGTGGAGATAAAAAACACTATCCGATTGCGTTTAACGCATTGCCGCAAATTGATGTGTTTGCTGATAATGATTATACGTATGAAGAGTGGAAAATGATTAATGAAACGAAAAAAATCATGGAAGATGATTCAATCAAAGTAGTGGCTACTTGTGTCCGAATTCCTGTTTTATCTGGGCATTCTGAATCGGTATATATTGAAGTTAAGGATGAGTCTTCAACGGTTGCTTCAATTAAACAATTGATTGCAGACGCACCAGGTGCGGTTTTAGAAGATAATCCGTCACAACAAATTTATCCACAAGCGTTGAATTGTATTGATCGTAAAGAGACATTTGTGGGCCGTATTCGTCAAGATATCGATATTAAAAATGGTTATCATATGTGGGTTGTATCGGATAATTTACTTAAAGGCGCTGCTTGGAACTCTGTTCAAATTGCAGAAACTTTACATGAAATGGATTTAGTTCGAGTTTGATTAGAAATGGAGGAAAATAAAAATGGATTTGAAAAATGCGACAATTATTACAGCAATGGTTACTCCTTTTGATGCAGAAGGGAATATTGATTTTAAAGTGTTACCTAAATTAGTTGAACATTTACTTGAAAATCATACAGAAGCTTTAATCTTAGCAGGAACTACGGGAGAATCTCCTACACTGACGCATGATGAAGAAATCGAATTGTTTCATGAAGTAATTCGAATCGTAGATGGTCGAGTACCGATTATTTGCGGTGTTGGTACGAATGACACAAGAGATTCCATTGAATTTGTGAAAGAAATTTCTGCAATAAAAGGAATTGATGCAGGATTAGCTGTTGTTCCTTACTATAATAAACCTAGTCAAGAAGGCTTATACCAACATTTTAAAGCAATTGCTGAATCTAGTGATTTACCGATTATTTTATACAATGTTCCAAGTAGAACGATTGCTAAATTGGATCCTGAAACAAGTTTACGTTTGGCAGAGATTGATAATATTATTGCAATTAAAGAATGTTCAGGTCTAGAAGTTGTCGCAGAGTTGGTTGAAAAAGCACCAAAAGACTTTTTAGTGTATACTGGAGATGATCCGGAGGCATTTTCTGTTAAAGCATTAGGCGGACAAGGTGTGATGTCAGTAACAAGCCATCTTTTTGGAAATGAAATCTATGATATGTTTGAAGCGATTGATAACGGAGAAATCAAAAAAGCTGCAAGTATTCATAGAAAATTGTTACCAAAAACACAATCATTATTTACTGCACCCTCACCTGCTCCTGTGAAAGCCGCTTTAAATGCACGTGGAATCCCTGTTGGAGGGTTAAGATTGCCTCTTGTAGAATGTACTCCTGAAGAAAAAGAGAAAATTTTAAACGTGCTAGATTTTTAATCTAGCACGAACTATAGCGAGGTGAAAGAAGTGAGTACATTAAAAATCATTCCTTTAGGCGGCGTACGTGAAAATGGAAAAAATATGTATATTGCTGAAGTGGAAGATGAAATTTTTGTGCTGGATTGTGGATTGAAATATCCAGAAAATGAATTATTAGGAATCGATGTAGTGATTCCTGATTTTACTTACTTGGAAGAAAATATTGATAGAGTCGCTGGCGTCTTTTTGACCCATGGGCATGCCGATGCAATCGGTGCTTTACCGTATTTGCTTTCAAAAGTCCATGTGCCTGTTTTTGGAACAGAATTAACAATCGAATTAGCTAAATTAAACGTAGAAAGTCATGCAGGATCGAAAAAATTTGATGATTTCCACGTGGTTGATGCGCATACTGAAATTGATTTTGGGCAAGCAACGATTAGCTTTTTCCGCACGACACATACAATTCCTGATTCAATTGGTGTGAATTTAAAAACCAAAGAGGGCAATATTGTTTATACTGGTGATTTTAAATTTGATCAAACTGCGATTCCGATGTATCAAACTGATTTTGGCCGTTTAGCTGAAATTGGCAGCGAAGGTGTTTTGGCTTTGTTGAGCGATTCTTCCAATGCGGAAAATCCAACTCAAGTGGTTTCAGAACTACAAATCGCGGACGAAGTTTTTGATACGATTCGTTATTGGGAAGGACGTATTATTGTTGCTTGTGTAGCAAGCAATTTGCAACGTGTACAACAAGTGTTGGATGCAGCTTATCGTTCTAATCGCAAAGTTGTGTTAACTGGACAGGATTTTGAACGTATTATTCGAACAGCTATGAAATTAGATAAATTAAAATTACCTAGTGAAGATTTGATTATTACTGCAAAAGAAATGAAAAAACATAATCCAGAAGAGTTAGTTATTTTAGAAACTGGTCGGATGGGCGAACCAATCAAGGCCTTGCAAAAAATGGCAAATGGCACTCATCGGATTGTAAATATTCAAAAAGGTGATTTAGTTTACATCACTACAACACCAACGACTGCGATGGAAACTGTTGTTGCTAAAACAGAAGATATTGTTTATCGTGCGGGTGGTGTAGTAAAACAAATCTCTGATAATATGCGTGTTTCAGGTCATGGGAATCCCAATGATCTACAATTAATGCTTAATTTAATGAAACCGAAGTATTTCATTCCTGTACAAGGAGAGTATCGTCAATTAGCAGCTCATGCTGATTTAGCTCATGCGATGGGAATTCCTTACAAAAACATTTTTATTACTGGACGCGGAGATATTTTAGAGTATGCTAAACATAAAATGACAGTTGCTGGCTCTACAACAGCTGAAAATATTATGATTGATGGTTTAGGAATCGGCGATATTGGAAATATTGTTCTTAGAGACCGTCGTATTTTGTCAGAAGATGGTATTTTTGTAGCGGTCGTAACAATCAATCGTCGTGAAAAACGAATTGTTTCTCCAGCTAAAATTACATCTAGAGGTTTTGTATATGTTAAAACAAGTAAAGATTTGATGAAAGAAAGTGGCAATATTGTGACTGAAATCATCGAAAAACATTTAGAAAGTAATGATTTTGAATGGAGCAAGTTAAAGCAAGATATTCGTGATCAACTTAGTCGTTATTTGTTTGATCAAACAAAACGTCGTCCTGTGATTCTCCCTGTTATTATGGAAGCAACGCAAAGGAAACGTTCAAAAAATTAATAACCGATAAATGCGTTTAATTGAAGACTTGAAACAGTGATGTTTATCGTTTCTATTCTTTTTTTCTACTGGATGTTTCTTATAGTTTAAGTACTCAAAATATAGCTACAAGCTATATTTTGAGTACTTATTTTTTTACAGATCAGAAGAACTTCGATACAATTAAGGAAAGTGTTTAGGAGGGATCGCATGGAGAATAAAAAACAAACAAAGTGGATCAAGTTTATTGGAGGAAATAATCTGCTTTTTACTTTGATAGCGTTATTATTGTTAGGCTGTGTTATTTTTGTATTTCATCAGATTAATTTTATTTTTTCTCCATTTGTAATAATCTTTAAAACAATCATAGGACCATTGATTTTAGCTCTAATCTTGTATTATCTTTTCAACCCACTTGTGGATTGGCTAGAAAAGCACAAAATTAAACGAATTTATGGCGTTTGTGCAATTTTTCTAATTATTATTGCGTTATTTGCAATTGGAATTATTTTGATTATTCCCATTTTAGAAACTCAAATCCAAGATATGATAAAGAATTTTCCAGAATATATGGATGAACTAAATCATGATTTGACTCAGTTTTTTCATAACTCTCCTATTGAGAAACCTCTTATGGGAGTACTTGATGACGCTCAAAAATGGTTTGACTCTTTATCAAATAGTTTAGGTGATTATTTAAGTAAAGCGGTTGAAGGAGCGTCTACTATTTTTTCTACTCTCACTGGTTTTGCTTTGATCATGGTGACAGCACCGATTATTACTTTTTTCTTACTTAAAGATGAACGCAAATTTGCTTCGTTTGTGTTAAGTATTGTTCCACCACGTTTTCGAAACGATGTTAAGGAAATAACAGCAACAATGGATAGTCAAGTTGGCGCCTACTTAAAAGGACAAATTATGGTATCAATCGCAATCGGAATTTTAACTTTTATTGGTTTTTTATTAATTGGTATGCCTTATTCAGGATCCTTATCTATCTTTGTTGGCTTAACAGCAGTTGTACCTTATATCGGTCCAGTCGTAGCGTTTATTCCTGCTGCTATAATTGCGATTATGGGATCTTTTGGTCTATTCGTAAAAATGTGTATTGTTTGGATTATTGTTCAAATGTTGAATGGTCATTTGATTGAGCCTCAAGTTATGGGAAAACATTTGGTAGTACACCCGTTAACGATTGTTATTGTCCTTTTGGTCATGGGAGATTTGTTAGGAATGTTTGGCTTGATTTTTGGTATACCAATTTATGCAATCATTAAAGTGCTTGCAATTTATATGTTTAAAAAATTTAAAAAACGGTACAATTCATTTTATGGGGAAGATGGAAAATATGAAGATACAGAATTTTCAAAAGAAGAATATTTAGATGAATAATGTACAAAAAATAATAGAAAGGTCAATGCTGATTTTGCCAATTGATTGTTATTAAATTAATTAACTTATTTTTTGTAACACTAGTTTCACATCATATTCTTTGTGTTCTTTTTTTTAAAAGGGTACAATTTAATGTAGATAGAATCAACTGTTAAAAGGAGGGAACTATGTGAGAAAAGTAGTGAAGTTTGTTTTGTCATTGGTAATCCTACTTATTTTTGCTGGAGCGGTGGCTGTTCTAAGTCAATTTTTTGAAATTCCAATCCTCTCCTCCAGAGTAGATGATTGGATTAATATGTTCCCCTGGGTATTGCAATTTCTAAAAGGAGTTTTAGTAAGTTTAATTATTATTCTTTTCTTTCTTTTTTTACTTGTTCTTGCTACTTCAGGGAAAAGAGCATCAATTGTTTTTAAAGAAAAAAAGCGCCAAATTAAAATACCAAAGAAAACGATTGAATCAATTGTTGAAACAGCGGCCGATGAAATAATTCATGTTGATAGAAGAAGATTGAAAATAAAAATTAAAAGAAAAAATCGTGTAAATGTGCGTTTGAAATTACTAGTAAGAAGTAAAGGGAGGGCGCAACTAATTGCTGACAAGTTGAAAAAAGAAATTGAAACTACGTTAACAGATACCTTGCAAACTAGCAATCATTTGGTGGTCATTCAGCTAATTGAAGTTGATTCTGAGTCCAAATCGTTTGGCGGAAGCAAATCACGTGTGGTATAGGAGGGAGAACAGAAATGAACGAAAAAATTAAATCAATTGTAGCTATTTTATCTCCGTTTAAATTTCGAATTCTCTTTACCTGTTTATTTTTAATTTTCGCAACTTTGATCTTACTCATTGGTTTTTGGAAAACTTTTATAATCGCTTTGTTTGCCTGTTTAGGTTTTACAATTGGGAAAATGAGAGATGAAAATTTAGATATTTACTCGTTAATTGAGTCGATTCGCTCGATGTTAAATAATTAATTATTTTTTATATAGAATAGGAGAGATGAGCTATGTCAGATGAAACAAAAAAAGTAGTTAATGGAATCAAAGCGAAATTATCTTTTGATGATTTGGTAATTAAAAAAATTGCAGGTATTTCTATTTCGGAAATCGAAGGTATTTTAGGCTTAAGTGGTAATTTGTTCTCCGATTTTGCCGATCGTTTTCGTGATACAGGTGATATTACGAAAGGAATCAGTGTGGAAGTTGGAACAAAGCAAGTAGCTATCGATGTTTCTGTCATTTGTGAGTATGATGTGGACATAGCTGATTTGTTTCAGCAAGCAACAGAAAACGTCAAAGAAAAAATTAAATTTATGACGGGGTTGGATTTGGTAGAATTTAATATGAATGTTGATGATGTATTAACAAGAGAACAATTTCTAGAAAAATATCGTGGTAAAAGTAGTACAGATGATGAAGATGAATAAAATAAATTTTTGATTTTCGCACAAAGTAAATGGCACGACAAAACTATTTAGTCTAACCATGCTGAAAATGATACAGAAAAAAGTGCAGCAACTAGTACATTAACGGTTTTAGATAGTAAATCAGATACTAAAGACAATAAACTTGCAACATAATTAGTCAATGATTAAAAAAATTCGATAACTGGTCAAGCGACAGCGATGAAAAAATAAGTGAACAAAGTACAAAATAACTACCAGAAACAGGAACGAAAGAAAGCAGTATAGTGCTGAGATCGATTAATCTGGTTTTGATTGCTAATGTTTACTTTATGAAAAAACGTAAAGAAGACGAATTCAATTTATATTAAATCAGATTGAACTTGTTTAAAAGTGCTTGATTTAGAGGCAAATCATCATCTAAAAATTTATGAAAAATCACAGAAATGACAAAAATATGTTAGATTTCTATTCGATAATGGATGTTTTCTTCGTATTGTTTTCCAAATTTCTGTGATTTTTACTTGTTTTTTTTAATTGGCAATCATTTTAGCTTAATCAATTTTTATAACAAGGAACCCGTTTAAAAAAGCCTTTTTTAGTTAGATTTTATGGTACTATAACTATAGTACTTAGAAATGGGGGAAGAGAATGGAAGAAATAATTATTTTTCATACCAATGATCTACATTCTCATCTTGAAAATTGGCCGAAAATAAGAAGATATCTCAATCAAAAGAAGAAATTATATGAAGCAGAAAATAAAACGGTACTAACATTAGATCTTGGTGATTTTGTAGATCGTTGGCATCCACTGACCGAAGCGTCTGATGGCCAGGCGAATGTAGAGTTAATGAATCAAGTTGCTTATGATGCGGCAACTATTGGTAATAACGAAGGAGTCGGTAATTCTAAAGAGCAACTAAATCATTTATATGACGAAGCTAGTTTTGATGTTATTTTAGGAAATTTATTTGATCCAATCACCCTTAAAAGACCAGAATGGGCCAAAAAATATAAAATCATTGAAACACCCAATAAAATGAAGCTTGCTTTGATTGCATTAACCGCACCTTTCCCATTGACCTATGAGCCTAATGGTTGGACGATTCGAACGATGAAAGAAGTGCTTCCAGAACTAATCAAAGAAGTCCAAAAGATAAGCGATGGAATTATTTTGATGAGTCATTTGGGAATTGATGATGATTTAAACATTGCCAATATATATCCTGAAATAAATGTGATATTAGGCTCACATACGCATCACCTATTTAGATATGGTGAAAAGGTCAACCAAACACAACTGTCAGCTGCTGGAAAATTTGGTCGTTTTGTAGGCGAAGTTCATTTATGGATTGAAGATGGAGAGATTGTGAAAAGTACCGCTGAAGCTATACCGACAGAGGAATTTGAAGAAACGGAAACAGATAAAAAAGAAGTTGAAAATTATTTAATTTTAGGACATCGGTTGCTAATTGATAAAAAAGTTGCCATTATTCCTGAAACACTTACCGTCGATTTACATAATGAAAAGACTGTCATGTCTATGGCTATCGAAGCACTCAAAGAAAAAGGGCAAACAGAAGTAGCTATTTTGAATAGTGGGTTATTTTTAGCGGATTTACCTGCAGGTGTTGTAAATGAAGATATGCTCCATAGTACGTTACCTCATCCAATGCACTTAATAAAAGTTACATTAAAAGGTGCTGATTTGATTCGCTTAATCAAAGAAATGGAAAAAAATAGACAGTATTTGAGAAAGTTTCCTATTGTTGGGATGGGATTTCGGGGTAAAATTTTTGGTGATTTATATTATGGTGGTCTTACTTATCAAAAAAAGACAAAGGACGTATTATGGTTAGGAAATCCTGTTGATTTAAATGAGAATTATACCTTTACCACTGTTGATCATTTGATGTTTATCCCGTTTTTCCCTACAATTGAAATTGCTGGAAAGGTTGAATTTCTATTTCCAGAATTTATTAGAAACGTCGTGAGTGACTATCTGGCTGAGCACTATCCAATCCAATGAAAACATTGTATAATACTAATTAGGTGGTGAAATAATGGCAGAAAAAATAAATAAATCTAAAAAAATTAAAAAAGAACCTGAAACATCGTTAACAAACGAAATAACGGCTGTTTTAGAAGAAATAAAAGAAGAACCAACCGTCAAAGAAAAGAAAAAAGGTGAAATCGTTACGATTATTGATGATGATCATCTTAATATCGGAGACCGTCAGTATATATTAGTGAAAAATCATCGGGATGCCTTTGATGCAGAACGATTGGGAGAACGTTTTAGCGATGTTCTTTCTAGGTACGATTATATTGTGGGGGATTGGGGCTATGATCAATTACGCTTAAAAGGCTTTTTTTATGGATCAAACCGCAAAGCTAATCCAGATCAACGAATCGATACTCTAGAGGACTATCTATATGAATTTTGTAATTTCGGTTGTGCGTATTTCGTGATTGAACGCATCGGTGGAAAACGAGAAAAAACACAGAATCGACGAAAAAGAAGTAAAAAAGCAACGAACCAATCCCAAGCGTTTACTTCTGAAAAACAAGCACCAGTCAATAATAGTACGAAACCGAAAGTGAAACCAGTCATTAAAAACAATAAGCCGAAAGCAAAAAATCAACCACAAATAAATGAAAAGAAACAAGAGCTAAAAGAAACTGCTAATGCTAGTAATAAAGGGCGATCTTTTACAATTCGTCAACGTGAGGAGAAACAGTAGTGACTAAAAACTATCAAGGCTTTTTAATAGATTTAGATGGAACCATTTATTTAGGAAGTCAAATCATTCCAGCTGGAAAACGATTTGTTGAAAAACTACAAACGTTGCAGCTTCCGTTTTTATTTGTTACTAATAATACAACCAAAGCGCCTAGTGAAGTTGCGAATCGTTTAGCGAATGAATTTGACATTCATGTACCTGAAAAAACGATTTATACGGCAAGTTTGGCGACAATTGATTTTATGAAAGCTGATGGCAAAGGAAATAAAGTCTACGTGATTGGTGAATCTGGTTTGGTTGATTTAATTTTAGCGGCAGGATTTATCTGGGAGGAAGAAACTCCAGATTATGTGGTGGTTGGTTTAGATACAGCAATCAATTATGAGAAACTATCGACAGCTATTCTAGCTATTCAAAAAGGTAGCACATTTATCGGTACAAATCCAGATAAAAACATTCCAACAGAAAGAGGACTTTTACCTGGAGCAGGTTCTTTTATTGCCCTTATACAAACGGCTACACAAGTTGAACCAATCATTATTGGAAAACCAAAGGCAATTATTATGGATGAAGCAATCAAACGGTTAAATTTGGACAAAAATGAGGTATTAATGGTTGGAGATAATTACGAAACTGATATTCAATCAGGTTTACAAAATGGTATTGATACGTTGTTAGTTTTATCGGGATTTACGCCAAAAGAAGCAGTTCCAACTTTACCTGAAAAACCAACGTTTGTTGTTTCTTCTTTAGATGAATGGGAATTTTAATGGAAAAAAGAAAATGGTTATGGTTTGAAAACGGTGGGATTGCATTGCTTATGGTTTTTATTCTTGCTTTAAGCATTACAATCACAATCAACTTTCGCCCTTTATATGTATTCGATATCAATTATTTATCGATTTTAGATTATACTGAACTAGATAAAGCTACGTTATTGAAAAACTTTGGAGAATTAATGAGTTATTTGAATAATCCATTTAATCAAACATTAAAATTGAGTGATTTTCCGATGTCTACAAGTGGTGCCTTTCATTTCTATGAAGTTAAACGATTATTTTTACTATGTTATGGGGTTTTAATTGCGACAACGATTCCTAGTTTCTTTACACTTAAACATCTTGTCAAAAATAAAAGATTATGGCGTTTAATTAAGCCATTTAAATGGGGCATGGTGATTCCGGTATTATTTGGCTTTTTGATGTTGGTCGGTTTTGATCAATTTTTTGTTTCATTCCATGGTATTTTTTTTAATAATAATGATTGGCTATTTGATCCAGCAACGGACCCGATTATTAATGTTTTACCAGAAGCTTTTTTTATGCATTGCTTTGTTTTATTTTTTATTTTATTGGAATTATTCCTATTTATAGGAGTTTTTCTTGGTAAAAAAGAATTGAAAAAATTGTAATTAACATTTTTTAATAAATGAAATTTAGAAGACAAGCTGAAACGCACAATGATTTCCAGAACACTGGCTATAAATCTTTTTGTATTAAGATTGAAAGGTTATGTTTTTGATTTTTTTGACTTTCAGCTTGTTTTTTTATTGAATAGTCATTAAAAAATTTGATTTATTAGAAATGATAAGATGAAAGGTGAAAAAAATGGATAATATATCAGCAATCAATATCGTAGAAGTGACAGTTGCGGACAAAGATTTTGTGCTTTTATGTAATCTGTTAGATTACGACTTGAATCATCAAGCAGAAAACGAAAATATTGAAGAAAGAGACGTTTACAGTTCTTATAATATTCCGCGGGAAAATCAAAAAGTTTACATAGCTTATGAAGATGGTTATCCGATTGGGTGTGCTTCATTTAAAAAATATGAAGAGACTTGCGCAGAAATTAAACGAGTTTTTGTTAGAAAAGAATATCGTTCTAAGCAAATTGCAGTCAAATTAATGAATAGAATTAAGGAAGAAGCTCAGAAACAAGGAATTCAAAAGTTGTTATTAGAGACGGATAATTCCTTTAAACAGGCAATTAAATTTTATGAAAAATATGGATTTACTAAAGTAGAAAATTTCCCACCTTATGTGGGTATGGAATCTTCGGTTTGTATGGGGATGAGAATCTGAGTATGAAGAGAAGGGGAGAGTAAGTAAATTTTTTGTGTAGAGGGTAGTTTGGTAGGCTGTATAGAATTAAAAACATATATTTAGCTTTGAGATGTTAGGAAGTATTAAAAAACGATTGAGGGATTTGAATTGTGCATTATTTACAAAATATTCTTGTGTAAAATATATTAGAAATGAAAAACTAAAGGTTTTACTTTATGGTGAATCTTCAATAGTAGGTTTAAACTAGGGTTGGAAAATGGTATAATAAACAGGAAAAAAACAACAGTAAATGATGCAATCTTCCCCAAGATTTTTAGGCAGAACTGTTGTTTTTTTTATATTTAAATTTCATTATATACTATTTTTATGAATTATCAATCAATAGGCTTTTTTGTTGATAAGATTATCATAAAAGATATTCGAAACTACTGGTTTCTTTAATCAATTAACGTGTATGCTACTAACATTATGATGTAGTTAGGAACAATAGCTTGTCCCGAATCCCATTCTCTGACTACAGCTAAAGGGATATCATAGGAAATTGCAAATTTAGTTTGACTCATTCCAATACTCTTATATAAATCTGATACAGACATTTTTGATAAATTAAAGATAGTCGTTAAAATAGGAATATTTTCATAGTCTTTCAGCCATTCTTGTGTTGCGTGCTTTGAATAGAAATTTTCCAATGAATCACAGGCTAAAGCTTCTTGAAATAAGATTGAGAATAAATGATAGTTCATTCATAGAACCTCCTGACTTAGAAAAGTTAATTATTGTGGTAAAACATTTTTACGTTCTGCAATCAGTTGTTCTAATTCTGCTAAATCTTCAATGCTAGCTTGATTACGAATAAATGATCTTGCTTTAGATCGATCATTTAAATATTTTGCTTGGGTCTTATTTATTTCTTCTCGTTGCTTATTTGTTTGAGAGTGATTGTTTTTATAAGTCATTTCATTACTCCTTTCTAAAAATATTAATCATAAGTATAGCTAATACCGAATCATTCATTCTTAACAACAACTCCTTGCTAAGAATAGAAAATAAGCTGTTTGGTGGATTTTTTTCTGATAAAGGCTGTCTTATTTTGTGAGTATGGTAGTTTAAAAATAACCTTGAAATTGATCTTGATAAAGTTTTTATAAAGTTGGACACGAGTAAAATTAAAAAAACGAAAACCTTATTTTAAAAAGATTTTCGTTCTTATTGGAAATTACTAAAACAATTGATGGAGACGGCGGGAGTCGAACCCGCGTCCAAACATATTGCCACTTAAACCTCTACGTTCATAGTCATACTATTTTAAGCTTCGCTTGAGTATATGCCGCATAACAGGCCCAAACTCTTGCTAGTCTGATAATCTCTTTTAAACTTTACAGACGGAAAAGTTTAACGTATCCCACTTAATTTGAGACCCTTACTCGAGCACATGGGCGATGCCGAGAGGATCTTCACCCGCTGGTTTTACGCAGCTAGAGCGAAAGTGTTATTTTCGTTTTTAGCAGTTATATTTAACTGTAACGTTTTTACGTAGACGTAACCTACGAAACGCAATTCAAGCTCAACTATGCCTGTCGAATCCGTAACGTCCCCGAAAGAATAGAATAGTTAAAACTTATGCTAGAATAGTATAACACAATTAATAAGATAGTAAAAGTAATAGATGCTAAAAAAACAATGTAAATTTGATTTAATAATAACAGTTCGTACATTTTTTTGAATAACCTGTTCTTTAGTAAATTTTTAAAGTTAGTAGGATTCATTGCTAGTAAAATAATCAATTGTTATACTTTTATAACTTATTAAATGATTAGGATATATAACTAGCGTTATTAGTTAATCAAAAAATCGTTCGATTTCAATTTTAGCTGTATCAATTGAATCAGAAGCGTGTATTACATTTTCTCTAGAAGTCAAAGCAAAGTCACCGCGAATTGTACCTGGTGCTGCCTCAAACGGATTAGTGGCACCAATCATTTTTCGAGTTAAAGCAATGACATTTGGCCCTTCGATAATAGCAAATACAACTGGACCAGAAACCATATAATCAATGATGTCCGTAAAAAATGCTTCATTTTTTAAATGATCATAATGTGTTTTGGCTTTTTCTTGAGTGATTGTTCCTAAGTACATGTTAGAAATGGTCAAATTTCGTTCCTCAAAACGTTGTAAGATACGACCAACTAAGTGACGGCGTACACCATCGGGTTTGATGATTATTAAAGTTTGTTCCATGTTTATACCTCCCAACCTATTGAATCTACTATATCATAAGATGGTTAACGAAAGAAAGCCTTCTCATTTTCAGATTGATTAATCAAGAAAATAATTAAAAGTTAAGTTCCATTTAAGGTTGCTCAACTATGATGTATTCAACCCTATTAATTTTTTCTTTTTTAATTCCTTTTTTAGTGCCGTTAAATCGGTTATGGTGAGTGAGGTTGAGGCAAAGGCAAAAGTGATTAGTTTTGAGAACCGAGTAAGCAAGATGTAGAATCAAATCAATGTACTCTGCAAATGAAACTCAGTATAATAGCAATTTTCGCATTACCATTTACTCAGGTTATAAAACAATCGCTTAGAAACGAGCAATTGGACAAAATATCCGCTATTGTATTCGTTGCTTTTGTATCAGCCTTGCGCACTTTATTTTTTTGCGGCGAATATTTCTATGATTTATTTAGAAACTATAGTTGTAAAGTTCCTTGAGTTCTAGTTGAATTTCTCGAAAAGTAAAAAATCTTCCTTTTTTTTCAAAATGATATGATATAATCAGTTTTGGAAAGGATGTTGAAGAATGGCAGATACACAAAATATAGAACAACCCTCATACTCAATTACCCAATTAAAACAGTCACCAATGGCAGCTTTTGATTTAGCTGAAAAAGAAGGAACAGGTCTTTATGTTTATAATCGCGGGAAGGCTGTTGGTGTAATGTTGACTGTTGAACAATATGAACAACTTTCAAATAAAAAAACACTTGAAAATACAACATATGAAAAGCTAGAAAAATTAAATAATGCAATCCGTAATAAAATTTCTTTTGGTTCTTTGATTTCAACCAAGAATTTGGACGAACAACTAGTTTCATTAGGCTTTATTTCTAAAAGTGAACCAACCGAAGCAGATGATTATGAAGATGTGATTCAAGAAATCAATGAGACTGGTAAAATAGAGTATCAATTAGAAAAAAAAGAAGATCGTACGAATATTTTTGCGGAAGTAATTGGTGAACAAAGCAATACGTCACAACTTCCTGATAAATTAATTGTTAAAAAAATTCATTTAAGAAGTGAATAATTTAGAGCGCTGTTCAGTCAACTAAGCGAACATAAGAGAAGTTGTGCAAAAACAATAAGCTACAAATCATAAAAACCGTTTTAGTTTTTTGTGATTTGTAGCTTATTGTTTTTGCATATAGTAGAAGAGTTCTTATCAAGGGAGAGCTATTTCACATTCGATTAGTGGGAAGCAAAATCAATCATATTACTTCGATAACGTTTTGGTAAATGTGATAATTGAACTTTTTCATTTTTTCGTTCATCAATAGTGACAGCCTTTAAAAAAGTTAACCAATTTTCTTGAATTTCAGTTTCATTTTCGAGAGAATCGAAGACGGGTTGTTCACTATTTTCAATTAAAGAAATTTTTCCTTGATCTATAATTGCTAAAATGTGATGCGTTTCATCATAAATCATCAGTGTTTGATTTGGATATCTTTCGGCAAAATGCGGGCATAAAAAGGGAAGTGAAAGATGTTTGGGCGCAATTTTACTGTAAAGTAGATTGCCAACATACTCAAAACGAACAAAACCAGTATATAAATGAACTTCACTGAATAAAGATTTTAATGAATTTTGCAATGCTAGAACAGATGGATGACCTAAATGATTTGTCAAAAGGTCTGTCGTTTTTAAGCCAATTTGAATGGCATCGAGTAAGCAACGATCTTTATCTTTTAATGAACAGTAAAAACCGTTAATAATGAATTCACTATTTTCAATTCTCAATCGATTAAGTAAACGAACATATATTTTTTTCGCAATTCTTTCGTCTGTTTCAATTAATTTACTTTGAAATAACGATTCAATGGCTGTTTCCGAAGTAAGAATCGTTTCTGGGAATTTATTTTCTGAAAAAGCGTGGTAAACGACAGTCAAAAAACCATAAAATGAACCGTCATATTCCCATGTTTCACTACTTTTTTCATTATGCATAGCGAGCCTCTTTTCTTTTATGGAATTCAAAGCGTTCTACATCAAATAATGAGAGTTGTTCGTGGGTAGATTGACTGTTGGCTTTTTTTAGTGTTTCGTACTGACGGGAAGAGATTAAGGATGAAATCACCCATTCAGGATCATTAATCAAGCCAGCAGGTATCTTTTGATTACAACAGACGAAATACTGTGCTCGTTTAATGACGACGCCTAATTTCTTTAAATCACTTAAGTGGAGTTGATAATATTTTCTAGCCTTTACAATATTTTGGGCACTTTTTGGTCCGATACCGGGAATTCTAAGCAACATTTCATAAGAAGCAGTTTGGACATCTACAGGAAAACAATCATAATTTTGAACAGCCCAGTTTGCTTTGGGATCAAGATAAAGATTGAAATTTGGTTTTTCCGCCGTTAAAATTTCATCAGCTGAAAATTTATAAAATCGTAGTAACCAATCTGCTTGATAAAGTCGATGTTCTCTTAAAAGTGGTGGATCAGTTGTCACCGCTGGTAATAGCGAATCTTGATTTACTGGGATATAGGCAGAGTAATAAACACGTTTCAATTGATAGGTTTGGTATAATTTTTCTGAAATTTTCACGATTGAATAATCACTTTCTGGTGAAGCGCCAATAATCATTTGCGTTGATTGTCCAGCTGGCACAAAAGTATTTTGCTTTCTTAAGGCAGGTAAAAGTGATTGTTCCTTTTGTTTTGTGGCAATTTGTTTCATTGGTTTATATAATGCATAGGGATCTTTATCTGGTGCCAATAATTTGAGGCTTTCTCTAGAAGGTAACTCAATATTGACGCTCATTCGATCTGCCAAATAACCTAATTCTTCAATTAATCGTTCATCAGCTCCAGGAATCGCTTTTACATGAATATATCCTTTGAAACCTTTGTCAAAACGTAAAATTTTTAAAGTTTTAATTAATAGTTCAGTCGTGTAATCAACATTTTTGATAATGGCAGAACTTAGAAAAAGTCCTTCGATATAGTTTCGCATATAAAAATCCATTGTCAGATCAGCTACTTCTTGTGGGCTAAAAGTTGCTCTAGGAATCGTATTTGATTTTCGATTGAGGCAATAATGACAATCAAAAATACAAGCATTTGTAAATAATAGTTTTAACAAAGACACACAGCGTCCATCGCTTGTAAAAGAATGGCAAATACCGGCTGCAGCAGTGCTACCAACGCTTCCAGAACGAGAATTGTCTGTGACACCACTGCTTGAACAAGAAACATCATACTTAGCTGCTTCTGCGAGAATTTCGATTTTTCTAGATAATTCCATGATTGTTCCTCATTTCTAAAATAGTATACGAACATGCGTTCTATTTTAAGCGATAATAATTAAAATGTCAAAAAGAGTCACTAACAAAACTAGGGCTGTTTTGTTAGTGACTCAAATTTTTATATACAGTTATTCAAGATAGTTGCCTACTTAATTCAGTCGAAGACTATGATTTTAGTCTGCGATATCTAAATAGTTTTCTAAATACTTAGCCAATCCATCTTCATCATTGGTTTCAGTTGTGATATCATTTGCGACAGCTTTTGTTTTTTCAACACCATTTTTCATTGCTACACCCCAACCAGCATAATCCAACATTTCCTCATCATTGTGTTCATCGCCAAAAGCAATAATGTCTGCTCGTTTGATTCCAAGGAAATTAGAAACTTGTTCGACACCTTTCGCTTTTTGAATTCCTTTAGATACGATTTCTAGAATAGGTGTTGGTCCACCCCAAGTACGAACATCAATATAATCACCATATTGAGCCATTAGCGAATCAGAAACTTTTTGAGCTTCGCTATTGATGGTGCGAACCATCATTGAAGTCGGATCGCTAAGCAAATTTTTAGTTGTTAACAAATTATTTTCAGTTGCTTCAGAGGCAAAGAAATTCGCATCAAAATAATCCAGACTATCGATGAAAAAAGTTTCCTTATTTTCTGCTGCAACAAAATCTAAGTTTAAGGCTTGCTTTTGCGATAAAATATCAAAAACGAGGTCTCTTTGGATTCCAGTTTCTTTTTCATGTTCCCATTTTTTATTAGGAATGTGAACTAAAGCCCCGTTAAAATTGACCATTGGAGTGGTCAAACCAAGTTGTTTATAAAATTGATTACTCATACGGTATGGTCTGCCTGTGACGATACTTACATGATGACCATGTTCAATCGCTTTTTTTAATGCTTTTTCAGTTGAGGCACTGATTAATGATTGATTATTCAGTGTAGTACCATCTAAATCAATGGCTATTAATTTTTTCAAAGTATTTCCTCCCAAAGTCGTTTGTTTTCTTTCTTTAGTCTAGCATAAAATAGAAGAATAACAAGTTTATATGAAAATTTCAGAAAAGATAATTTTTGTGATAAACTGAATAGAAAGGAAGGTGAAAAAAGATAGAAACAAAAAAAGAATGGGAACTACGAATTGTTACTCTCGTATATTGTATTGGCATGTTTTTTGTTGCTAATAAGTTCGAATTGATGGCATTGAATGTGTTTTTAGCGTATATTCCAATTGAATTTTCTTATCAGTTTAAAAATAGAAAAAATAAGACTTTTATGCTAATACTAATGGGTTGGGTTTTGTTTTACCCAAATGCACCATATTTGTTAACGGATTTCTTTCATTTAGAAGAACTACATATTTACCAAGGAGTCAATGGAATTTTTGCTTTAAATAATGTTGATTGGTTTTATTTTTGTTTAATGACATTAGGAATTTGTATTTATAGTTTTTTAGGAATGCAAACGATTTTTTCTGTAGCTGATGAATTACAAAAACGAGGTTTTATTAAAAATAACTATCAAACGTTGATTTTTTATTTTGGGATTAATTTTTTATCTGGTTTAGCTATTTTTGTAGGGCGTTTTGATCGTTTACATAGTGTTTATTTATTTACAAGACCTTTTGAGACTATTTCTTTAGTTTTCTTTGAGTGGTCTGTCAGCAAGTTTATTTTTATTATGATATTTACATTCTTCCAATTTGCATTGCTAATTTTTTTAGACCGTTTAAAAAGTAGAAATAAGTGAGATTGACAGGCGATGTAAGAATAGTTATACTATTTAATAAGATGTTAGATAATAAAGGAGTTTATTAAAAATGAAAAAATGGCAGAAATCGGGGACTTTTGTCGTATCTTTAGGAATTATGTTTGGATTAGCTGGGGGGCTATTTTCATATACTGGCGTGGTCGCAACTGCAGAAACGACAACGAATCAAGAAGTAGCTAGAAAAACAGTTCCAATTCAAATATTGGGAATCAATGATTTTCATGGAGCGTTGGACACAACAGGTTCTTTTTATAATGATGAAGGAAAGAAAACAGAAAAAGCTGGAACTGTTGCTTTATTAGCTGGTTATTTGAACCAAGCTGAAAAAGATTTTACGACAAAGCATTCAAATGGGCAAACGCTTCGAGTTCACTCTGGTGATATGGTTGGAGCAAGTCCAGCTAGTTCAGCGTTACTACAAGATGAACCCACAATCAAAGCCTTAAATCAGATGAATTTTTCTGTTGGAACATTAGGAAATCATGAATTTGATAAGGGGTTAGCAGAATTCAATCGAATCATGACGGGGGGGAAACCTTCAGTTGAGTTAGATAAATATGGTATTTTGGCGAACTATCCTAGAGAAGCTTCAAAAGCGGAGATTGTAATTGGAAATGTCGTTAAAAAAGGCACAGCTGATCATCCGGAATTTCCTTATAATTGGAAACCGTATACAATCAAAGAAGTTGGGGAAAATGATAGTAAGGTCAAAATTGGCTTTATTGGTGTTTTAACAACGGAAGTACCAAATCTAGTTTTAAAAGAACATTATGAAGCGTATGACTTTTTAGATGAAGCGCAAACAATTGCATATTATGCCGAACAATTAAGATTGCAAGGTGTTCATGCGATTGTTGTTTTAGCACATATACCTGCTACCAGTAAAGGTGACGTTGTTAGCGGAGATGCAGCAGATATTTTGAATAAAGTGAACACGATTGATCCAAATAACAGTGTAGATGCACTTTTTGCTGGGCATAATCATCAATATACAAATGGTGTTGTAAATAAAACACGCGTGGTTCAATCTACTTCTCAAGGCAAAGGATTTGTGGATTTGCAAGGAGAAATTGATGTAGAAACACAAGAATTTGTAGATATTCCAAAAGCGGAAGTTCGTGCGGTCGATCCTGCTGCAGCTAATGCACCTGAAAAAGATAAGGTTGTTGAGGCAATTGTCAAAGATGCGCAAAAACGTGTTGAGCCAGTAACGAATAAGAAAATCGGAACGGCAAAAGAAGCGGGGAACATTACACGTGAACTGAATGAATTTAAAGAATCAGCACTAGGAAATTTAATTACAGATGCCCAAGTTGCTATGGCGAATGCTCAGGGAAGTCAAGTGGACTTTGCGATGACTAATAATGGTGGAGTTCGTGCAGATTTAGCAGTTGGAGATAATCAAGAAATTACCTGGGGAGCGGCTCAAGCAGTACAGCCATTTGGAAATATTATGCAAATCGTTGAAATGACAGGCGCTCAAGTAGAACAAGTTTTAAACGAACAATATACGCAAAGAGAGCTTTATAATTTGCAAATTTCTGGCTTAACGTATACGTATGTAAAAAACGAAAATGAAACTCAACCGTTTGTGGTTAAGGATATTTATAAAAAAGATGGTACTCTAGTTGAGTCAAATCAAGTCTATCGTGTAGTAATAAATGACTTTTTATTAGGCGGTGGAGATGGTTTCTCTGGGTTTACAGGATCTAAAGTAGTCGATACGATGCAATCTGATACGGATACATTTATTGGCTATATTGAAGCTAAAGAAGCCATAGGAGAGCCGATTACGGCTTCAGTGGAAGGTCGTAAAAAATTGGTAGATGCTAAGGAAGAGACACCTCAACCTGATGAAACAGCTTTAGCAAAAGAGAAAATTAGAAAAGCGACTATTTTTGATCCACTGTATGAAGATGATGATTTGTTACGTGGGGTCACTTTGCCTAATGCTAAAGTAATATTATTCCCTGAAGAAGTTTCAATTGCTATCTTAGAAGGCCAAGAGGATATTCCAGAGGCAAAAATCGTTGCAAATGCTGATGGGGAAGGCTTTATTCGGATTAATGTGCAACCTTTGAAATTACAAGGAAAGAAAAAAATCACTGCTCTTGTTGTAGATGAAACTGCAAATAAAGTAGCCTTTTCAATTGATGTTTTACCAGCAAAAGTTTTGAATGAAACAACAACTAGTTCGACAACTGTTGGTACTGGAAATACGTCTGGAAAAGAATTACCTCAAACAGGCGCACATGAGGAAGGATTAGCTCTAGTTGGTTTTGCTATTGTAGGGAGTTTGTCTGTTTTTGAAGTGCGTCGTAAGGTTAAAGTAAAATAGGTTGTTATTCGTGATTGTAAAGAAAGATAAGACAAATTAATTGTTTTATCTTTCTTTTTTGCTTTCATTTTAGGGAAAGACGAACATTGTTTGTTTTTATTTAGATAAAGTTAATTTTTTAGTTGAATTATACGAAAGGCTAATTTATACTCAGTAAGTATTGTTAAGATATGAGAAGGCTATTATTTTATTGATCTGAAATATTGTGAATAGAGGAGAGAATTATTTTTATGGAAAAGTTTTTCAAATTGAAGGAAAATCATACAACCATTTCTACTGAGGCGATGGCAGGGGTTACCACATTTTTTGCAATGAGTTATATTTTATTTGTAAATCCTTCGATTTTGTCACAAACAGGGATGCCATTTCAAGCGGTCTTTTTAGCAACAATCATTGCTTCCATAATTGGAACATTAATCATGGGATTATTTGCAAACGTTCCTTATGCGCAAGCACCTGGTATGGGGCTAAACGCATTCTTTACTTTTACTGTAGTTTTTGGTTTAGGTTATACTTGGCAACAAGCATTAGCAATGGTATTTATTTGTGGACTTGTCAATATCCTGATTACCGTAACGAAAATACGAAAATTGATTATTAAATCGATTCCAGAAAGTTTACAGCATGCGATTGGTGGCGGGATTGGTATTTTTGTTGCCTATGTCGGATTTAAAAATGCGGGTTTACTTAACTTCACAATTGAGGCAGAACCTAACAATGGCGTTGTAAACGGAAGTAATATTGTTCCAGCTTTAGGGAATTTCAATAATCCCGAAATTATTTTGGCTGTTATTGGTTTAGTTTTAACAACTGTTCTAGTCTTATTAAATGTTCGTGGAGCAATTTTATTTGGGATTGTTGCAACAACCTTGATCGCCATTCCATTGGGTGTGGTTGATTTATCTGCGGTTAATTGGCAAGAAAACTCATTAGGAAGTTCATTTAAGGATTTAGGAGTGACATTTGGAGCAGCTTTTGGAGCGGATGGTATGCAATCATTATTTAGTGATACAGCCAAGATTCCTCAAGTAATCATGACCATCATTGCATTTAGTTTATCCGATACGTTTGATACAATTGGTACCTTTATTGGAACAGGTCGTCGAACAGGGATTTTCTCGAAAGAAGATGAGTTGGCGTTAGAAGATAGCAAAGGATTTTCTACTAAGATGGATAAAGCTTTATTTGCAGATGCTGCTGCAACTTCAATTGGAGCGATTTTTGGGACGTCTAATACAACTACTTATGTTGAAAGTGCAGCTGGAATTGGTGCTGGTGGACGAACTGGTTTAACATCAGTTTTCGTTGCAATCTTATTTGCTTTAAGTAGCTTATTCTCTCCATTAATTGCAATTGTTCCTGCACAAGCAACGGCTCCAGCTTTGATTTTAGTGGGTGTAATGATGTTGGCTTCATTCAAGGATATTGAGTGGACTGATTTGGAAGAAGCAATCCCAGCCTTTTTTGCTTCAGTATTTATGGGATTAAGCTATAGTATCTCTTATGGAATTGCGGTTGGATTTATTTTCTTTGCAATCGTTAAAGTAACAAAAGGCAAAATCAATGAGATTTCCCCAATTGTTTGGGTAATTAATGCATTATTCATTTTGAACTTTATTATTTTAGCAATTCTGTAGAAAGTAAATTATCAGTTAACTATTATCGAGAAAATTTGGTTGTTTCCAAATAATTTCTAGGTAAGTGTTAATTAAACAAATAGATAATTAGAACCAAGAGGCTAAAAGGTGACGACTTCTGTTACTTTCTAACCTCTTGTTTTCATTTTCAGATGACTTTTACGTACAAAGTAAATTTTAATTCAATACTTTTTTCAATTTAACGATAGTTTCATAAATTTCTTTGAGAGATTCTGATTTTTGGAGTATAGTAGAGAAGAATAAGTGTGAGGTGCAAAGGAAAATGAGAATCGATTGGAAAAGAAATTTGATGGTCGCATGGTTAGGTTGTTTTTTTACTGGAGCAAGCATTAGTTTAGTGATGCCATTTATTCCAGTTTATATCGAACAGTTGGGAACGCCTAGCAATCAAGTAGAACTGTTTTCGGGATTGGCGATTTCAGTAACTGCATTTGCTGCGGCAATTGTTGCACCTATTTGGGGAAATTTGGCGGATCGAAAAGGACGGAAACTGATGATGATTCGAGCTGCAGCGGGAATGACATTTACGATGGGGTCATTAGCGTTTGTTCCCAATGTCTATTGGTTGTTAGTGATGCGTTTTTTTAATGGAATTTTAGCAGGTTATATTCCTAACGCAACGGCAATGATTGCTTCTCAAGTACCTAAGGAAAAAAGTGGTTGGGCATTAGGCACGCTTTCGACAGGCGCTGTGGCTGGCAGTTTGATTGGCCCTTTGATGGGTGGTGCTTTAGCCGAATGGTTTGGTATGCAAAATGTATTTATTATTACGGGACTCTTTTTATTAATCACGACGCTACTGACTATTTTTATGGTCGAAGAAAATTTTAAACCAGTTGAAAAAACAGATATGGTTTCAACAAAAGAAATTTTTGGTCAAATGGATCATTTATCTATATTAATTGGTCTTTTTATCACTACGCTGATATTACAACTAGGAATCACAAGTATTAGTCCAATTTTGACACTATATATTCGTTCATTAAGTACAAATTCAGGGAATATTCTTTTCGTAAGTGGATTAATTGTTTCAATTGCTGGTGTTTCAGCAATTATTTCTTCACCTACACTGGGAAGAATTGGAGACCGTGTAGGGAATCACAAAGTTCTTTTAGCAGGATTGCTATTATCATTTGTGTGTTATGTTCCAATGGCTTTTGTGAAAACCCCCTTTCAATTGGGCGTTCTACGATTTATTTTAGGCTTTTCAACGGGAGCGTTGATGCCGTCTATTAATACGTTAATTAGTAAAATCACACCTTCAGAAGGGGTGAGTCGTGTTTATAGCTATAATCAAATGTTTAGTAATTTTGGACAAGTGTTAGGTCCAATGGTGGGTTCCACAGTAGCTCATGCTTCGGGCTATAGTGCTGTGTTTATTGTGACAGCTTGTTTTGTGTTGGGGAACTTCTTATTATCATTATTTAATTTTCGTAAAATCCTCAAACAAAAGATTTAATTAAATGAGTTTGAGACAGAAATGTTGTTCAAAAAAATAAAAAAGCGCATATACACAAAAATTTGTAAATAATTTTCGTGTATATGCACCCTTTTTTTATTGAACGTTTATGTTTTGAACTTTCAATCGTTAAAAGTTCAATTAATTTGAATTTTTTGTTGCTTCTTTTTTAGGTAAAGCGAAATGACCAATCAATATAATAATAATGCCTGTCACTAAAGAAATAATGGTAGTCAGCATAAAATCATAGCTTCCATTAGTCAGTGCACCACCGATATAACCGACTACTTGTCCTAGTAGAAAAGACCATAATAATACAATGATGTAACGCATAACAGCACCTCTTTTCTAGCTATTAGTTTAGCATATTTTTTTTAAAAGTAAAGGAAGAACAACGATGGAAATGACTTATTTTTCTTTTTTCGAAATTTGTTGCTAAGTCTTTTATTTTTTTCGAGAAATTTGTATAGAAAAAACTAATTTTTGTGGATGCAATTTTCCTTCCATTTCAATAGTAGATTGTTTTGGTCATTTTCAGTTATAATAGGTCAAGAGAACTAAAAAAATTGTGTTTTGCTTATACATACTATGTAAAGGAGTTATCTTATGACTTTCCCACAATTATATACAATGACTTCTTACTCTTTATTATCAAGTACGATTCGGATTGCAGAATATGTCAAATTAGCCAAAAAAATGGGTTATAAAGCAATTGCAATTACTGATTTAAATGTCATGCATGGGGCAATTGAATTTTACGAGGCATGTCAAAAAGAAAATATCCAAGCAATTATTGGATTGACTTTAGAATATATAACAGATGATTCTGAACAAGTAGCTAAAATTGTTCTCTATGCTAAAAATTTAGCGGGGTATCAAAATTTAATGCAAATTTCTAGTGCTAAAATGACCCAATCCGTTAATTTTAACATAGAAGTAGTAAAAGATTTTTGTTCTGATTTGTTTGCAATAATGCCAGTTGAGCAAGGCGAAATTACTTTTGCTTTTGAACAAAAAAATAAAAAACTAGATAAAATAGTTGAGAAACTGACTTCGTATTTTGATATAGATTCATTTTTTATTGGCACGACAATCGATAAGAACCCACAAACTAATTACCCACTATTTCATTATTTTGATACGCATAATTTACCATTGGTTGCATGGCAAAAGGTTTGCTATTTAACGAGCGATGAAGGATTTGCTTCAGAGGTATTGAAACATATCAATGATGGAACTCAAATGAATATCAGCATAAACACTAATGCGATAACAAAACAAGGGACAGAGTTTTTACGTGATTCTTCAGAAGCTCAACAACAACTAACTTCTTTACTTGGTGAAGAAGCGATTGCTAATGCTGAATCAATAGTTGGGAATTGTTGTTTGGAAATCCCTTTACATCAACGTTTGTTGCCTCATTATCCGTTAGAGGATAATCAAAATGCTGGTGACTTTCTGGAAAAGCTTTGTTGGGAACGACTTAATCTACGTGTACCTGATCATACGGAAATTTATGAAGAACGGTTAAAAAAAGAATTGACGATTATCCATGAAATGGGATTTGATGATTATTTTTTGATTGTTTGGGATGTAATGGATTATGCCCATCGAAAAAAAATAGTAACAGGAGCGGGACGAGGGTCAGCAGCAGGCTCATTGGTTTCCTATGTATTATCAATCACAGATGTTGATCCGATTAAGTATGATTTATTATTTGAACGTTTTTTAAATCCAGAACGCCGTTCAATGCCCGATATCGATCTTGATATTCCGGATGACCGACGAGAAGAAATCTTAGCCTATGTGAGAGAAAAATATGGGCATCATCATATGGCTCAAATTGCAACATTCGGTACGATGGCTGCCAAAATGGTTTTAAGAGATGTTGCACGAGTTTTTGGCTTATCACAAAGTGAATCAAATCGTTGGTCAGCAGCAGTTCCGAATGCACTCAAAATGACATTGAAAAAAGCCTATCAAGAATCAAAAAAATTAGTTGAACTCGTTCAATTAAATGAGACAAATCGATTGCTTTTCGAAACCGCTGTTCATTTAGAAGGTTTGCCTCGACATGTTTCAACTCATGCAGCAGGAGTAGTGATTAGTGATAAGAACCTATTAGAATTAATTCCTTTACAACCTGGTTCAAATGACATTCTTTTAACACAGTTTACAATGAATGATGTAGAGAAAATTGGTTTACTCAAAATGGATTTTCTTGGATTAAGGAATTTATCGATTATCGATCGTGCAGTCAAGGCGATTCGTCGGGTGGATCATACTGAAATCATTTTGAATCAAATTCCATTAGATGATACTGAAACATTGCAACTTTTCCAGAAGGGTGAAACCAGTGGTGTATTTCAGTTTGAATCAGCAGGGATTCGTAATGTCTTAAGAAAATTAGGTCCAACAAGTATTGAAGATATTGCAGCGGTTAATGCACTATACCGACCAGGACCGATGCAAAACATTGATTTATTTGTTCGTAGAAAGAAAGGGTTGGAAGCAATTAGCTATCCAGATCCTATTCTAGAACCCATTTTGAAAAATACTTATGGAATTATCGTTTACCAAGAACAAATTATTCAAGTAGCTTCTGAAATGGCTGGTTTTTCTTTAGGACAAGCGGATATTTTACGTCGAGCAGTGAGCAAGAAAAAGAAAGATGTTCTAGACGAAGAGAGAAAGCACTTCGTAGCAGGTGCTTTGGCTCAAGGTCATAAAGAGGAAAACGCGAATACTATCTATGATTATATTGAGCGTTTTGCGAACTATGGCTTTAATCGATCCCATGCGTTTGCGTATTCTTTCATAGGATTTCAAATGGCGTATTTAAAAGTTCATTATCCTGCAGCTTTTTATACTGCTATTTTGCATTCAGTCAGACATAATCCAAATAAAATCAAAGAGTATATCGGAGAAGCGCGGAAAAATAAGCAAGAAATCGTTTCTCCTTCGATTAATAAAAGTCATTATAGTTTTTATCTAAGTGATCAAAATGAAATTATGTTTGGTTTTAGTTCATTAAAAGGAATTCGACGAGATTTCATTCAACATATATTAGATGAACGAAAAGAACGGGGATTATATCGCTCTTTTGATCAATTTTTGCTTCGGTTATCAGGAAAATGGCTTAAGAAGGAAATGATCGAGCCTTTAATTGCAATCGGTGCTTTTGATGAGTTGTCACCAAACAGACGACAATTAATGGACGACTTAGATGGCAAAATTCAAAACATTGTCTACAGTGGTGGGAGTGAGGATCTGTTCAAAACGTTGGAGTTGAAAGAAGTTGAGGTTGCGGACTATGCGTTGGAAGAAAAATTAGAATTAGAAGAACAATACTTAGGCGTTTATTTATCTGGACACCCGACAGAAGAATTTAAGAAAACACGTTTAGCGAAACAAGTTATGATGGTAAGCGATATTGCTCAAGGAAGACAAGTCCGTTTGCTAGTTTATGTTAAAGACGTCCGTGTAATTCGAACGAAAAAAGGGGAACAAATGGCTTTTGTTGAAGTGGATGATATGACAGGATCATTGTCCTTGACTGTTTTCCCGACGGTTTTTAGAACACTTCGCAACAAAATCGAAAAAAACCAAGTCTATTTCGTTGAAGGAAAAATTGAAAAAAGCAATTACAATCAGGAGTTACAACTTCTAGTCGATAGAATCATTCAAGCAAATGAAATCGAGCAGTCGATTGCAGATGTAACTTGTTATTTAAAAATTCCTATTGGAGAAAATGAGGCACAACACTTAAATCAAGTACATGAAGTGATAAAAAAAAATAAAGGCTTAAGCCCTGTTGTTCTATATTATGAATCAAGTAAAAGGAAACTGGTTTTAGGAGAAGAAAATTGGTTGGATTATTCTGACACGGTAGAAGAGCAGTTACAAGGGATTTTAGGCGTTGGAAATGTTGTTTTCAAATGATTTACAGTAAAAAAGACTATTTGTTTTCATTTTTTTAAATTTTTTCTTGTTTAGCCAAGACATTTTGTTCTATTAATGGTAAAATGAGTGACGTGATACGATTGGATCAATTAAAAACTGTGACGTTCTTATTCGTTGCAGCTAAAGTATATTATATGAGGTGAAAGAACGAATGAAACGTATCGGTATTTTAACCAGTGGAGGAGACGCTCCAGGAATGAACGCTGCGATTCGTGCAGTAGTACGTAAAGGTATTTATGATGGGATTGAAGTTTACGGAATCAATTATGGTTTTGCCGGATTAGTTGCTGGAGACATCCGTCGCTTAGATATCGCTGATGTTGGCGATAAAATCCAACGTGGTGGAACTTTCTTATACTCTGCTAGATATCCTGAATTTGCAACAGAAGAAGGACAATTAAAAGGTATCGAACAATTGAAAAAATTCGGTATCGAAGGTTTGGTTGTTATTGGTGGAGACGGCTCTTATCATGGAGCAATGGCGTTGACTAAACGCGGTTTCCCAGCTGTTGGGATTCCTGGGACAATTGATAATGATATTCCTGGTACTGATTTTACGATTGGATTTGATACAGCAATCAACACTGTATTGGAATCAATTGACCGTATTCGTGATACAGCAACTTCTCATGTTCGTACATTTGTTATTGAAGTAATGGGACGTGGCGCTGGCGATATCGCATTGTGGTCTGGAGTTGCGGGTGGAGCGGATGAAATTATTATTCCCGAACATGATTTTGATATGAAAAATGTAGCGAAAAGAATTCAAGAAGGACGCGATCGTGGTAAAAAACATTGCCTAATCATTTTAGCTGAGGGTGTAATGGGTGGAAATGAATTTGCTGAGCAATTATCTGAACATGGTGATTTCCATACTCGTGTTTCAATCTTAGGACATGTTGTTCGTGGTGGATCTCCAAGTGCACGTGATCGTGTATTGGCTAGTAAATTTGGTTCTTATGCAGTTGAATTATTAAAACAAGGTAAAGGCGGCTTATGTATTGGTATGTTAGAGAATGAAGTTGTTTCTGCTAATATCGTCGACACGTTGGAAAAAGGGAAACATAAACCAGATTTATCACTTTATGACTTGAATAAGGAAATTTCATTCTAAAATAAGAGCGAGATTTTGAGCTAGTTGTTGTAGTCAATTAGCGATGTCTAAAGAATAGTTATTTTAAACAGTTATAATTGGCTTTATAAGCTTTTGTATAAACAAAAATCGAATAGGAGCGTTTTGTAATGAAAAAAACGAAAATCGTATGTACGATCGGACCTGCTAGTGAATCAACAGAGATGCTAGTAAACCTAATTAATGCTGGCATGAATGTTTGCCGTTTGAACTTCTCACATGGAGACTTCGAAGAGCATGGTAACCGCATCAAAAATATTCGCGAAGCTGTAAAAATCACAGGTAAAAGAGTTGCTATTTTACTTGATACTAAAGGTCCTGAAATCCGTACGAATGACATGGAAAATGGCGCAATCACAATGAAAATTGGTGATTCAGTTCGTATTTCTATGACAGAAGTTTTAGGTACAAACGAAAAATTCTCAATTACGTATCCAGAATTGATTAATGATGTAAATGTTGGTTCACATATTCTTTTAGACGATGGTTTAATTGATTTAGAAGTGACGGATATCGATCATGCAGCAAACGAAATCGTGACTTTAGTTAAAAACGAAGGCGTATTGAAAAATAAAAAGGGCGTTAACGTTCCTGGTGTATCAGTTAATTTACCTGGAATTACTGAAAAAGATGCAGCGGATATCCGTTTTGGGATTGGTCAAGGAATTGACTTTATCGCAGCAAGTTTTGTTCGCCGTGCGACTGACGTTTTAGAAATCACTAAAATTTTAGAAGAAGAAAACGCTACTCACATCCAAATCATACCTAAAATTGAAAACCAAGAAGGAATCGATAACATTGATGAAATATTGAAAGTTTCTGATGGTTTAATGGTCGCTCGTGGAGATATGGGTGTTGAAATTCCAACTGAAGATGTACCAGTTGTTCAAAAAGAATTGATTAAAAAATGTAATGCTTTGGGTAAACCAGTTATTACAGCGACTCAAATGTTAGATTCTATGCAACGTAACCCACGTCCAACTCGTGCGGAAGCAAATGACGTTGCCAATGCAATCTATGATGGAACTGATGCAGTAATGCTTTCTGGTGAAACAGCTGCTGGAGACTACCCATTAGAAGCGGTTCAAACAATGGCTCGTATTGCAGTTCGTACAGAAGAAGCGTTAGTAAATCAAGATACATTTGCTTTGAAATTATATAGCAAAACAGATATGGCTGAAGCAATCGGTCAATCAGTAGGACACACAGCTCGTAACTTAGGAATTCAAACAATTGTTGCGGCAACTGAATCTGGACATACAGCTCGTATGATTTCTAAATACCGTCCAAAAGCACATATCGTTGCAATTACATTCTCAGAGCAAAAAGCGCGTAGTTTAGCTTTATCTTGGGGTGTTTATGCAACTGTTGCGAACAAACCAGCTAGTACAGATGAAATGTTCAATTTAGCTGCAACCGTTTCTCAAGAAGAAGGGTATGCTAACGAAGGCGATTTGATTATTATCACTGCTGGTGTTCCTGTTGGTGAAAAAGGAACGACTAACTTGATGAAAATTCAAATGATTGGTTCAAAATTAGTTCAAGGACAAGGAATTGGCGAATCTTCTGTAATTGCTAAAGCAGTTATTGCGAATACAGCTGAAGAAGCTGTTGCAAACACAACTGAAGGCTCTATTCTAGTTGTTAAAACAACAGATAAAGAATATATGCCTGCAATTGATAATGCAGTAGCCTTAATCGTTGAAGAAGGCGGATTGACTTCTCATGCTGCAGTTGTTGCGATTGCTAAAAATATTCCAGTTATTGTTGGAGCTGAAAATGCAACAACCTTGATTGCCAGTGATGAATTGATTACTGTAGACCCTCGTCGTGGTATTGTATACCGTGGCGCTACAACAGCAATCTAAAAAATGAATTAACGATAATAAGCAATTATGAGAGACTTGACTGTGGTTGAGCTCTTATAGTTGCTTTTTTATTATATTCATTTATTTCAGAAAGTTATCTTTACATAGAATTTTGAAATGTGAAAAATTCGTTCGTTCTATGCTATAATAAACAAGTTAATAATCAGAGTAGATGTTGGAGGGAAATGATGGACGGTATTTTACCATTATGGAAAGAACGCGGCATGACAAGTCATGATTGTGTTTTTAAATTACGGAAAATTTTACATACAAAAAAAATAGGTCATGGAGGAACCTTGGACCCAGATGTTGCTGGTGTATTGCCGATTTGTGTTGGCAAAGGGACCAAAGTGATCGAATATATGGTTGATTCAGGGAAAGTTTATGAAGGAGAAATCACAATCGGGTGCGCAACAACCACTGAAGATGCGAGTGGTGAGGTGGTTGAAAGAAAAAAAGTAACTGATCCATTAACGAGTGAGGCAATTGATCAAGCAATGGCTAAAATGCTTGGTGAAATTACGCAGATTCCACCTATGTTTTCCGCTGTTAAAGTCAATGGAAAACGATTGTATGAGTATGCTCGAAATGGCGAGGAAGTAGAACGTCCCATTCGAAAAGCGATGATTTATGCGTTTAAACGAACGAGTGAACCTGTATTTAATGAACAGTTAGGAACACAAAGTTGGCGCTTCAAAGTTAGTTGTGGGAAAGGGACGTATGTGAGAACCTTGTCTGTTGATACAGGCGAACTATTAGGGTACCCCGCGCATATGTCAGATTTGACTCGAACGTCCAGTGGTGGTTTAATGGCTGATCAATGTTTAACATTAGAGCAAGTTGCAAATAAAATGAATGATCAAGAAATTGATCAAGTGTTGTTGCCAATCGAAACGGCTATTCAACAATTTAAACGAATTGATCTTTCGACTGCACTTTATCAAAAGGTGAAAAATGGCGTTTTCCTATCGTTGAATGAGTTATCCTTAGTTGAAATTCCTAATGATTTGGTTGCACTATATTTTAATGAGCAAGTAGTAAGTTTATATATGGCGCATCCGACAAAGCAAAATATGTTAAAGCCGAGTAAGGTTTTACGCAATAATTAATTTATAAAGAAAGAAGATTGAAAATGAAAATAGTTCCGATTCGGCATCCTTATCGCCAAGAAGATATTATCAATGAAGAAGTAGTTATGGTTTTAGGTTTTTTTGACGGTGTTCATCTGGGGCATCAAAAAGTAATTGAGACGGGTAGAAAAATTGCGGATGAACGTGGTTTGAAATTAGCTGTAATGACGTTTAACCAACATCCGTCGATTGTTTTTCAAAAGGTCTTACCTGAAAATATGAAATATTTAAATAGTTTGGATCAAAAAGAACGTTTAATGGAGAAAAATGGTGTAGATATTTTGTATGTTGTTGATTTTACTTCGGCATTTGCTCAACTAGCACCACAAGAATTTGTCAATCAATATTTAGTAGGATTAAATAGCAAAGTAGCGGTTAGTGGTTTTGATTATACGTATGGTCCTAAAGAAATTGCGAATGTTGAGCTGCTTCCAAATTATGCTCAAAATCGATTTGAAGTTGTAACTGTTGCAAAAGAAGAATGTGATGGAGACAAGATCAGCTCTTCTCGGATCAGAGAAGAAATGGAAAAAGGGAATATGGCAGAGGTAACTAAATTACTTGGTTACGTTTATGAAATTGAAGGTACGGTTGTTCATGGAGATGCTAGAGGTCGTTTGTTAGGTTTCCCAACTGCGAATATCAAAATTAAAAGCACGGTTCGATTACCTAGAATTGGTGTTTATGCAGTTGAAATAGAAATTGGTGGGAAATGGCACGTAGGTATGGGATCGATTGGACACAATGATACGTTTGGTGATGGTCGAGCATTGACTGTAGAAGTTTATATTTTGAATTTTCATGAAAATATATACGGTGAACAAGTACGTGTTCGCTGGAATCATTATTTAAGAGATCAAGTGAAATTCGATCATGTGGAAAAATTAATTGCACAATTAAAACAGGATGAAATAGATACGGCAGCTTATTTTACAAAAAGTTAGAGTGGAGTAGAACGGTTAGCCGTAATACAATAAGAAGATATTTTTATAAGACATAGCGTACGGAAATGAATAGATATGAAAAATACCTACTTGGATATCAAAAAAATGAGCAACACCAAGTAGGTAGTATTTAATATCTAAACGAAATTTTTCATGGACCTTATTATTTTTGAAACTAAACGATTTTATTTTGAACTTAAGAAGTTATTGTTTCTTCTTACATACAAACCTACTCTTCTAGAAATCCATTTTTTTATGATAAGCCATTTCCCAGAATAAGTTTTCAAATTTTACGCTATTAGCAAAAATATTAATAATCTCTTGTGTTTCTTTCTCGGACTTAGCTGCAACCAATGTATCGAGGGAACTAAACATCCAGTCAAAAGAATCGTTAAAATTAATATCGGCATAAGTATCAATCCAAGCTTTATAGGGATTATTAATTAATTGTTCTTGATATTTCTGTTTGAGACGGCTAGCATAATCGCAATAAACCCATGCGCAAGGCAAAATAGTAGCGATGATTTGTGCTAAGTCACCTGTTTGGCCAATAGCGAGCATATTAGCTGTATAAGTCTGATTAAAAATTGAAGGACGTATATTGGTTATTTCATCTGAAGAAATACCGTGATTAAGCATGTGGTTACGATGGAGATCAAGTTCAGAATTTAGAATATTATATTGTCCATTTACAAAGTGTTTTACTATATTAGGGTCATTTGATTTAACAACACCCAAAGCAAAAACTTTTGCATACTGAAATAGATAGAGATAATCTTGTAATAAATAGAATTGAAACTTGTCGATAGCAAGTGTACCTTGACCTAATTCTTGAACAAATGGATGGAGATAACCAGCTTCCCAATCAGATTGGCAGTGTTTTTTTTATTTTTTAGAAAATGACATGTCTTCACCTCGTAATTGTTTGATTGATTAGTGATAAAAGATTTTCACTTGCAGTTTTGATATTTTTATTAGCTAAAATGGCTGAAATAACAGCAAAACCTTGGATATCGTAATTTTTAAATTCCGAAATTGTTTGAGCATTTATCCCGCCAATTACTATGATAGGAATAGAAACAACTTCTACTATTTGTTTCAAAACTTCTTTACTAACTAAAATAGCGTCTTTTTTTGTTGTAGTTGGGAACATCGCGCCAACTCCTAGATAATCTGCTCCTGCTTTTTCTGCCTCAATAGCTTCTTTAACGGTTTGTACAGAAGCGCCGAGAATTTTATTATTTCCAATTATTTCACGAACTTTTTTTACTGGCAAATCAGACTGGCCAACATGGACACCATCAGCATCGCAAGCTAAAGCAATATCAATGCGGTCGTTAATAATTAAAGGCACCTGGAATTCAGTTGTCATTTTTTTTGCAAGAAGAGCTTCTTGATAAAAGGTTTTAGAATTAAGCTTTTTTTCGCGTAATTGCACAAAAGTCACCCCTCCTTCTAGCGCTTCTTGTAAAGCTTTTTGTAACGTAGTAGTGCTTAGTAATTGCCGATCAGTAATCAAGTAAAGACGATAATCTAGCTTAGTTTTCATAGAAGATTCCTTTCTCAATGAGTTTTTCTGCCTCTAATAAACTTATTTTATCAATGATGGCAGTTCGAAGACTACCGGTTCCTTGATTAATTGTTTTGTTGGCAGCTTGTTCACCAGCAATTCCCATAGAAATTAATGCTACTGCTGTACTATAGAGCGATTGATTTGGGTGACAAGCGCAAAAAACTGCAATAAGTGAGGCGGACATACATCCTGTCCCAGTAATGTGACTCATTTTCTCGCAGCCATTCTCTATTAAAATCATTTGATCGCCATTTGTTACGATATCTATTTCACCTGTAATAGCAATAATACATTGATATTTTTTAGCCATTTTCTTAGCTACTAGTTGAGTTTCTATTTCTCTTTTTAAATCTTCTGCTGAAGCATCCACTCCATTTGTGTTACTAGTTGCACCAGCTAAAAACCTAATTTCTGAACGATTTCCTTTAATGACAGTAAAACGAATCTCTTTTAATAGTTTTTTTACGGTTTCATTACGAAGGGTTGAAGCTCCAACTCCGACTGGATCTAGAATAACAGGAATCTGTTTTTTGTTGGCAGCTTTTCCAGCTGAAATCATAGAAGGAATCGTTCGGTCATTCAATGTACCAATATTGATTACTAATGCATTTGAATGTTCAATTATTTCAGCCACTTCGTTTCTATCATCTGCCATGATTGGAGAAGCCCCAATAGCTAAAGTAATGTTTGCGCAATCATTTACAGTTACATAATTCGTAATATGATGTATCAAAGGTTTTTTCGTGTGGATTTTTTTTATTGATGATAATATAAACGTTTTCATTCGCTTGTTTCCTTTCTTAAACCATTTTTATATAATGAATAAAAGTGATTCGTGGGTCCATGTCCTGAACCAATAGGTAAAGAATGCTTAATGGCCATCGTAATATATTTTTTAGCTTTGTTGATTGCTTGTTCTGGAGTATTTCCTAGAGCCAATTGTGAAGCGATAGCTGAAGAGAAAGTGCAACCTGTTCCGTGAGTGTTTTTTGTATTGATTCGTTCTGAAGTATAATGATAAAATTTTTTGCCATCAAAAAAAACATCAGTAGCTTCGCCAGTTTTATGGCCGCCTTTGATCAAAACCGTTGTACCAGACAAATCGTAAATGAGTTGACTTGCTTGTTCCATGTCATTGAGAGTTACGATTTCTTTTTGACAAATCTTTTCAGCTTCTGGAATATTTGGTGTAATCAAACTTGCTGCTGGTAAAATTTTTTCAATCAATGTTTGAATTGCTACTGGTTCCATCAGTGCGTCACCGTTTTTTGCATACATAACTGGATCTAGAACAACATGTTTAGGATGCCATTTTTTTAAACTTCTAGCGACTGCTGTAATGGTTTGTTTATTTGATAACATGCCAATTTTTACAGCCTTTGGTGGTAAGTCTTCAAATACAGCGTCAATTTGTTCTTGGATAATTTTTGGTTTAATATCCTGATAGGAAATCACACGAAATGTGTTTTCTGCTACGACGGAAGTAATCACGGACATCCCATAAACACCATGTGCAGCAAATGTCTTTAAATCAGCTTGAATTCCAGCCCCACCACTACAATCTGATCCTGCAATACTTAATACTTTCTTCATTCCAGTTCCTCCTTAAAAAATAAAAAAGACATTTTCCAGATTAATTAGGAAAATGCCTTGTTTGTTTTGATTTCGACTTAAACAACGGACATCTGCTCCCTACGCTGGTATCAACCAACAGGTTCAAAGGGTCAGGTTTTACCTTCTCAACGCAAATGCGTCCCCCTGCAAACAAAATCATATTCAATTACACTCACATAATAGCAGAAGTTTTTACTAGAAGCAATTTTATTCTCTATAAAAAGTTTTTTTGTTTCAATCTCTTCTCTGATAAGTGTAGAAGCTGAAAAGTTTACTTTATAAAATGGTTGATTAAAATCAATTAAATTCCTTTATATTTATTATGGTTTTGAAGTATGTTAAAATAGCTGATAGGTTTTAAAAAGATAGTAATGCCATGATTTTGATATAAAGAAAAAAGATTTTTGACTTAAAAAAAAGCTGCTTTGTTACGCCGAATTTCACTATAGAATTTTAAAAGGAAATGATCAAATGATAAATAAAATAAATCAAAGACAGGATAAGATTTCGGCTTACATTCACATTCCATTTTGTGAGCATATTTGCTATTACTGTGATTTTAATAAAGTTTTTTTGGAAGGTCAACCGGTGGATGAATATATTCAAGCGCTACTGAAGGAAATTCAATTGACTAAAGAGCAATATCCTAGTCAAACAACTGAAACAATTTATATTGGTGGTGGAACACCGACTTCTCTATCAGCAAAGCAATTAGCTGTTTTGTTAGAAGGAGTCAGGAAATCACTACCATTTGATGAAAGAAATGAATTTACAGTTGAAGCAAATCCAGGTGATTTAACCCAAGAAAAACTACAAGTTATGAAAGAGTTTGGTGTGAATCGTTTATCAATGGGCGTTCAAACGTTTGATGATCAGTTACTAAAAAAAATTGGTCGCAAACATACAGCAAAAGATGTATATGATACAATGACATTTTTGGAAAAAGAAAATTTTTCTAATGTTAGTATTGATTTGATTTATGCATTACCAGGTCAAACATTAGATGGATTTCGTGATACTTTGCATCGAGCGATTGAATTGGATTTACCTCATTATTCTCTGTATTCATTGATTTTAGAAAATAAAACAATGTTTATGAATTGGGTCAGACAAGGTCGGTTGCAATTGCCGAATGAGGAAGTGGAAGCACAAATGTTTGAGGAAACAATCAGAGCGATGGAAAAAGGAAACCGTCATCAATATGAAGTGAGCAATTTTTCGATACCAGGAAAAGAAAGTCAACATAATCTGGTTTATTGGAACAATGAGCATTATTATGGATTTGGTGCTGGAGCAAGTGGTTACTTAGGACATACTCGCTATCGAAATCGTGGGCCTATTCAACATTATTTGAAACCGTTAAGAGAAGGCGTTTTACCTACGGTTGAGGTTGAGAACTTAAGTCGTTCAAATCAAATAGAGGAAGAAATGTTTTTAGGCTTGCGCAAGAAATCTGGTGTTTCAAAACAAAAATTCCAGGCGAAATTTAACCAACCGATTGAAGAAATTTACGGCACGGTTTTAGAAAAATTGATTCAAAAGGAATTACTAGAAGAGCAAAATGATTACTTGCTTTTGACAGAAAAAGGATTATTTTTAGGAAATGATGTTTTTGAAGAATTTCTATTGGAAAAAGAACAATGAAGTAATGTAACAATGGTTTTTAATAGATATTAAAGTCATAAATTAGCTGATTATACTGAGTTTGTCGAATAAAAATAGCGAATTAGCACTCTTTTGCAAAGAGTGCTAATTTTTTTGAGTTTTCGCTTGACAAGTTGAATAGAACTTGGTATATTTATATTTGTAATTAGCACTTGAAAGACAAGAGTGCTAATGAAGGGTGGTAATTATGCTAACAGAAAGACAACAAAGAATATTACAGCTTATCATCCAAAACTACACACAAACAGGAATCGCTGTTGGTTCGAAACGACTGATGGCCGAAGGAATCGAATCTAGCTCTGCGACGATTCGGAATGACATGAAGACTTTAGAAGAGCATGGCTTACTTTTAAAAACACATTCTTCTTCTGGACGAATTCCTTCTATGTTAGGATATCGCTATTATGTTGACCATTTGCTAAAACCAGTCGGGCTTGAGAATAATGAAATCCAAACGATTCGGCAAGCTTTTGGAAAAGAGTTTCATGAAATCAACGATATCATTGAACAGTCAGCAGATATCTTATCAACTTTAACGAGCTATACGGCATTTTCTTTAGGACCAGAAGTCAAAGAACGTAAGTTGACTGGCTTTAGAATGGTTCCATTAAATGATCGACAAATCATTGCGATTATTGTTACAGATAAGGGAAATGTAGAAAGCCAAGTATTTCGAATTCCAGCTTCTGTTTCTAGTCAAGATTTGGAGAAAATGACTCAAATTATTAATGATAAACTTGTAGGACAACCGTTATTAAGTGTTTATCATCGATTGAGAACAGAGATACCGATGATTTTACATCGTTATTTCCAAACGCCAGAAGGCATGATGCAATTGTTTGATTCAATTTTAGGACATGCATTTGAGGATAAGGTGTTTGTAGGTGGTCGGATGAATCTTTTGGATTTTGGCGTTGAACAGGATCGCAATCAATTAAAATCTGTATATTCATTTATTCAGGATTCAGATGAAATTTCTCATTTATTGAGCGTTTCAAATGAGAATAGTCCAGCGATTTCTTTTAAAATCGGAACGGAAATCGGACATGAGTTATTGGATAATATGAGTATGATTACGGCAACATATGAAGTGGCAGATCATGGAAAAGGCACTATTGCATTGCTAGGTCCAACTAGTATGCCTTATTCAAAAATGTTTAGTTTAGTCGATACATTTCGTCATGAACTTGCATTGAAATTAGGAGCTTATTATCGTTATCTTGATGAATAAAATAATAAAAAGGAATCAAGAAACGTTGTATTAGAATATAGAAGCTACGGAATGAGAAGGGAAGTTGCTAGAGTGAACAAAAATGAAGAAACAAAAGAGGAAACAATTGAAAAGGTTGAATCGGAAGTAGTGGAAGAAGCAATGGATTCTTCTGGTGTATCTGAAGTTGAAGCAGAAAGTTCAGAATTAGATAATACTAAAGCTGAACTAGGTGAAATGGAAGATAAATTTTTAAGAGCTAGAGCAGAAATTGCGAATATGAGCAATCGTTTCAAAAATGAACGTGAACAACTTGTTCGTTATCGATCGCAAGATTTAGCCAAAAAATTATTACCAGCAATTGATAATTTAGAACGTGCATTAGCGATTCAAGTAGACGATGAGCAAGGTGCTAGTCTGAAAAAAGGAATTGTAATGGTTTTAGAAGGAATGCAAGTTGCTTTGAAAGAAGAAGGAATTGAAGAAATTCCTGCAATGGGTGTTCCATTTGATCCTAATTTACATCAAGCAGTCCAAACAGTTCCTGCCACAGATGATACACCAGCGGATACAATCGTTGATGTGCTTCAAAAAGGATACAAATTACATGATCGTGTCTTGCGTGCAAGTATGGTCATTGTTGCTCAATAAAGTAAATTAAAAGTTATGAAAAAAATAAAACAATCTGAATAGAGAATAGGAGATCTTTGATTATGAGTAAAATTATCGGTATTGATTTAGGTACAACAAATTCAGCAGTAGCAGTTTTAGAAGGCGGAGAAGCAAAAATTATTGCAAATCCAGAAGGAAATCGTACAACACCTTCAGTTGTTTCATTTAAAAATGGTGAAATTCAAGTTGGTGAAGTAGCAAAACGTCAAGCAGTAACAAATCCAGATACAATTTCATCAATCAAACGTCATATGGGTGAAGCTGGTTATAAAGTTGAAGCAGACGGCAAATCTTATACACCTCAAGAAATTTCAGCTATGATCTTACAATATTTAAAAGGTTTTGCTGAAGAATATTTAGGAGAAAAAGTTGATAAAGCAGTTATTACTGTTCCAGCTTATTTCAATGATGCACAACGTCAAGCAACAAAAGATGCTGGTAAAATTGCTGGATTAGAAGTAGAACGTATTGTTAACGAACCAACTGCAGCAGCTTTAGCTTATGGTTTAGATAAAACAGATAAAGATGAAAAAATCTTAGTATTTGACCTTGGTGGTGGTACATTTGACGTTTCTGTCCTTGAATTAGGCGATGGCGTGTTTGATGTATTATCAACATCTGGTGATAACAGCTTAGGTGGAGATGACTTTGATAACAAAATCATTGATCACATGGTAGCTGAATTTAAAAAAGAAAATGGTATTGATTTAGGTAAAGATAAAATGGCGTTACAACGTTTGAAAGACGCTGCAGAAAAAGCTAAAAAAGATTTATCTGGTGTAACTAGCACACAAATTAGCTTACCATTTATTACAGCTGGTGATGCTGGTCCATTGCACTTAGAAATGACATTAACACGTGCTAAATTTGATGAATTAACAAGTGATTTAGTAGAACGTACAAAAACACCAGTTCGTCAAGCGTTAAAAGATGCTGGCTTGAAAGCTTCTGAAATTGATGAAGTCATCTTAGTTGGTGGATCAACTCGTATCCCAGCAGTTGTCGAAGCTGTTCGTAAAGAAACAAGCAAAGATCCTAATAAATCAGTAAACCCTGATGAAGTAGTTGCAATGGGTGCAGCGATTCAAGGTGGTGTAATCACTGGTGATGTTAAGGACGTTGTATTATTAGATGTAACTCCATTATCATTAGGTATTGAAACAATGGGTGGCGTATTTACTAAATTGATTGATCGTAATACAACGATCCCAACAAGTAAATCTCAAGTATTCTCAACAGCTGCAGATAACCAACCAGCAGTAGATATTCACGTATTACAAGGTGAACGTCCAATGTCAGCAGATAACAAAACATTAGGTCGTTTCCAATTAACTGATATTCCAGCAGCTCCTCGTGGTGTGCCACAAATCGAAGTAAGCTTTGATATCGATAAAAACGGTATTGTTAATGTTCGTGCGAAAGATTTAGGTACACAAAAAGAACAAACAATTACAATCAAATCATCTTCAGGTTTATCAGATGATGAAATCGAACGCATGGTTAAAGATGCTGAATCAAATGCTGAAGCAGATAAAGCTAGAAAAGAAGAAGTTGACTTACGTAACGATGTAGATGCATTGTTGTTCACAGTTGATAAAACTTTGAAAGAACTTGAAGGTAAAGTAGATGCTGATGAAGTGAAAAAAGCAGAAGATGCTCGTGATGAACTTAAAGCAGCCGTTGAAGCGAATGATATTGAATTGATGAAAGAAAAACGTGATTCATTAAATGAAATCGTTCAAAACTTAACTGTAAAACTTTATGAACAAGCTGCACAACAACAAGCAGAAGAAAATCCAGAAGCAGCACAAGGCGGAGCAGATGATGTTGTTGATGCTGATTTTGAAGAAGTAGAAGATGAAGAAAAATAATTGATTTTTTCTGAATAATAAAATTGTGAACGAGGACGTTTAGACGTTAGCAATTTGACTAAAAAGCGTGCAATACACTAAACGTATTGTACGTTTTTTAGAAATTTTATGAAGAATTCGTTTTTTCTAGACAAGTTTAATTAAAAACAAGAGTAAATTATCTTTTTTTCGTATTTTCTAGCGCAAACAATAGATATTTTCTGATAATCTATTTAGGTTTTGTTTAAATTATGGTATGATAACAAAGATGTTTTTTACTTTTTTGAGAGTGACTTAGTAAGAGACGAGAGAATCGATTGGAATGAATAGTTGGAGGGGAACGAATGGCTACAAAGCGCGATTATTATGAAGTACTAGGTTTAGCGAAAGGTGCTTCAGATGATGAGATAAAAAAAGCGTACCGCAAACTTTCAAAAAAATACCATCCAGATATCAATAAAGAAGCTGATGCTGATGAAAAATTTAAAGAGGTTTCAGAGGCTTATGAAGTATTGAGTGATGCACAAAAAAGAGCAGCCTATGATCAGTATGGTCATGCAGGAACAGATCCTAGTTATGGCGGCGGTGCAGGTGGTTTTGGCGGCTTTGGCGGTGGTGGTTTCAGCGGCGGCGGCTTTGGCGGATTTGAGGATATTTTTGACTCTTTCTTTGGTGGAAGCGGACGAAGTGTTGATCCGACAGCACCAAGACAAGGAGCCGATTTACAATATACAATTAAGCTTAAATTTGAAGAGGCAATATTTGGGATTGAAAAAGAAATCAAATATAACCGCGAAGATGTCTGTGCAACCTGTCATGGTAATGGTGCGAAACCGGGTACGCAACCTGAAACATGTCATAAATGTCATGGATCGGGTACAATTAATGTTGAACGACAAACACCACTTGGTCGAGTGATGAGTCGTCAAACTTGTGATGTCTGTCATGGAACAGGAAAAGAGATCAAAGATCCTTGTCCTACTTGTCATGGTTCTGGACATGAAAAGAAAATGCATACCGTAAAAGTCAATGTTCCTGCTGGTGTAGAAGATGGACAACAAATGCGTTTGTCAAATCAAGGTGAAGCAGGAATGAATGGTGGACCTTATGGCGATTTATATGTAGTCTTCAATGTGCAAGAAAGTAATATTTTTGATCGAGATGGTTCAGAAATTTATTATGACTTACCATTGAGTTTCGTACAAGCCGCTTTAGGTGATGAAGTCAAAGTACCAACAGTTCATGGTGACGTCAAATTAAAAATTCCTGCTGGAACACAAACTGATACGAATTTCCGTTTAAGAGGAAAAGGAGCGCCACGTCTAAGAGGTGGCTCTAATGGTGATCAGCATGTAAAAGTGAAATTGATTACACCGAAAAACTTGAATGATGAACAACGTGAAGCATTACGTGCATTTGCTAAAGCGGGTGGACAAGATGTAAGTGAACAGCACGAAGAAGGCTTCTTTGATAAAATGAAAGATGCTTTTGGTGGTAAGAAAAAGAAATAGGTTAAAAACTTTTTAATTCATACATAAAATGTGGATGAATTAAAAAGTTTTTTTGTTTAGCCAATTTATTTAGTATATTTTTCAAGCAACTCTGCTATTCGTTTTTTTAGCTCAATTCGGACATGCTCTGGAGCGATACATTCACATTGGTTTCCTAAGCCGATAATTAAATTATAGCCAAAATCGTCTTCCATAAATGGAAACTCTACTAAAATTTCATTAGGATTATCAGTTTTCAAAGTAGTTAAGTGACCAAATTTTTCTGTTAACTGGTCTTTTATTTTATGAGAAACTTTAAGTGTAACTGAAGTGAATTTTTTTCCATAAAAAGGTTCTTTGCCTAATGCAGCTACTGGGAATTTTCGTGGTTTAAAAGAATCGTTCATTTCATTCAGTGTTGACATTCTAGAAAGTTTGAAGGTACGAAATTCGTTTTTTTCTAAGCAATAAGCTTGTACATACCAACTGATTTCTTTTAAAACGAGACGGTAAGGCTCAACAATACGTGTTGTTGGATTGCCACGATTATCGGTGTAGTCAAATTGAAGCAAATGTTGCTGATCCATAGCTTTTTTTACAGTTTCTAAAAAGGGCTGCAATGTTTCATTATTGGTCCAAGGAGTTAAATCAACCATAATTTGGTTTGTTTTAAATTCAATTTCATTAGATAAATGGTTTGGTACAAGCGTTTTTAGTTTTTCGATAGTTTGGGTAGAATGAGTAGTAGAAATATTTTTGCCTATATTTTCTAATGCAATTAGTAAAGCAGTAATTTCTGTAGTCGTAAAGAAATGTTTATCTACTTTATAGGTATCCATGATTTGAATGCCACCATTTGCACCTGGTAATGCAATAACTGGAATTCCAGCTTCACTCAAAGAGTTGATATCTCGATAAATTGTGCGAATGGAGACTTCAAATATTTCAGCTAATTGAGCAGCACTGATTTGTTTTTTATCTAGTAAGATCATTGTAATCGCTAATAAACGTTCTGTTTTCATTTGTTTTTCTTCTTTCCTGAATCAATCATTTTCTTTTTTTTAATTATAGCAAAAAAATGAATCGTGATTCAGCGACTTTTTTGTATATCTAAGAAATTTTAGAAAAAACTTGTTTCTTTTTTTCATTATGATATAATTCAATTGTAGAAATTGAATACGCATAGAGCAAGATGGAAATTTGGTTAGATTCCAATACGGTCCCGCCACTGTAAATAGCAGTTATGCTACAAGTCAGATCTTTCTAATTCTAATGCTGCCGTACTATTGTTTCGAGGCAAGACAATAGCGCATTCACAAAGTGTATTTTATTCTAAATAAGATACAGTAGGTGATACGTGTACAATGATGTACAACGGATTAGAGCCTATTTTTTGCGTTCAAAATGCAAATTAATTAAATAAAATAAAAAACACAAGGTAGTGTTTTAGCAAGCAATGAAGCTGCAAGGAAGATGATGAACGTCTTTTTTGCGGCTTTTTTGAGTAAAAGAAAGGAGCGTATGATGGAAACAATTACTTTTCCAACCACTCTTCATATTGGTGAGAATGTCTTAGAAAAATTAACTCAATATGAAAACCAACGAATTTTTATCGTTACTGATCCATTTATGGTTCAATCCAATAAAATTGAACAAATAACAAAGTATTTGAATAAAAAAAATGAGTTAAAGATTTTTAGTAATGTTGTTCCAGATCCACCAATTGAAAATGTTATTAGCGGCATGAACGCGATGGAAGAATTTCGACCGACTATTTTATTAGCAGTTGGAGGCGGTTCGCCAATTGATGCGGCAAAGGCAATGAAATTTTTTAGTCAAAAACTGGAACAAATTTCAAAAATCACTTTTATTGTAATTCCCACAACTAGTGGAACAGGATCAGAAGTAACCAATTTTGCGGTGATTACTAATCAGGATAAAGGAATAAAATATCCACTTGTTACTACAAATATTCAACCAGATGAAGCCTATTTGGCCTCAGAATTAGTTGTTAGTGCGCCAAAAACAATAACAGCTGATACTGGTATGGATGTTTTAACACATGCAATTGAATCTTATGTCTCAACAAAATCTAATGTGTTTTCCGAAGCGCTATGTGAAAAAGCTGTTGTTCTAGTTTTTGATAATTTAGTTAAATGCTATGAAAATGGTGGGAATAACGAAGCTAGAGAACAAATGCATTATGCTTCTTGTATGGCGGGAATGGCCTTCAATTCAACTTCGTTAGGTATTAATCATGGGATCGCGCATGCAGCAGGAGCCAAGCTACATATTGCTCACGGTCGTTTGAATGCGATTTTATTAAATGAAGTGATCCAGTTTAATGCAGGAGTCGGAAAATTCCAACAATTATACGACGAACAAACTGCTAAAAAGTATGCTCGCTTAGCTCTTTTAATTGGACACGAGAATACTTCAGCTAAAATGGGTGTTAAGCAGTTAGTAAGAAGTATTGATCGTTTAAGAAGACAATTAAAAATGCCTGAAACTTTAAGACAAGCAGGTGTAAGTTCTGAGGTATTTGATCAGTTTAAAGAAGAAATTGCAGAAGGTGCCTTGCTTGATGGATGTACAGCAACGAACCCAAGAATTCCTTCAAAGGAACAACTGGTACAAATTTTAGAGATGATTAAATAACAATTTTGCGTAGATTTACTTGTGACTAGAAATAAATCATGATAGTGTTAAATAATAATGAAAAAGGTGACTCGAATTGACGGATAAACAACGGATGATTCAAGAATATGTACCGGGGAAACAGATTACATTGGCACACATTATTGCCAATCCAAATCCAGAGATTTATGAAAAATTAGGTTTGCTAGATGTTGAAACAAATGCAATTGGGATTTTAACGATAACTCCAAGTGAAGCGGCAATTATAGCAGTGGATATCGCAACAAAAGCTGGAGATATAAAGATTGGTTTTATCGATCGATTTAGTGGTTCTGTCGTAATTACGGGAGATGTATCATCAGTTGAATCAGCGTTATCTGAGGTTTTGAGCGGCTTAGGAAGTATACTGGGATTTAATGAAACACACATTACAAAAACATAAAAGAAAAGGATGAACCATTATGAGCGGAAGAATTGTCATTGTCGACGATGAACCTATTACCAGAATGGATATCCGGGGAATGTTGGAAGCTGCAAGCTACAATGTAGTAGGAGAAGCGGCAAATGGAATTGAAGCAATCGAAGTTTGTAAACAACAGCACCCTGATTTAGTTATTATGGATATCAGTATGCCACTATTAGATGGTCTAAAAGCAAGTAAAAAAATTATCAGTGAAAAATATGCTAAAGCGGTGATTTTATTGACTGCCTATAGTGATAAAGAAAATATCGAAAAAGCTAAAAAATATGGTGTAAGTGGTTACTTAGTTAAACCGATTATGGAAAAGTCATTAACACCGATGGTCGAAGTAGCAATTGCAACAGGGACGAAAGCAAGGGAATATGAGCAATCGCTTGAAAAACTGAGTAAAAAGTTGTCAGATAGAAAATTAATTGAAAAAGCTAAGGGAATTATCATGGATGAACAGAAACTATCAGAGGATCAAGCGTATCAATTATTGAGAGATTTAAGTATGAATAAACGTTGTCCAATTGCTGAAATAGCAGAAATGTTTGTGATTGCTGATGATTGAGCATAGCAAAGGCATCAAAGCATTTTGTCAAGAATACACGGAACTTTCAAATGAGGATATTGCTGAATTAATTATTCAGGCAGAACAAATCATCACTAAAAATTTATATCCTGATAATGACGTTTTTATTGATGTCATGAATGATTTAACAGGAGATGTGATTGTTGTCTTTCAACGAGCGCCTGTATCAAAAGCTTCACTCTATTCAAAAAGCGTGATTGGTGAAAAAGCAGAGCGAAAAAATGAAGCGGCTGTCTATCGAACCTTTGAGACTTCCTTAAATACAATTGGCCTTTTAGCTCGTTCTCAAGAAAATGTCATGGTTCGGCAACGTGTTTATCCAATCCGCAATCAACAAAAAAATATAGGTGTGGTTATTGTAGAAGACTCTGTAAATAAACAAATGAAATCTTGTTTACCTTCTCAAACTATCGAAAAAACCAACATAGCCAATGATTTTGTGACTGATAATATTGATGAAGGGATCTTGATTTTTAATCCAAAAGGTTATTTGGTTCAAATGAATCGTGCGGCGGAAATGTACTATCAAGGATTTGGTTATTTAGATGATATCTTAGGAATGCATTATGATAATTTGTCTTTGGATATGTCTACTTTTGAACAATTGACTTATTTTAGATCAAGAAGTCCCGAACTAACATCGATGAAAAAAGAGATAGAATTTGGGAATATGTATTTTGAGTTAAAATATATCTTTGAAGAGAATGAAAATACGGTGACTTTGATTATTCACGATATTACTGAAGTGCGTAGAAAAGAAGCGGAAATCAGTGATAAAGCAGAGGTTATTAAAGAAATTCATCATCGGGTGAAGAACAATCTGCAAAGCGTTGTGTCTATTTTAAATATCCAAGCGCGCAGATCAACAAGTGATGAAGCTAAAAAAGCGTTAACTGAAAGTGTGTATCGGATTATGGCTATTGCGAGAACGCATGAATTATTGTCTAAACAATTAGAAGACAATATTTCACTCAAGTCAGTATTGGATTCTGTTATTGAAAATATGCATCGATGTTATGAAAATCTTTATCATATTCATGTTGAAACAACAATTGACCAAGAGTTGATTTTGAATAGCGATGTTGTTGTAACGATTGCCCTTGTTGTAAATGAATTAGTGCAAAATTGTTATGACCATGCGTTTACCGGTCGAAATCATGGGAATATCTATATAGATGTTACTCAAAAAAATGATTATGTGTACATTTCAATTGAAGATGATGGCGTTGGCTATGATACTGAGAAAAAAGAATTGAATAATTTAGGTATGCAAATAGTAAAAAGTTATGTTAAAGAAAAGTTACGCGGAAAAATAAAAATTACTTCAAATCATTTAGGAACTAAAACCTTTTTCTATTTTAAAAAATAAAATAAATGAATAAACAAGGATGTTTATTTAAACGTAAAGCAATGGCGCTTGAAAAATCTCGTGAAGAGTTTTTTTAAGTGCCTTTTTGTATCGGAAAGGATGTGAAAACATGCCTGAATCAATGCTAAGTGTTGGAATTGATCTAGGAACGTCAACAACCCAAATGGTGATTTCAAAGCTAACTGTAAATAATATGGCTTCGGCTTTTACGATCCCTAGAATCGAAATTACAAATAAAGAAGTGATTTTTCGCAGTGAGATTATTTTTACTCCTTTGAAAGAACCGAAAATTATTGATGTAGAAGGGATTAAAACTTTTTTAGATCAACAGTATTTAAAGTCTGGGATTCAAAAAAGTGAGATTCAAATTGGCGCAGTGATTATTACAGGAGAGACGGCTAGAAAAGATAATTCCAGTTCTGTTTTACAAGCGATGAGTGGCTATGCTGGTGATTTTGTTGTTGCTACTGCTGGACCTGATCTTGAAAGTATTATTGCAGGAAAAGGAGCAGGAGCACAAAAGTATTCAAAAGAATACCATACAACAGTCGCCAATCTAGATATTGGTGGAGGAACAACGAATATTGCCGTTTTTAAAGATGATGATTTATTGGATACCGCTTGTTTTGATATTGGCGGACGACTAGTTCGAGTCGATCCGATAACGCAAAAAATTACTTATATTGCGCCAAAATTGAAAACAATTATTCAACAAGAAAAGTGGTTAATCGAAGAAGGCATGATTGCGACTAAAGAACGACTGCAGCCAATTTTAAATACCTTAGTTGCTGTCCTTGAAAATAGTGTAGGGATTGGCGATCAGAATCCTTATTATGAATTACTAATCACTAATAAAGGGCTAAATTTGCAAAATGAAATTACTCATCTCTCTTTTTCTGGCGGAGTGGCTGATTGTATTCATGCTGATCAGATGGAAATGTTTAGATATGGAGATATTGGTTTGTTATTAGGACAAGAAATTTTCTATTCGCTTCTTTTCAAAACAAAACAGGTAATTCCTTCTGTTGAAACAATTAGAGCAACTGTAGTTGGAGCAGGTTCACATACGACTAAAGTGAGTGGGAGTACAATCACTTATCGTCCAGATACATTACCAATCAAAAATAGTCCCGTTTGTAAATTAGCTAAAGTAGATGAAGAAAAAGATTGTACGGAGTTAGCGACCATTATCAAAGAAAAATCAGCTTGGTACACAGCGGATAACGAAGAGCAGATAATTGCTTTAGGATTACATGGAAAACGTAATCCAACCTTTCATGAAATCACTGATCTTGCTCAGGCAATCGTAGCAGGTTTACAAGGACAAATTAAAGAAAAAATTCCGTTGCTAATCATAGTTCAAGAAGATAATGCAAAAGCTTTAGGTCAAGCGTTGTTTCGTTATTTACCTTCAAATTATCCATTTGTTTGTCTTGATGGGATTCAAGTGGAAAATGGGGATTATGTAGATGTTGGAAAACCAATCGTTCAGGGAAGTGTTTTACCAGTGGTAGTTAAAACTTTAGTGTTTGAGTAACACACAAGTTTTCTAATTATAAATAGTAAGTATAGAGGAGGCTTTTAAATTCATGATTTTAAAAACAAAATTGTTTGGAACCGTTTATCAATTTAATTCTGTGATGGACGTTATGGCAAAAGCCAATGAAGAAAAATCAGGGGATCGTTTAGCAGGTGTAGCCGCAGCATCATCAGAGCAACGTGTAGCGGCGAAAGTTGTTTTAGCACAATTGACGATGGAGGATTTATTTAATCATCCTGCAGTTCCTTATGAAGAAGACGAAGTAACTAGGATTATTATCGACGATATCAATCAACGTGCCTATAACCAAATCAAACATTGGACAGTAGAAGAGTTACGTGAATGGTTGTTAGATTTCAAAACAACAGATTTTGAGATTAAACAAATCGCTCGTGGATTAACATCTGAAATGATTGCCGCGGTAACTAAATTGATGTCTAATTTAGATTTGATTTATGCAGCACAAAAAATTCATATTATTAAAACTGCCAACACAACCATTGGTGAAGCAGGACGTTTTTCCGTTCGTTTACAACCCAACCATCCAACTGATGATGTCGATGGCATCATGGCAAGTGTGATGGAAGGTTTATCTTATGGGATTGGAGACGCTGTGATTGGTCTTAATCCGGTAGATGATTCGACTGAAAGTGTTAAACGTATTTTGAATAAATTTGAGGAATTTCGTAGTGAATGGCAAATTCCTACTCAAACCTGTGTTTTAGCTCATGTCAAAACACAAATGGAAGCAATTAGACAAGGAGCGCCAACTGGACTAGTTTTCCAATCGATTGCAGGTTCTGAAAAAGGAAATACGGCTTTTGGTTTTAATGCCAATGATATTGCTGAAGCGAAACATTTAGCTTTGCAACAAGGTCAAGTTGTGGGTCCAAATGTAATGTATTTCGAAACGGGACAAGGTTCTGAGCTTTCATCAGATGCCCACTATGGTGTGGATCAAGTGACGATGGAAGCTAGATGTTATGGCTTTGCTAAACGATTTGATCCATTTATGGTCAACACAGTTGTTGGTTTTATTGGACCAGAATATTTATATGATTCAAAACAGGTAATACGAGCAGGTTTAGAAGATCACTTTATGGGTAAATTATCTGGTATTTCAATGGGGTGTGATGTTTGTTATACCAATCATATGAAGGCCGATCAAAATGATGCAGAAAACTTATTGACATTATTGGGTACTGCAGGAGTCAACTTTGTGATGGGGATCCCTCATGGTGATGATGTGATGTTGAACTATCAAACAACTGGTTATCATGAAACGGCTACGATCCGTACGATGTTGAATAAACGTCCAATCAAAGAATTTGAAGAATGGCTAGAAAAAATGGGCTTCATGGCAAATGGGCAATTGACCGATTTAGCTGGTGATGCTTCAGTATTCTTAAAAAAATAAGGGAGTGAAAAAGATAAATGATGGACAAAAATGAAATCAAAACGATGATCGTGTCGATTTTAGAAGAAATGACAGATACTAATGCAACAACAACAGGTTCGACAGCCATTGAGCCAATTGAAAAACAACCTTATTCAGCTGTTCAAACCCAAGTTGAAGATGGCATGATTGATGATATTACAGAAGTTGATATTCGTAAACAATTTTTAGTTCCAAAGCCAACTGATCGTGAAGGCTACTTAAAAATGAAAGCTAAAACACCTGCTCGTTTAGGACTATGGAGAAGTGGTCCACGCTATAAGACACAATCGATGCTTCGTTTTAGAGCGGATCATGCAGCAGCTCAAGATGCAGTTTTTTCCTATGTTTCTGATGACTTGATCAAAGAAATGAATTTTGTTGATGTAGCAACTAAATGTCGTGATAAAGACGAATATGTAACACGTCCTGATCTTGGACGTCAATTTGATGAAGAAAATACTGCTAAAATCAAAAATAAAGTTAAACCAAAACAAAAGGTTCAAATAATTGTAGGTGACGGATTAAGTTCTGCGGCTATTGAAGCAAATATCAAAGAAATCCTCCCTTCAATTAAACAAGGATTAAAAATGTTTGGGTTGGATTATGATGATGATTCTGTTGTTTTTATCAAACATGCAAGAGTACCTGCAATGGATCAAATTGGTGAATTAACGGATGCGGAAGTGGTATGCTACTTGATTGGAGAACGTCCAGGATTAGTAACAGCAGAATCAATGAGTGCTTATTTAGCCTATAAACCAACAGTGGGTATGCCAGAAGCAAGAAGAACGGTCATTTCGAATATTCATAAGGGTGGGACACCGGCAGTAGAAGCAGGTGCGTATATTGCTGAATTGATCCACAAAATGTTAGAACATAAAAAATCTGGTATTGACTTAAAAGAAGTTGAATAAGGAGGAAATGCAACGATGAAAAATGAGCGTTTAGGAGCAGATGTACTAAGTGTAAAAGTTATCTCAAATGTAGCGCCTTCAATGGCCAAATCTCTAGATTTAAAACCTGAGCATCGTAGTTTAGGTTTAGTGACTTCCAATTGCGATGATGTTACGTATGTTGCCTTAGATGAAGCAACGAAAGCAGCTGCTGTAGAAGTTGTTTATGCAAAAAGCTTTTATGGTGGCGTGGATAATGCAACAACTAAATTAGCTGGTGAAGTGATTGGCATTATTGCAGGACCTAGTCCAGCAGAAGTCAAAAGTGGCTTAGCAGTCATTGTTCAAGAAATCGAATCGGGGCCAAGTTTTTATAGTGCAAACGATGATAATTCAGTTCCTTACTTTGCTCATTGTGTTTCTCGAACGGGAACACATTTGTCAAAAGAAGCAAATATTGAAGAAGGTTCGGCTATCGCCTATCTAATTGCTCCCCCATTAGAGTCAATGTATGCCTTGGATGCTGCCTTAAAAGCAGCAGATGTTGAAGTTGCTGCTTTTTATGGTCCGCCATCTGAAACTAATTTCGGTGGAGCTTTATTAAGTGGAAGTCAATCAGCTTGTAAAGCAGCTTGTGATGCATTTGCAGAAGCAGTAATGATGGTGGCAGAAAATCCAACCACTTATTAAAGGATGGTGAAAAGTCAAAATGATAGAAGCTTTAGGAATGATTGAAGTAACAGGTTATTTAGGTGCAATCAGTGCAGCAGACGCGGCTTTAAAAGCTGCTAATGTTCAACTTTTACGCTCTGAAAAAGTCAAAGGTGGAATTACAACGATTGAGTTAGTCGGCGATGTAGCAGCAATTACTGCCGCAGTGGATGCGGGGAAAATGGTAGCAGAGAAGCTAAACTGTTTAAGAGCAAGTCATGTGATTGCTCGAATGGATCCTGCTGTGCAAAACTTATTATTAGATGATAGAGAAGAAACTAAAACGACCGTTGAAAGTTCGATTGAAAGTGAAACAATTGTGGATATTGAAGTAATCGAAATCGAAGAACCAGTAATAGAACAAGAAGTAATCGTAGAAAATAAAAGCCCAAAAAAGAAGAAAAAAGAAAACAAAGCAAAAGAGAAGAAAGATCAGAAGAAAAAGTAGAGGAGCGTAACGGATGAAAACACTGGATAAAGATTTAGCTTCAATCCAAGAAGTGAGAGATCTATTGACCTCTGCTAAAAAAGCACAACAGACATTAGCCAAAATGTCTCAAGCACAAATTAATCAGATCTGTGAAGCGATTGCGCAAGCTGCATATGAAAATCGTGAAAAACTAGCCAAAATGGCAAGTGAAGAAACTGGTTTTGGATTATGGCAAGATAAAATTGTCAAAAATAGCTTTGCTTCAAAATTTGTATGGGATTATATCAAAGACATGAAAACTGTCGGTATTTTAAAAGAAGATCAAGAGAAAAAAATAATTGATATCGCTGTACCTGTTGGTGTGGTAGCTGGATTGATTCCGTCAACAAATCCAACTTCAACTGTTATATATAAAGCCTTGATTTCAATCAAGGCAGGAAATGCGATTGTCTTTTCACCACATCCGAATGCGCTTGGAGCCATCTTAGAAACCATCAAAATTATTTCTGAAGCGGCGGAACAAGCAGGCTGTCCTAAAGGGGCGATTGGTTGTATGCAAACGCCAACGATGCAAGGAACGGATGAATTGATGAAGCATCGTGATACCGATCTAATTTTAGCAACGGGTGGTTCAGCAATGGTTAAAGCGGCTTATTCTTCAGGCACACCAGCTATTGGTGTTGGCCCAGGAAACGGACCAGCTTATATTGAAAAAAGTGCAGATATTCCTTTAGCAGTAAAACGAATTTTAGATTCGAAAACATTTGATAATGGCACAATTTGTGCTTCAGAACAGTCAATTATCGTTGAAAACAGTAATCGAGAAACTGTCATTAACGAGTTAAAAAAACAAGACGCGTACTTCTTGTCAAAAACAGAAGCAGAGACATTAGGGAAATATATTATGCGTACAAATGGTAGTATGAATCCGCAAATCGTTGGGAAATCTGTTCAAACGATTGCACAATTGACTGGTTTGAGTATTCCACAAGAAGCTCGTGTCTTGATTGCGGAAGAAACACAAGTCGGACCAAAAGTTCCTTATTCACGCGAAAAACTGGCGCCAATTTTAGCCTTCTATACCGTCAATAATTGGGAAGAAGCGTGTGAATTATCAATGGATATTCTTTACCAAGAAGGTGCAGGACATACAATGATGATTCATTCTCAAGATGATCAAATTATTCGTGAATTTGGGTTGAAAAAACCTGTTTCCAGAGTACTAGTCAATACACCAGGAGCCTTAGGTGGAATCGGAGCGACTACAAATCTAGCACCTGCACTGACATTGGGTTGTGGAGCAGTAGGGGGAAGTTCTACTTCTGATAATATTAGTCCAGAAAATTTATTCAATATTCGTAGAATCGCGTACGGAGTCCGCGAATTAGAAGATTTAAGAGAAAACACACCTGTTACAACAACAATTGCGCCAATTAATGAAGCGCAACTTGTAGATACTATCGTTGAACGGATTTTAGCAAAGTTACAATAATATTATTTAATATTATGTAAATAAATAATTTTTACTCATTTAACAAAAAAACAAAAACAATACTTTAGGAGGAATTATATTATGAACGCAAATGCATTAGGAATGATTGAAACAAAAGGATTGGTAGGAGCAATTGAGGCAGCAGATGCCATGGTAAAAGCGGCAAATGTAACATTGATTGGTAAAGAACAAGTGGGTGGCGGATTAGTTACAGTTATGGTACGTGGTGATGTTGGTGCGGTGAAAGCAGCAGTTGATGCTGGAGCAGCAGCGGCTGAGCGTGTTGGAGATTTATTATCTGTTCATGTAATTCCACGTCCACATACTGAAGTAGATGCTATTTTACCACCAGTAAAATAATTACCTGAACGCTTGAAAATAGTTAACTGATTTAACCTATACGATTTTTATAGTAATCAAACGTTGAACGTTTGGAAAAAGGAGCATTGTTTGAACAATAAAATGTTGATCGAATGCTCCTTTTTTTCAAACGAAAAATAATTGTGTTTAAAGTATCATTTGATCAATCTCTTTTTAAGAATTAAGGGAAAAAAGTAGCAGAGGTGAAACATGTAATGAATGAACAATTGATTGATAATTTGGTAGAACAAGTTGTCGCAAAATTGAGTGAAGAACAAGGTTTTTTAGTAGAAGCGAGTGGTCGTCATGTTCATCTATCTCAAGAACACATTGAGGCTTTATTTGGTAAAGGGTATGAATTGACGATTGATAGATATCTATCCCAACCGGGACAATTTGCGGCTAAAGAACGAATAACGGTATTAGGACCAAAAGGGGCACTTCATAATGTAGTTATTTTAGGGCCAGCGAGAGCTGCTTCCCAAGTTGAAATATCTGGAACGGATGCGTTAACTTTAGGGAAAAAAGTATTGGTTCGAGAAAGTGGCGATATTGAAGGAACACCTGGGATTGTATTGATTAATAATGATCGAGTTGTTTCATTGGAAAAAGGCTTGATTATTGCTAAAAGACATGTTCATGTATCGTCAGAAGATGCTATAAAATGGAATCTTAGTCAAGGTCAAATCGTGAAAGTACGAATCAATAGTGAACAACGGGCATTGATTTTTGATGATGTAGTGATTAGAGTTAGTGATAAATTTGCGACAGCAATGCATATTGACTATGATGAAGCGAATGCCTGCTCTTTTAAAAAAGGAGTTCGTGGCTATATTGTAAAGTAGGGATAAAGAATGAAGACACTTGAATTTGAACAATTAGTGGAACGTGTGACAGCAAAAGTCATGGAACGACTACAAGTACAACGAATGACTCAAAAAGTGATTTTATTAGGGAATAATCAATCATTTATTTCTAATGAGACGTTTAACTACTTACAAAAACAGCAAAAAAGTAAAAAAAGGAAGTTAGTCATTTTAACCGAAATTTCTTTTGAGAATTTAGTCAATAGTTTACAGTTTCATCCACAAAATGAAACAGAAAAAATGATTGTTGAAGCAATTAAAGCAGGAGACGATTTTCTGATTATCAAAGAAGGTAGAACCTATCTATCCTTACTAAAACAAGGAAGATACGGGCTGAAACAAAAAATTCAAGAATTCGAAAAGCAATTTCATCGTTATGGAGCAAAGTTTATGGCTCTTTCTGAGTTAAAGGAAGAACCCATTTTGAACCATTGCTCACCTCCTTATGAAATTCTAACAGATAAAAAAATTCTTACGTATCATGAACTTCTTACGTTAAACTTGAATCCAGCATCAACACTAGAACTTTCAAGTACAGTTAAACTAACAGACTATGCAAAAGATTATCTTCGAGAACAGAGAATCAATATTCGTATAATAGATGAGAAATGAGGGATTTAAATGTTCATCGGTCGTGTAAAAGGGAGTTTATGGGCAACCAGAAAAGACGAAAAGTTAAATGGATTAAAGTTTTTAGTTGTTGAATTAGATGAATACCATGGACCTCATAATTCGCTTGTCGCTGCAGATAATGCTGGAGCTGGAATCGATGATTTAGTTTTGGTTTCTACAGGTAGTTCTGCCAGAATGTCATTAGAAAATTCAGAGATTCCTGTGGATGCGGTGATTATAGGAATCATTGATTCAGTTGAAATGAATGAGTAGAAATGAGGATGAGATATAGATGAGTATCAACGAAATTATTATGTATATTATTGCATTTTTTATGGTATTAGGGGCCATTGATAAATGTATTGGAAATAAGTTTGGTTTAGGGGAGCAATTTGAAGAAGGAATCATGGCAATGGGCGCTCTGACACTATCGATGGTTGGGATTATTACATTAGCTCCTGTTTTAGCTACATTTTTAAAACCAGTTGTGGTTCCCTTGTATACTGCATTAGGAGCTGATCCAGCCATGTTTGCAACTACTTTATTAGCTAATGACATGGGCGGGTTTTCATTGGCTGTAGAATTAGCACAAGATCCACAAGTCGGGTTATTTGCTGGAACGATTTTAGGGGCGATGATGGGACCAACAATTGTCTTTACGATTCCAGTAGCATTAGGAATTATTGAAAAAGAAGACCAAAAATATTTGGCAACAGGTGTTTTATCTGGCTTAATCACGATTCCAATCGGTTGCTTTGTCGGAGGTTTAATAGCTGGTTTTCCAGTCGTTATGTTATTAAAAAACTTAGTTCCTATTTTACTTGTTGCTATTTTGATCATGATTGGTCTTTGGCTAAAACCAGATGCAATGATTAAAGGATTTACCATATTCGGTAAAATTGTTGTAATGGTAGCAACAGTGGGACTAGTCTTAGGTGCATTGCAATTATTAGTAGGAATTACAGTAATCGAAGGAATTACTCCAATTTCAGAAGGAATTGAAGTAGTTGGTGGTATTGCTTTAACATTAGCTGGTGCTTTTTGTTTAGTCTTTGTGATTACCAAAGTATTCAATAAACCTTTGATGAAATTAGGGGAACTATTAGGAATGAATGACGTCGCAGCTGCTGGAATGGTCGCAACTTTGGCAAATAGTATCCCAATGTTCCAAATGATGAAAGATATGGATCCAAAAGGAAAAATAATTAATGTCGCTTTTGCAGTATCAGCTGCTTTTGTATTGGGAGATCACTTAGGGTTCACTGCTGGTGTCGCAAAAGAAATGATTTTTCCAATGATCGTTGGGAAACTGGTTGGTGGTGTAACGGCAGTTGTAGTCGCTATTTTTATGGCGAATCGTATGTTAAAAAAAGAAGCAAAGTAGGTAGACAAGTATGAATAATCTAAATGAAGAAACCATTCGTTCAATCGTTCGAGAAGTGTTGACTGAACAACTATTTGCAAAAGCTAATTTAACAAAAATTGTTGATCCAAGTGGGATTTTAGCGATTAAATTACCAGAATTAAATGTTTCAGAGGAAGATCGCTTAGATACTGGTAATCCAGCTCATAAAGTTTATTGTAAAGATTTAGTGTCTCTAGCAGAAAGTCCTCGTTTAGGTTGTGGACTTATGGTAATGGAAGATACTACTTTCGATTGGTTACTAGAGTACGATGAAATCGACTATATTATTGAAGGTCAACTAGATGTTTTGATTGAAGGACGGAAAATTTCAGCTGGACCTGGCGAAATAATACTAATTCCAAAAGGAAGTAACATTCAATTTTCGGTTACTGGAAATGCTCGTTTTGTTTATGTTACTTATCCTGCGGATTGGCAAAATCAATAAATCAAAGACAACTTAAAAATTGGATAAGTAATTAGGGAGTGTCTGAAAACTATTGGAGAATTTGAATTTCTTAACTTTTTCTGACACTGCCTAATTTTTAAGCTATCTTTGAATTTTTACTAGAAATAGAACAATTATTTGGAGAGGATAAGATGAAGAAAGTTATTTTTGTTGGAGCAATTGGTTGTGGTAAAACAACTCTTTTGCAGAAACTACAAGGAAAAGAACTAACCTATAATAAAACACAGGCAGTTGAATTCCATGATCAAATTATTGATACACCAGGTGAATTTATTGAACATCGTAATTATTATAGTGCGTTGTTGACGACAGCTGTTTCCGCTCAAGTTATTGTTTTATTAGCTAGTGCGATTGATAAAAAGCAAACCTTTTCCCCTCTTTTTACCTCAGCTTTTACCAAACCCTGTATTGGTGTGATTACCAAAATCGATTTAGCTACAGAATCAGAAATTGAGCTAGTAAAAAAGCAATTACAGCTTGCAGGTGCCAGAGAAATTTTTCAGGTCTCATCAGTTGCGGATCAAGGAATTAAGGAATTACGTGAGTATTTAGAAAATAAGGAGAATTCTTAAGATGAAACTTTATACTAAAACAGGTGACAAAGGTCAAACAAGCATCATTGGTGGCGAAAAACGAAGCAAGGCTTCTGATAGAGTGGAAGCCTATGGCACAATTGATGAACTAAATTCTTTGATTGGTTATATTCTGAGTCAAATGCAAACCTATCGAGAAATTCAAAAAGAATTAAAAGAAATTCAACAAATTTTATTTGATTGTGGGACTGATTTGGCAACACCTAATAGCTCTAAAGGTTATCGGACAACAGCTGAAATGATAGTATGGTTAGAGGAGCGCATTGATAAATATAGCAGTATTCCGCCAGAATTAAAAGAGTTTATTTTACCAAGTGGTTGTCCAATTGCAAGTTTATTACATATGGCTAGAACTGTGGCTAGAAGAGCGGAACGATGCGTTGTTCGGGTTCAAGAAGAGGAAGAAATTAATTGTGAAGCGTTGATTTTTCTTAACCGCCTTTCTGATTATTTTTATGCGGTTGCTCGCTTAATCAATTATCGTGAAGGAAGACCAGATATAAACTATCGTCGCAATGGTCAAATTTTTTACAATTAAAAAGTTGACGATATTAAAAATCAGAAACAGTTAAATGCTAAATTAATCAACTATTTTTCTAAACCTTGACAGTCAGTTGTCAGGGTTCTTTTGCTAGAATGAATTTGTCAATCAGACAATTATAAAAATAAAGGGGTAAAATGATGATGAATGATACAAAAGAAAAATTTCTTGAAATGATGGCTGGGCAAGATGAAATGGCCTTAGCAACCTGTGTAGGTGAAATTCCCAATGTTCGTATTGTAAACTTTTTCTATGATGAAACGAAGAAATGTGTGTTCTTTTCAACATTTAAAGGAAATGAAAAAATTGCGGAATTTGAACAAAATCCAAATGTTTCTTTTACAACGATTCCAGTAGGAACACCAAATCATGTTCGAGTTCATTACGGAAAAGTCAAAAAAAGTCAACAAACAGTCTTTGATGTTGCTGAACAATGGATTGCTAAAATTCCAAGTTATGCAGAAAATATTGAACAAGCGGGAGCAATGCTAGAATTATATGAAATTCATTTTTCAGAAGCGATTGTAATTTTAGGAATGAATAGTCGAGAAACGATTCAAATTGATTAAATTGCTTTCAGATTTAATAGTTTAAAACTAAAAAACATGATAGATATTTTATTCTTGGTCTGGACTGAGAAAATATTTATCATGTTTTTTTCATTTAGGAATAAATTGAGTTTTTTATCTTTAAAATACTAATAGGACTAAATATTTGGTAAAATCCATTTTTTCAAACTCGCTAAAAAAACTTATTGACTATGTGGTTACCACATGGTTTATACTGGTGATACAGATTAGGAGTGAAGCAGATGAAGTTACTTACAACCGGACAACTGGCGAAACTTTTTAATATCACTAAATACAAAATTAGATATTACATTGAACAAGATATTTTAACTACAAGTAAGGTTGAACAGAATGGGTATCAATTATTTGATGAATCAGATATTTACCGTTTATATCAAATTATTATATTTAGGGATATTGGATTATCGATTGAGGCAATAAAAAATATTTTGGAGAATGAAACGATTGATGAAGAACTGTCCAAAGTAGAAAAAAATATTGAATTAAAAATTAAGGAACTTAACGAAATTAAACAATTGGTAAGTCAGATAAATATAGCTAAAGAAAGATATCAATTAGATGAAATTGTTTTTTTAGAATATCCAGATCGGTACCTTAATGTTCTCTCAAATCAGTTTCTTTCAGAAAATGAAATTGATTATTTAAAAATAGCTACTGATGAAAATTTTGATAACTTACAAGAAATTTATTATTTATTTTCGGAAGAAATGCAACTTGTTGCATATACAAAAGGTTCGATTCAAGATTTTGATTTTCCAATTCTGTCTGGAACGTATATTTCAAAAACATTCGTTGTTGATGATGAAGCGATGCTTTTAGAACAAATTCAATTGTTTTTAAGCGATCCACTAGTAACCTTAAAAAAATATAGTTACAAAGATCTACTTATTTTTGAAAATATTCATTGTTCGTTAGCTTATAATTCTAAAATGCTCTACACGATTGAGGTAAAATTATGACAATCTCTATTAACCCCGCTTCCTATTTTGAACACAACAAACTGGTTATTTCGATTGCAGAGTTAGTGATTTATGGATTTGAAGCGAAATTTACACACGCTTTTTTTACTAAAATAGAAGTAGAAAAAATTGCATATGCATTAAGTGAGTGTCTCTGCAAATCTTCCCCTAACAATTTATTGATTGCTCATAATAATGGCAATATTTGTGGTTGTCTCTATTTTACTAATAAAAAGACTCAAAGAATTTCAATTGAAAAAAGTCTCCTTATTTTTTTAAGCTTTTGCAAACGATTAAAATTATATATTTTCCTATTTTTTTTAGAACATAAACCTAAACGAAATGAAACGTATATAGATTTTCTTACTGTTTCTCCTAAATTTAGAGGAAATGGCATCGGAAAAGCATTGATTCTACAGTGTAAAAAAATGAATTCTAAAAACAAAATTACTTTATATGTAGCAAAAGAAAATAAGATTGCAATAAATTTATATAAGAAACAGCTATTTCAAATAAAGAATAAAATGACTAGCAGAAGTGGTAACTATTTAACAGGTATTACTAGCTGGTATTTTATGGAATGGATTGAATAATATGAAAAAAATAATATGGATTATTTTTCTTTGTGTTATCTTCCTATTTGGCATTTTTCTAGTTGGAAATAATTATCAAATGACGGAAGAAAAAGTTTCTATTTCAACAACGGGAGGCAATCTATCGGCGGTAATGACCTTTCCTAAAAAGAAAAAAATAAAAGGAGTGATTATTTTTGTTCATGGAGATGGAGCTCAGTTGGCAACTCAAGATGGTGGTTATTATCCTTTAATGGAACGATTTGCTAAGCAGGGGTATGTTTCAATTTCCTGGGATAAGTTAGGTGTTGGCGGGTCGTCAGGAAACTGGTTAAGTCAATCTATGAATGATCGAGCAAACGAAGTCTCACAAGTAATCAGTTGGTTGAAATCAGAGCACAGAGATGTAACAAAAAGTATTGGACTTTGGGGTGCAAGTCAAGCGGGATGGGTAGTCCCAAAAGTGATGAATGATTCTAAAAATACTATTGATTTTGCTCTTCTTGTTGCACCAGCTATCAATTGGATTAGGCAAGGGGAGTATAATACTATTTGGCAAGCAAAAGATAACAATGAATCATTAAAGGAAGCGCAACAGAATTTTAAAAGTGATGTTGAAATAATAAAAAAATCTGATACATTCGATATTTATAAAAGAAATGGTGGAACTGATACTATGACAGAGAATCGATATCAATTTGTAAAAAGAAATATGGAAGTGGATATTACTGAAGATCTTAAGGAAACAAGTCAACCCATTGCTCTCATTTTAGCTGAAAATGATAAAAATGTGGATTCAAAAGAAACGATTCAAGTTTATGAGGACAATGTAAAGGCCAAACTATTAGATACTAAAATAATCAATAAGGTTGACCATCAAATGATCAATTCCGCCATTGCTCAATCTAATCTATTAATTAATATAGTTGGATTAATGGTACCTAAGTATTTATTAATTGATAAAGAATACTTGGAGTTTTGTGAAAAGTATGTAGCGAACCAATAAGATGCGATCAAAAGTAGCCATTTTTAAGAATTGAATATATATTTTTTTGCTTGAATGGATCATGGGATTTATATTGCTAGTACTTTAAAATAGTCTATAATTAAATAAACAAGTGTAGGGGAGTGAAGAAAATTGAAAAAATATCTATATGCCATTGGTGATATTCATGGAGAATATGATCTTTTTGAAAAGCTCTTAGAGGATTTTGATGAACAACAGCATCAACTTGTTCTGATTGGTGATTTAAATGATCGAGGGCCGAGAACAAAACAATGTTTTTTGCGTGGAAAAGAATTAGTTGAAAAATATGGTGCCATTTATTTGCGAGGGAATCATGAAGAATATTTTTTACAATTTTTGAATAGTCCTGAAGATTGGTTTCCAAGTTATGTTCATAATGGCGGAAAAGAAACGATGGAAAGTTTACTACATAAAGGAGCGATTGAAGAATATTCACCAACTGAAATAGCGATGATGATTCGTAGCCATTACAAGGAGTTAATTAATTTTTTGATGGAACGTCCATTATTTTATGAGTGGCATAATTATATCTTTGTTCACGCAGGAGTTGATTTAGAAAAACAAGATTGGAAAAAGACTAGTCCGCATGATTTTATTTGGATTAGAGAAGCGTTTCATAAAGGTAAAAATCAGACTGGGAAAACCATTGTTTTTGGTCATACTATTACTCCAATGCTCCATGGGGATATGCAAACAACGAATCTTTGGTTTTCAGATCATAAAATTGGAATCGATGGCGGCGGAGTATTTGGCGGTTCGATTCATGGTGTTATTTTTGATGAAAAAGGAATTGTCCAAGATATTGAATATCAAAATTTAAAAGGTCCTTGGCAACCGAGCATTTAGTTGTTTGGTTTAGTCAAAAATGAAGTACTGGAACAGCTAGTTCTTGATCTTAAACCGTTAACAGCTATAAAAAAGAATTAGAATATGCTAGAATGGTAGAGATGTTAAGGAAAGAGGGAGTACAAGAATGGCTGAAATTTATAATCAAGAAGTAGTCGATTTATTAAAAAAAGAATTGACTGAATATCGTCCTAATCAATTGACAACCGTTTTAACTTTATTAAAAGAAGGAAATACAGTTCCTTTTATTGCGCGTTATCGAAAAGAAATGACGGGTAGCCTAGATGAAGTTCAAATTCGTGAAATTGAAGAACGCTATACGTATCTTGAAAATTTAGAAAAACGTAAAGAAGAAGTTTTACGCTTGATTGATGAACAAGGAAAATTGACAAAAGAGCTAGAGAAAAATATTGTACGAGCAACAAAAATGCAGCAATTAGAGGATCTTTACCGTCCTTATAAACAAAAACGCCGAACAAAAGCAACGATCGCTAAAGAAAAAGGTTTAGAACCACTGGCTGAATGGCTGTTAAGTTTCCCAGAACAAGGAGATGTTTTAGCCGAAGCAGAGAAATATATTGATACAGAAAAAGAAGTAGCATCTGCTGACGAGGCTCTTCAAGGGGCGCATGAAATCATTGCTGAGCGAGTAAGTGATGAGCCTAAATTTAGAACTTGGATTCGAGATTTTACCTTTAATTTTGGGCAGTATGTTAGTACTGTAAAAGATGCAGAAAAAGATGAAAAAGCGGTTTATGAAATGTACTATGAGTTTTCTGAACCCATCAATAAAATCGTTTCTCATCGGATTTTAGCTACTAATCGTGGAGAAAAAGAAGATATCTTAAAAATTTCTTTTCTAATTGATGAAGAAAAAATCAATAGTTATTTAGATCGTCAATTGATTGGTAAGCAAAAAAAATCACCAACAGCTTCATTTGTTGAAACGGCATATCAGGATAGCTATAAACGTTTTATAGGTCCCGCTATTGAGAGAGAACTTAGAACCGAGTTGACAGAAAAAGCAGATGAACAAGCCATCGCGATTTTTGGTGAGAATCTTCGTAACTTATTATTACAACCTCCATTGAAAGGGAAAGTTGTTTTAGGTTTTGACCCTGCGTACCGTACAGGCTGTAAACTGGCTATTGTTGACCCAACTGGGAAAGTTTTAGCAATCCAAGTAATCTATCCTCATAAGCCAGCTTCAGGAGAAAAAAGAGCGACTGCTGGTCCTGCATTCAATCAATTAATTGAAGAATATAATGTAGAAATGGTCGCAATTGGTAATGGAACTGCGAGTCGCGAATCTGAATTATTTGTTGCAGAACAATTAAAACAAATCAAACGAGATGTTTTTTATGTCATCGTTAATGAAGCAGGGGCTTCTGTTTATTCAGCTAGTGATATCGCTCGTGCTGAGTTCCCAGAGTTACAAGTTGAAGAACGTAGTGCAGTAAGTATTGCTCGTCGCTTACAAGATCCATTAGCTGAGTTAGTAAAAATTGACCCGAAAGCAGTTGGTGTCGGTCAATATCAACACGATGTTTCACAAAAAAGATTAGCAGAACAATTAGATTTCGTGGTTGAAACGGCAGTTAACCAAGTTGGGGTCAATATCAATACAGCAAGTTCAGAGCTGTTACAACACATCTCAGGATTGAATAAGACCACTGCCAAAAATATCGTTGCCTATCGTGATGAAAATGGGGCGTTTACGATGAGAAATCAAGTGAAAAAAGTTCCTCGACTGGGGCCAAAAGCGTTTGAGCAAGCGATTGGATTTTTACGTATCCCCAATGGTAAAAATATTTTAGATAATACAGGAATTCATCCTGAAAGTTACGATCAAGCAAAAGAAATTTTAGCAAAAGCTAAAGTAGATTTAAAATCATTAGGCACAAATGAAGCGACTGAAGCAATCAAAGCTCTTTCTCTGACTGAACTTGAGTCTGAATTAGCAATCGGTGCAGAAACATTGAAAGATATAATCGAAGCATTGATTCAACCAGGAAGAGATATGCGTGATGAAATGCCAGCGCCACTGTTAAGAAAAGATGTTCTTTCAATGGAAGATTTAAAATCGGGAATGGAACTGCAAGGAACCGTAAGGAATGTCATCGATTTTGGTGCTTTTGTTGATATTGGCGTGAAACAAGATGGCTTGGTGCATATTTCAAAACTAAGTACAAAATTTGTTAAACATCCAACTGATGTAGTCGCTGTTGGCGATGTAGTGACAGTTTGGGTAGAAGAAGTTGATCAGAAAAAAGGTCGCATTAGTTTGACGATGTTGCCAAATTCTGGAGGGAAAAAATAAGTTTGAATGAAATGACTCGTGAAAAGCAACAATCAAAAATGACAATGGATCAAAAAGAACTGCAGGAATTAGTTTCGTTTATTTCATTAAAATTTTTTGATAAGCCTTTTTTGCATCAGGCAACGTTTAATCGGCGGTTAAAAACAACAGGTGGACGGTATCATTTAAATTCTCATCATTTAGATTTTAATCCTAAAGTTGTTGAAATTTACGGTAAAGAAGAGCTAATAAAAGTCATTAAGCATGAATTATGTCATTATCATCTTCACCTTGAAGGTCGTGGTTACCAACATAAGGATGTGGATTTTAAACAATTATTAAAAAAAACAGGCGGCAGTCGTTATGTGCAACCTTTGGTAGAGCGTAAGACTCAGTCTTATCATCAATACAAATGTGAAAATTGTGGAACATTCGTTTTGCGCAAACGTCGAATTAATACAAGTCGCTATGTTTGTGGAAAATGCCATGGACACCTAGTTAAAATAGAAACAGAGAAGTTAAGCAGTTAATTTTTTGTTGTTCGATAAAAGGTCTGAATTTTAATTTAGGTTCTTTATCCAATTGGGCTGATAAGCAAGATTAATTGAAAATCAGAATGGAGGAGCGACTCTTTCATTCTGGTTTTTATTGTTATGTTATCCCAATCAAACCGTTGATCAAAAAAATTCATATTTTCATGTTCTCAAATGATTTAAATCTATAGGAAATACGCTTACAGTTTTTAATATGTGTATTTTGGGCTTCTATTTTACCGTTAGAGTACGGATAAATCATTGTATTGCGAATTCTTTATTTAAACTTAAAAAGAGTTTGTAGTTTCTTTCAAAACTCTTATCTAAAGTAGTTGGAAGTTCGTTAAGTAGTGTAAAAAAATCGTCAGGATCTTTGATTCTAAACGCATCAAATTGTACTTGCGATTGTAACTATTAGCTCTTTACCTTTTTTCGGAGTGCATAACGGATGACTATTTGCTTTGTCTTTTTTCAAGAATTGAAAGTGGAATTGTAAGAGAGTATAAAATGCGATGAAATAATAGTAGAGCTGAGATTTCGCTTGTAAAATAGCGAAATAAAAAACAGCAATTGACAAAATGATTTTTATCATGCTATCATGTGTCTAAGGATTGTTACCGCTTTACGTGGGCTAGACCTAAAATTTATCTTAAAGGATAGATATATGTATATCGTAAAAGTAATCAACAATAATATTGTTATTTCTGAAAACGCTGACCAACAAGAAATTGTTGTGATGGGAAAAGGCTTAGGCTTTAAGAAAAAGGCTGGAGACAGTATTGATGAAACGAAGATAGAAAAAGTCTACCTCAGCACCCAAGAGTGGAACGTCAATAAATTAACTCAGTTACTTGCCTCTATTCCTATCGAGTATATTCAAGTGGTAAATGAAATCATTAGCTTCGCGAGAGCGTCATTAGGCAAACGGTTAAGTGATAATCTAAATCTAACTTTGACAGACCATATTAATTTTGCAATTGAACGATACGAACAAGGCATGGAAACTAAAAATGGCTTGCTTTGGGAAATTAAACGTTTTTACAATCATGAGTTTTTGATTGGAAATGAAGCGCTTAATATTATCGAACGGCGTTTAGGAATTAGATTTGCTGAAGATGAAGCAGGTTTTATTGCTTTCCATATCGTTAATGCAGAATTAGATATGAATCAGATGAACCAAGTTTCTGAGATGACCAAAATTATTCAAAATGTTTTGAATATCATCAAGTATCATTTCAAAGTAGACTTAGATGAATATTCACTGAATTACGAACGTTTTATTACGCACTTGAAATTTTTTGTACAGCGATTGTTCAATGGTACTAAGTTAGATGATAGTGGCACAGCAAGTTTCATGTTTGGCTTGAAGGAACGTTTTTCCAATGAATATGCCTGTTCGCTAAAAATTAGCGAGTATGTGAATAAAGAATTCGGTCGTACATTGGAAGAAGATGAATTGATTTATTTAACTATCCACATAAAAAGAATAACTACTGAATAGGATTGTTACTGATTATGCAGGCTATACCTAAATGTTCTGATAAGGAACGTTTAGGTATTTTTTATGCTCAAAATGAAATGATACTAGTATGTAGATTATAAAATAGGAGGAAAACTATGAACTACAAAGATTTAGCTACAACGATCGTCGAAAATATCGGAGGAAAAGAAAATATCAAGTCACTTACCCATTGCGCAACTCGTTTGCGTTTTGTGCTAAAGGATGATAATAAACCATCAGAAAAAGTTTTAAAAAATACAGCTGGAATTATGGGAGTTGTCAATAAAGGTGGACAGTACCAAGTGATTATTGGTAGTGATGTGGGAAATGTCTACAAGGAAATTAATCAAGAGTTTCATTTATCAGAAAAGGCAAGTGAGACTGATGAAAAAGATAATCGTAGTAAAATTGCAAAAGTGATTGATACGATTACAGGTATTTTTACACCAATTTTGCCAGCAATTACGGCAGCTGGGATGTTGAAAGCAGTCTTATCGCTTCTAGTAGTCTTTAATGTATTGTCAACAGAAGGACAAAGCTATCAGATTTTAAACTTTATGGCAGATGCTGCTTTTTATTTCTTACCAGTTTTATTGGCTGCTTCTTCAGCAATTAAATTTAAAACAAATATGTATTTGGCAATTATGATGGGGGGGATTTTATTACACCCAAATTTTGTCAGTATGGTGACTACTGCAAAGGAAACAGGTGGCTCAATTAATTTGTTTGGACTACCAATTACGGCAGTAAGTTATTCATCCTCGGTTATCCCGATTATTTTAGCAGTTTGGTTTATGTCTTATGTTGAACCAATTGCAGATCGTGTATCACCAAAAGCAATTAAATTTTTTAGTAAACCATTGATTACAATTTTCGTAGTAGGGATTGTCACATTAGTAGCCTTAGGTCCTTTAGGTTATTTGATTTCTTCAGGAATTTCTGCAGCAATTACTACATTAGAATCAGTGAGTCCTTGGATTGTACCATTGTTAATTGGGACATTAACACCACTTTTTGTTGCTACGGGAACTCATTATGGGTTAGTTCCGATTGGAATTAACAATCGAATGACCAATGGTTTTGATACGGTTATTTATCCAGGAATGTTGGCATCAAACGTCAGTCAAGGGGCAGCAGCAATTGGTGTTGGTCTGAAATCAAAAGATTCTGCCATCAAACAATTAGCGTTTTCTGCAGGTTTAACTGGACTTTTTGGGATTACTGAACCGGCTTTGTATGGGGTTAATTTAAGATTTAAAACGCCTTTATATGCAGCTATGATTGGCGGTGGAGTTGGTGGTTTATTTATGGGAATTATGCGAGTTCGCAACTTTTCGGGTGGTTCACCAGGTCTATTAACTTTACCAAGTTATATCGGTGACAATACTTTGAGTTATTTTATTAATGCTTGTATTGGAGCTGCGATTAGTATTGTTGTTACATTTATTGCGACTTTAATTTTATATCGTGATACCGTAGAAGTTGAAGAAGAAACAAAGGAATTAGAAAAAGAATTAGCTAAAGATAAAACAGTTAGTATCAATGATGCACAAATATTGGCACCAATCAAAGGACAATTAAAGTCATTGAAAACTGTTGATGATGGCATGTTTTCTGAAGAGATTTTAGGTCAAGGGGTAGCGATTCAACCTGAAGAAGGGAAAGTTGTTTCACCAGTTGATGGAGTAGTGTCCGCCTTGTTTGATTCAAAGCACGCCATTGGTATCACTAGTGATGATGGCTTAGAAATTTTGATTCATGTAGGAATTGATACGGTACAATTAAATGGTGAAGGCTATGACTATCGTGTTGAAAAAGGCCAAAAAATTAATATTGGCGATGAATTGATTACTTTTGATTTAGATGGAATTCAAGAGAAGGGCTTTAAAATCATTACACCAGTCGTTATTACTAACTCTCAAGAAGTTGGCGATATTCTTACTGCTAATGAGGGTGCAGTTGATTTTGGTGGACAAATCATTCGGATTATGAACTAAAAATAGACGAACGAGAGTAGGGGGAAATTCATGAGCTTTAGAAAAGATTTTTTATGGGGTGGCGCTACCGCAGCCAATCAATGTGAGGGTGGTTACAATGAGGGACAACGAGGCTTAGCAAATGTTGATGTGATTCCTACTGGAGCTGATCGTCGCAAAGTTATTACAGGTCAAAGAAAAATGTTAGCTTTTGAAGATGGCTATTTTTATCCAGCAAAAGAAGCTATCGACATGTATCATCACTATAAAGAAGATATTGCCTTATTTGGCGAAATGGGGTTTAAAACCTATCGTTTATCGATTGGTTGGACACGAATTTTTCCTAAGGGTGATGAAGAACAGCCAAATGAAGAAGGACTTAAATTTTATGAAGACTTATTTAGAGAGTGCCATAAGTATGGGATTGAACCTTTAGTAACTATCACTCATTTTGATTGTCCTATTCACTTAATCAAGGAGTACGGTGGTTGGCGAAATCGTAAAATGATTGATTTTTATGAAAAATTAGTACGAGTATTATTTAATCGTTACAAAGGGTTAGTAAAATACTGGTTGACTTTCAATGAAATCAATATGATTTTACACGCACCGTTCTTAGGAGCTGGTTTAGTTTTTGAAGAAGATGAAAATCAAGAGCAAGTAAAGTATCAAGCTGCACACCATGAGTTAGTAGCCAGTGCACTGGCTACGAAAATTGCCCGTGAAGTGGATCCAGAAAATCAAATAGGGTGTATGTTAGCTGCTGGTAGTTACTATCCATATAGTTGTAATCCTAAAGATGTCTGGGAGTCAGTGAAAGGAAATCGCGGGAACTATTTCTTGATCGATGTCCAATCAAGGGGGGCTTACCCGTCTTATGCTCTAAAAGAATTAGAACGTAAAGGTGTATTTATCAAAATGAAAGCTGGTGATGCAGATATATTGAAAGAAAATACAGTGGATTTCATTTCTTTTTCTTATTATGCCTCTCGAGTAGCTGCTAGTGCAGATTCTGGTGTTGAAAAAACAGCGGGAAATCTTTTTCCAACTATTAAAAATCCATACTTGGAAACTTCAGAGTGGGGCTGGCAAATCGATCCTCTTGGTTTACGAATTACCATGAATGAATTATTTGACCGTTATCAAAAGCCATTATTTATTGTAGAAAATGGTTTAGGTGCTGTCGATGAAGTGGCGGATGATGGTACCATTAACGATGATTATCGAATCTCTTATTTGAAAGCTCATCTTTACGCAATGAAAGCTGCAGTTGAAGAAGATGGTGTTGACTTGATGGGATACACATCATGGGGCTGTATTGATTTAGTTTCAGCAGGCACAGGAGAAATGAAAAAACGGTATGGGTTCATCTATGTTGATCGAGATAATGAAGGTAAAGGTACGTTGAAACGTAGTCGTAAAAAATCTTTCGAGTGGTATAAGAAAGTTATCGCTTCGAACGGTGAAGAAATAGATTAAGTTAAGATGTTGGCTGGTAGATAAAATTGTAATAAATTGTTACAAAAAAAATTATTAGTAATTTTAATAGCAAAATGCAGAATAAGAGCTGAGATGATTATTGTTGAATGAAAAAAATCGTTCACAATAATTGTCTCATTTAGAGTTTTGAGAATGATTTGAACATTTGTATCGTGTGGCAGAATAAATACGGTACTTTATTTTTCAAATCAACAAATCACTAGGAATAAAAATTAGGAGAAATTATTAATGAGTCATTTTCAGAGTTTATTTTTGTTTAATGAGAGTAAGGATACATTTTTTCGCCCGTTAGGTTCTGGGTTGTCAATTGCCATTCCGGTGATACTTTCTTTTTTTCTAAAAGATATTCAAATTGCTTCATTAGGTGTATTGGGCTCATTTGCGTACTTATCATTTCAAAGAAGATCAGTTTTATATAATGTTCAAGCAATTTGTGTGCACGGCATTTTATTATTCCTTTCTTTTTCATTAGGAATGTACGCTGCCTCTAGTTCTTGGGCAATTCCTCTCATTATCAGTTTTATTTCTTTTGTGGCATTTTTAATAACGAAGATTTATCGAATTCCTAAACCCAGCTATTCATTCATCATTATGTTATTTGCTACAGGAATTACGTTACCTGAGACTCATTATGTAGTTCAAACCAGCTATTATTTACTTTACGGAATTATTGGAGCTATTATTTCTGGTCTTTTAGTTTCATTCATCGAGGGGTTACCAATAAAGACAAGAATTGAACCATATGAGAGATTGAGTTTCAAAGATAAATATTATGTGACTATTTATGAGTTCCCAGATGTATTTATTAAAGCCATCAATTTTTCGACAATTCTCTTTTTAGCAGCTTATTTATCATATTTACTAAGAGATTATAATGGTCATTGGATATTGATATCGGCTTCTTCGGTCCTTGCTGGAGAGAATACTCAGAAAATAAAGGAGCGCTCACTCCACCGCGTTATTGGAACAATTCTAGGATTAATGGTTGGATTTCTATTGATTACTCTTGATTTCCCAAACGTTGTCAAACTTATATTGTTGATTCCTTTAAATGTAGGTGTTGAATATTTTATGCCACGGAATTACGCTGTTGCTAATGTATTCATTAACCCACTAGTACTTCTTTTAGTTAGTTTAGTATCAACAACAAACAGATATAATTTTGTTTATTATCGTTTTTTTAACTTAATTATAGGAGTCAGCCTGACGATTGCCTTAGTCCTAATTTTCGATTACAGTTTGAAAATCTTTAAAAGGAATTATTAATAAATATTGATTACGAAAATGAATTTCAGAGAATATGAATTTAATTTAACAAATTAAAAATAAAACTATTGACAAAAATTAAATTTAAGTGCGTTTTTTTTTCAATAGAACAAAAAATATTGTAATTCTTTAAGATATTATCTACTAGACTACGTTTAGTTTGTCGTACCTTGAAGAGTTTTTTATCGAAAAAAATAGTTAGTAGATTTTTAGTAGAGTAAGAAGATGCGAAAGAAACTGATGATTTAGGGATTTTAACTGGGAACAGGTTACCCTATCTTATCGATGAGCTATTTATGTTGTATCAAACAAAAAAAGTAAAACAAATCATGATTACTGGCGGCGCTGAGCATGCAACAAGATTTTTAAAAGAAAATCTTAGAAAAATAGGTTTTGAATTAGCTAAAGAAAGCGTGGTTGACCTTTACCCAGCTTATTTATATTTGTTCCAATCGTATACACTTGATAAAGAAATAATATTTAATGATAATCGTTTAAATAAGCTGTGGTCTAAAGAGTATTTTTTTCATTAGTATTAGGCGAAATTCCCTGACTTAGAAATGATAAAGATAGATGGCTATGGTCCTAAAGGACGGCAATACATTGATGAGTTAATCATCCCTAACGAAGTGGAGGAGGCATATACTCGTTTGGTTAGTAAATTTCACTATCAAAAAGAACGTTAATAACTCAAAATCTCCCCTGCTTTTTTAATAGTTAGTACGTTAGTAAAACGTAATTTACAATTTTATTAAATTTAAGAAAAAATCTTCTTTGAATTAGTATTTTTCTTTTATGCGGTTTACAATAGACCTATTAAAAGATGGAGGAATAAATGATGAGTAAAAAAAGAAAATCAGAACAAGTAGATGCAGTAAAATTAGTTAGAGGATTAATGATGATTGCTTCAGGAATACTGGTGGTTCGAGCAGCTTTAAACAAACATTAAAAACGAAATGTAAAATAGGTTGTAGCAAAAAGAGTTTTTTTGTATTAGTGTTTGGTCAGTCTAAGCCAGAAATTTCCGATTATTTTTGGAGTGGATTGACAAAAGACAAGCCGTAATTTAAGATAGAATTTAGCTGTTTAACTTTTTAGGCTTGTAGCGGACGTGATGGAACGGCAGACATGCAAGATTGAGGGTCTTGTGAGCATAGCTCGTGTGGGTTCAAATCCCATCGTCCGCATAAAAAAAGCAGTTGAAAGGATTCAAATTACTTACAACTGTTTTTTTATGCTGTTTTTTAACGATAGTTGCATGTGGTTGGCAACGAAATGCTAGTTGATTTATTTTTCCTCAATTAAAGCGAACTTTGTTGTTGCCAGAGCAAACAGTACCCACTGGATTAAAGAAAACAGCAGAATGAAAACAAATGCTTGAACTGAAAACAAGACCGTAAAAGAATCTACAACCTTGGCTGGTTCAGTGAATAAGGAAATACTATTGAAACGTACGAAACGACCTAAAAAAACACCAACGCTAACAATAACGAATAAGCATAATTTGCTAAAAAATAGTGTTTTTTTTGTTAAAGCTCGAGTGCTACTTATTTTATTTAACAGAGTTGCCTCTGTTTGAAATCCTAAATAGACAAGACAAGAAACGCCCAGTATAACTAGAGCAAACATGAGCCAAGCCAAACTATTTTCTGTCATGATGGGTCCCGCTTGCGTATAAAAAGTAATTCTGCTTAAATGAATCAAATCGGTCAATAAGTAGGCATTGTTTGGTAAAAAAAGTAGATACAAAAAGGTTAAAATGACGCTCAACATTGGATGCTTTGTTTTTTTTAGACTAAAAAATAGTTCTAGAGGAATATAAGCCAATAAGCTATCGATGAATAGAAAGCGGATGGGTGAATTAGCATGGAAGAAAAAAAATACTAAGCAAATATAACCAATAAATAAGATTCTTATGGTTGTGATGGGATGTTTCAGCATCATAATGAGTCCTCTTTCTCAAAAAATATAAGTAAGTTAAGCCTAAATTTTTATCATCTAGTCAATAAACTTGATTATATCGTAATTATAATTTTTAAACCAGAATAGTCCTTTTTCACTGTTTTTGTTCGTATAAAAATAGGATAAGTGAAATGAGTTTTTTTTTCTGAAAAATTGAAATTTTTATTGCTTTTTCAACAAGTGTAGCGTAACTTAAAGAATATAAATTTGTAAAAAATGAGGGATTTTGTATGAGAAACTTTGAAAAATCTAGTAAGTTGAATGATGTCAGTTATGATGTTCGTGGGCCCGTTTTAGAAGAAGCGGATAGAATGCAAGAAGAAGGAGTTAGCATCTTAAAACTGAATACAGGAAATCCAGCACCATTTGGTTTTGAGGCACCAAATGAAGTCGTTCGAGATATGATTATGAATGTAAGAAATTCTGAAGGTTATTCGGATTCAAAAGGAATTTTTTCAGCTCGTAAGGCGATTGAACAATATTGTCAACTTAAAAAATTTCCGAATGTAACAATCAATGATATTTACACTGGAAACGGTGTTAGTGAATTGATTACGATGTGTATGCAAGGATTGCTAAATACTGGCGATGAAGTGTTGATTCCAATGCCCGATTATCCACTTTGGACTGCTTCAGTATCTTTGGCAGGAGGAACGCCCGTTCATTATATTTGTGATGAACAAGCTGAATGGTATCCTGACATCGACGACATCAAATCAAAAATCACTTCAAATACAAAAGCGATTGTAATTATTAATCCAAATAATCCAACAGGCGCTCTATATCCAAAAGAAATTTTGCAAGAAATTGTCGAGATTGCTAGACAAAATGACTTGATTATCTATTCAGATGAAATTTATGATCGTTTAGTGATGGATGGACTTACTCATATTCCGATTGCAACCCTAGCACCTGATTTATTTGTGATTACGCTGAATGGATTATCAAAATCTCATCGTGTAGCTGGTTTTCGCTGTGGCTGGATGGTCTTAAGTGGAAACAAATCACGTGCTAAAGGCTATATTGAGGGACTAAATATGCTTTCTTCAATGCGTCTTTGTTCGAATGTATTATCACAGCAAATCATTCAAACGGCTTTAGGCGGTTATCAAAGTGTTGATGATTTATTATTACCAGGCGGCAGAATCTATGAACAAAGGGAATTCATTTACAATGCAATTAATGATATTCCTGGATTATCGGCGGTAAAACCCAAAGCAGCTTTTTATATTTTTCCTAAAATAGACAGTGCGAAATTCAATATTTATGATGATGAAAAATTTGTTTTAGATTTTCTACACAAACATCATATTCTTCTTGTGCATGGTGGCGGATTTAATTGGCAAACACCGGATCATTTCCGGATTGTTTACTTACCAAAAATGGAAGATTTGATGATTACTGCAGAAAAACTAACCGACTTTTTAGCTACTTATCGACAAAAATAAACAAAAAGTACGTAACGACAAATGACTTTTCTGTGTCGTTACGTACTTTTTTGATTTTAGACAAGGAAGGTTTGATTATTCAGCAGCAAGCTCGCAAGCTTTTTTACTGATTACCATCCGATTTGTATACTTTTCTTCCATGTCACGACTAGGTTCGGCTACTACGATTAGGAACGAGTTCTCATATTCCTTTTCAATATATCCTGTATAGTCTTTTTTTTCCCAACTGAAACTAATTTGTCTTTCATTCATCATAATCAATACCCCTCGTTTTGAATTAAGTGCTTGAAATACCTTGTCTATATGTATCGTGTATTGTTCTTGCAGTATATTATGCAATAAAGTAAAATAAATTCATAATGCGAATTCGCATATTCGTGTAAAATTACATAGTTTTCATACCTTTTTTTCAATTTTTTTTAAAAAATTACATAGGAGTGAATATATTGAGTACTTTTGGAGCTGTAATTAAAGAAATTCGTAAGAATAGAAAATTAACACAAAAAATGTTATCTGAGGATATCTGTTCTCAAAGTGTTTTAAGCCGGATTGAAAATGATGAGGAGTTACCGAATGTTGTTGTGATGCAACAAATTTGTCAAAGACTTGGTGTGACAATGGATCAAATTATGCAATTAAAATCGCAAGAAGTTTTGAAGGTGACTCATAATTTTGAAGAACTGGCTAATTATTACCGCCATAGAAAATACCAAGAAATTTTGTGTTATATTCAATCTAAGGCAATTGAAGAGACTATTTATTTAGATACAGATTGGCAACGTTATTTCTACTATTTAGGAAGTTGTGAATTTTATTTAAATCACAATTATGATAAAACATTAGGGTATTTGAGAAAAAGTTTATCTTATACTTACCAAGTAAATAAACCCAATTTGTCAAGTTTTGAAATTCAGCTACTTAGTTGCTTAGGGATTACATGTCATTATTTAGGTAATTATGAAGAAGCTGAAAAACATTTGAAACAAAGTATCCATTATTTTTATAAATTACCAAGTGAGCGTATAAATGATGAACTAATTAAAGTTTTTTATAATTATGCTGATTTTCTGTTTTTTCATAATCGCTTGGAAGAAGCAAAATCTTATCTTAATGAGGGCATTGAATGTGCTAGATCAAAAAGTAGTTATTATTATTTAAGTGACATTTTTGAATTGCAAAGTAAAGTGTATCTGAAGCAAGACAATTGTTTTGAAGCAAAAAAATTTCAAGCTCTTTCTGAGCATGTGAAAATGATTGAAACGATTCAATTATAAGAGAGAGAATAGGAGTATTTTTAGAGATTTTTTGTTTAGTAGTAAAATTTTGCGGCGTAATAGAAATAAAAATTTTAAATATTTCTATTTGTGATTTTTTTCACTAATCGGAATAGTCCGCAAGAATTTAAGGAGTATCTGCAAATGATTGAGCAATTAGAATGTTTTGTTAAGTTTATTCAGTAAAAAGAGCGTAATAACTGAAGTTTTATCCAATTACTTGATGGGAAATGATTTTTTTAATAATCTAAGTTTTTATTTTGTATAGTATTTTTATTGATTTTTCCATTAAACTTATTTGATAAAATAAATTATAAAAGAATGTTTATTTCGGGATAAAAGGTCTACACCATTCTTGACTTATTTTGATTTTAATAGTATTTTTAAAGTAGAAAAATAAAGAAAGAAGGATGAAGATGAGAACGTTTATCTTTGCTGAAAAGTTCTTTTTAAAAAGTGATGTCAAAGGCCCAGGGTATTTAGAAATTACTGATGGCTTATTTGGAGAATTTTACCGTGAATTACCTGATGAAAAAGTAAATTTGATCGAGGAGACTGGAAAATGGATTGCTCCCGGTTTAGTTGATACGCATATCCATGGTTATTTAAATCATGATGTAATGGATAATGATGCTCAAGGAATCAAAGCAATGTCAGAAGGCTTATTATCTTGTGGTGTGACCTCTTTCTTACCAACTACGCTAACTTCTAGCAAAGAACGTTTGAAAGATGTAGCTCAAACAATTGGCGAGGTTTATAGAGATGTTCCAGGAGCAAAAATCCAAGGAATTTATTTTGAAGGTCCCTTTTTTACTGAAGAACATAAGGGTGCGCAAAATCCTGAATATTTTGGTGATCCTGATTTAGCTACTTTTTATGAGTGGCAAAATGCATCTGGTGGATTGATTAAAAAAATTGCGTTGGCACCAGAACGTAAAGGTGCAAAAGAATTTGTCAAGGCAATCACTGATGAAGGAGTTGTCGTAGCTTTAGGGCATAGTAATGCTACTTTGGACGAGGCGACTGAAGTGGTAGAAGCAGGAGCAAGTGTTTTTGTTCATGCGTATAATGGAATGCGTGGTTTGAATCATCGTGAACCTGGTATGGTGGGCGCATTGATGTCATTAAAACATGTCTTTTCTGAATTAATTTGTGATGGACATCATGTACATCCAAATGCAGCAGATATTTTAATGGAAAAAGCAGGGCATGATCATGTCGCTTTAATTACTGATTGTATGATGGCTGGTGGAATGCCAGATGGAAACTATAACTTAGGTGAATTTCCAGTAGTGGTTGCTGAAGGAACGGCTCGTCTAGAATCTGGAAACTTAGCGGGAAGCATTTTAAAACTCAAAGAAGCAATCAAAAATGTTGTCGATTGGGAAATTGCGACACCGGAACAAGCAATCATGATGGCGACTTTAGTTCCAGCAATTAGCTGTAAAATTGATGATACATGTGGCATGATTAGTCAGGGAAGAGAAGCTGATTTTATCGTTTTAAATCCATCAATGGAATTAGAAGCTACTTATTTAGATGGCGTAGAACGCTATAGAGCTGAAAACTAATAACGACAAAATTAATAAAAAAGAAACAGAGCGACTGGCAGATAATCGTCAGATTCTGTTTCTTTTTTTATTAATTTTCTGGTAAAATAGTTGAGGTGATTTTCCCTTTGTAATAGGCGATAAAGAAATCACAAAGCGGAAGATCAAAGGATTCTATATCACTTCTATATAAGGAAGCAGGGATAATCATGGTTTCTTTTTTTGTTCCTGCAATATAATCCCCATCAATTGTTTGAGCAACGACTAAAAAATCTTCATTTTGCCAACTTAGTAAATCACTTTCAGAAATCGTTTCTTCCGAAGCCAAAAAACCACAATTTTTTTTGAATTGGCTATTAATCGTTGGACTAAACGTAAAGAAATCATCGGTTTCTGAAGAATCGAGTACGGCTGTTAAAAAAGTTTGTGGCGCTGAATTTACTAGTTTAGTCTTGATGTTTTCATAATCCATCAGCAATCACTTCCTTATTCTTCATTCAAAATATTCACATCAAAATCGACAGTTGTATCTGCATTTAACCCTTTTGCCTCTAATTTAATTTCTTTACATAATAGCTCGTTTCCCTCATAAATAGGTGTGACTCGATAACGAATCGTTTCTCCTTGATCAAGGGCTTTTCTGATTTGATTTTCATACTTCGTCATAAAAGGCGTATTGACTGGGTTTTGATAGAGAGTAGTCAAGTTTCGAGGGTCATCACCAGAACCGCCCATTTGTCTACCAATTAAGTGCCCTCTAGCATGATTCGCATCACCAGAAATAAAACCTGCTGGTCGAATATCTCTGTTGGCTGCAGTCCCTGTACCAACCATTTCAGGTTTAAGTAAAGCATCAGCGCCAGTTGCTCTGTCCAAGTTATCTAGTGAATGATAGGTGATCCATCCTTTAGGACTATCTTTTAACTCTTCTGCGGAAAATGTTGCAGGTCCTAATTCGGAAGGTCCAGGATTTTGATAAGAGCTAGACGTTTTTTTCTTAGTTGTAGTTTGTTCCGTTGATGAGCCAAACAAAGTATCAAATATTTCTGGAACTTGAATCCCAAGTGCGCTTAGCATTAACACGACCAGGGAAACAATTAAAATCGTTGTTGAATTTACATTAGATTTCTTTTTCTTTTTTGCCATTATAGACTCCTTTTTTATAAATTAAAAGATAGTAGTTTTGTTTGGGCATAATTAAAATTTTATAGCATGAATAGGAAGAATCGCAAATCCATTTGTTTCCCCCACATTGAAAATTTCAGAAAGAACTTGAATCGACGGATGTTAAAAAATCCTTAGTTGCTTATTAGCATAATTTTTAGTCCAACCTTATTTTTCAACAAAAATTACTAAGAATCAAGCTTTAGAAGTAATTTTCTGATTGATTTTAATTCCTTTGTTCGATTTTAAAGGATAAACTAAAATGTTTTTTCTGCTTGACACATTTAATTGATTGGCAACAATCTATTTAACTGATAAAATACTTTTAGAAATCAACCGAATAATCATTTTATCATTATAAGAAGTAAAAAGAAATGCAAAATCAATTAAAGAATACTTTTGCAGACTTGTTTAGTTTTCTATGATAAAATTTGTGAGAATAGGAGGAAGTTTAATGGCTTATATTGATGTGAAAAATGAATATAAACGATATCGTATGGGAGATAGCGTGATTACTGCAAATGATGGCATTACTTTTTCCGTGGAAAAGGGCGAAGTAGCGGTTATTTTAGGCCCGAGTGGTGCAGGAAAATCAACTGTCTTAAATATTTTAGGAGGAATGGATAGTTGTGATGAAGGGCAAATAATTATTGATGATACTGATATTACAACATTTAATGAAAAAAAATTAACTACTTATCGTAGAAATGATGTAGGTTTTGTTTTTCAATTTTATAATTTGGTCCCTAATTTGACTGCGAAAGAAAACGTCGAACTAGCTTCTCAAATTGTGGCGGATGCGATGGATCCAAAAGAAGTATTAGAATCTGTGGGGTTGGGCCATCGGTTAGATAATTTTCCAGCGCAATTATCTGGTGGGGAACAGCAACGAGTAACAATCGCTCGAGCAATTGCTAAAAGACCTAAATTATTGCTTTGTGATGAACCAACGGGAGCCTTAGATTATGAGACTGGTAAACAAATTTTGACGATTTTGCAAGAAACGGCACGTAAAACAGGGACAACAGTTATTATTATTACCCATAATTCTGCGATTGCTCCAATGGCTGATCGAGTGATTCAAATAAATGATGCAAAAGTTCGTAGTATGACTATTAATGAACATCCTAAACCAGTTTCTGATATAGAATGGTAGGTGGAAGAAGTTGAAAAAGACAGCATTATTGAAAACCAGTTTAAGAGAAATCAGTCAATCCAAAACACGATTTTTATCGATTTTAGGTATTATTTTTTTAGGAGTTATGTTATTCGTTGGTCTAAGGGCAACGGGTCCAGATATGACATTGACAGCTTCAAATTATTTTGAAAAAGAAAATTTAGCAGATGCTCGTATCGTTTCTTCACTAGGATTGGTCTCGAAAGATATTGATGAACTAAAAGCCATCAAAGAAGTTGATCAGGTACAAGCTAATTATACAAAAGATATTAATATCAATGATAAAAATGCCTCAGTGAAATTTATTAGCTATAATGCGGATCAAAAAAGGCGTTTGAATAATTTTTTATTAGTTGATGGACGCATGCCTGAAAAAAGTGGCGAAATTGTGCTAGATGAACTGGCTAAAACGAATGGGTACTATAAGCTGAACGATACGGTTACGTTATCTGATGAAGATAATAAAGACCATGCACTAAAGAAAAACTCATATAAAGTAGTTGGTTTTGTTCAATCACCAGAGTATATAGAAAGTACGTCTCGTGGGAATACAACAATTGGAAAAGGATCATTGGACTTTTTTGCAGTAGTGCCAGCGGAAGACTTTGATTTGTCAGCTTATACTGAAGCCTTAGTCACATTTAAAAATACCAAAGGATTAGATAGCTATTCAAATGCCTATAAAAAAGAACGTGAAACGTCAATCGATATAGTTAAAAAAGCATTGAAAGAACGTCCAGAGCAAAGAGTAGCAGAAATTCGTGAAGATTCTAAAGAAGCTTTAGATAAAGCGCAGCAAGAAATAACAGATGGTGAAAACGCATTAAAAGATGGACAGGAAACGTTAGATAAAAGTAAAGCAGAATTGGAAACTGGCAAACAACAGTTTACAGAGGCGCAAAATACGTATGCAGAAAAAATTGCCGCTGGTGAAAGTGAGCTTGCTGAAAATGCACAAACGCTTAACAATGGTGAAGCTGAACTAGAAAGTCAAAGAGTTGTACTGGAAAGCAAAAAAAATGAATTGGCAACAGCGTTCAATCAAGTAACAGAAGGCCAAAATGCTCTAAATGGGTTGTATCAGCAAAAAACGGAACTTTCAACTACTAACACACAATTAGAACAAGCAACTGCTGGTTATCAAACTTTAGCGTCATCTATAGCAGATTTTCAAAAATATCCTGATGATCAATTACCAGTAGTAGTCGGTCAAGAAGCAGGTTCTTTGCAAGCTTCTGTTCAAGCGTTAGGAGGTCCAGTTGAAGTTACAAATGCAGTAAATCAGTTGATTGCTGACCCTACCAAAAATAATATTGCTGTAGTGATGGGAACAATCAACGCCGTATTAAACAATCTATCATCGCAACAAGCTCAAGTTACTCAAGGGATTGCGACAATCAATCAGACGATTGATTCAATTAACAGTGCGATTGATCAATATCACAATGGTCAAGATCAATTAACGGTTGCAGAAAATCAATTGGCAGCTGCACAAACACAAATCGACCAAGGAAAACAACAATTAGCTGCTGGAAAAGAGCAATTGGAGCAGGCGAAAATTGATGGACAAGCTCAATTAGACGAAGCACAAGCTAAATTGGTCGAAGGACAACAAGCGTATGAAAAAGGTTTAGCAGAATTTCAAGCGAAGAAAAAAGAAAATCAGCCTAAGCTAGAATCAGCTAAAAAAGAATTAGCTGAGAAAAGGCAAGAATTGGCTGATTTGAAATCAGCTGATTACTATTATTTTGATCGAGATGACAACCCTGGATATACGGAGTATGAAGAGAATGCGAATCGAATTGCTTCCTTAGCACAAGTGTTTCCAATTTTCTTTTTTCTGATTGCGGCTCTTGTTAGTTTGACAACAATGACAAGAATGGTTGAAGAAAAAAGAATGGAAATCGGTAGCTTAAAAGCTCTAGGTTATAAAAATGGTCAAATTGCATTTAAATTTTTAGTTTATGCGGTGACTGCTAGTTTATGTGGCAGTATTATTGGACTAGTTTTAGGCTATTATTTGTTTCCAACGATTATTTTCAATGCGTATGGACAATTGTATGATATTCCTAACTTTGTTACCCCTTGGTACCTAAGTTATAGCGTGATGGCATTATTAGTCGCTATTTTGTGTACTGCAGGTGCTGCAATGATCGTTTTAAGAATTGATTTATTCAACACACCAGCTAGTTTATTACGTCCTAAAACACCAAAAGCGGGTCAACGCATTTTCTTAGAAAGAATTAAACCTATTTGGAACAGAATGAGCTTTATTCAAAAAGTAACAGCGAGAAACTTATTCCGTTACAAGCAACGGATGCTGATGACTGTCTTAGGAATTGCTGGTTGTATGGCTTTAATTATCACTGGCTTTGGGATTAGAGATTCGATTTCTGATATTGTTGCGATTCAATTTGATAAAATCTGGCATTATGAAGCAGTTGTGACTTTTAAAGAGGATGCTAGTAAGGAAGAAACCGAATCCTATGAATCTTCTTTAGCGAAAATCAAGCAATTAAATGATGTGATGCCTCTTTATACCGAAACACTGACTACGACAAATAAACAAAAGACGGCACAGGATGTTCCTATTTATGTTCCAGAAAAACCAGAGAGCCTCAATCAGTTTATCTCTTTGAAAGATCGTAAAACAAAAGAAGCATATAAACTAGCTGATCAAGGGGTGATTATCAACGAGAAATTGGCCAAACTTTTTGATTATAAAAAAGGGGACTATATTACACTTAAAAATGCTGATCATCAAGAGTATAAATTGTTAATTGTTGCTATTTCGGAAAACTATACTGGGCATTATGCATATATGTCACCGACGTATTATGAGAAAATTTTCAACCAGAAACCAGTTTATAATACAGAATTTTTAAAATTTGATAAAAAATTAACGACCAAAGATGAAGAAACGATTGGAAAAGTATTGATGGAAAATGGAAAAGTATTGAATGTTACTTTCTTATCTTCATTAAGTGATGCTTTAGACGATACAATTGGCAGTTTAAATATTGTTATTTGGGTTCTAATCATTGTTTCGGGGTTATTAGCGTTTATTGTTCTTTATAATTTAACCAACATCAATGTATCAGAACGTGTTCGCGAATTATCTACAATCAAAGTTTTAGGTTTTTATAACAAAGAAGTGACGATGTATGTTTATCGAGAAAATATTACCTTAACATTAATCGGGATTATAATTGGTTGTTTCTTCGGGAAAATTGTTCATGGCTATGTTCTTCAAACCGTGGAAGTTGATATGCTAATGTTTTCACCAACAATTAATTGGCTTAGCTATTTATATGCGGCTGCGATTACCTTTATCTTCTCATTATTAGTTATGTTGATTATTCATAGAAAACTGAAAAAAGTGGATATGATTGAAGCATTGAAGTCGAATGAATAATTAGAATAGCAGCTAGCGAAACAATATTTAAAGAAGCAAGAAAACTTAAAAAAAGATTTTATACCGATCTCGAAAAGTTAGCGTAAACAGTTAACCTTTTTGTAGATCGGTATTTTTTAGGATAGAGAGTTGATGTGAAGAGAAACCAGCTAGTTTTTCTTAAAGGTTGAAATCTTTTACAGTTTTCTTTCAGTAATCATTCTAGTTTCAGAGAAGTTCAAATAGAAGCTAATTTTTTGATGAACTAATTTCATTAGAAAATTCGTCATTTTATTTTAAAAATCATTAAAATGCTCTGTTATTTTTACAAGAAAATTGCTAAAATGGATGATAGCAGCATTAAAAAATAAGGTTTGGTAGGTAGCTGACTGAGTGACGAAAGGAGAGATGAAAAATGATTCAAGGGATTCCAATCGACACGATTTATATTTATGTATTGATTGGCTGTGCTGTAATTGCTTTTCTATTGGTTTTGTTTGGCGATATATTTCATTTTGATGGACCAATTGATCCGATGTTGATTATACCTTGGTTAGCCTTCACTTCTTTATTTGGTTATCTCGGAAATAGTTTTTTTACGTTAAGTTATCTAACAGTCTTTATCATTAGCGCAGCAATTAGTGCCGTCGTCGTTTTTTTATTAAATTTCTATATTTTGATGCCAATGAAAAACGCAGAGTCCACGATTTCGATTTCTGAAAAAGATATGGAAGGCAATACTGCGACAGTTGTTACTCCGATACCAGTTAAAGGAATGGGCGAAATCAGCTTTTCAAGCGTGACTGGTTCGATGAGTCGCCCGGCAACATTTTATACGCCACAAGAGCGGCAACTTGAACGTGGGGAGCAAGTATTAATTATTGAAATTAAAGAACGTGTGTGCTATGTGATACCTTATGAAAGTAGTTTAAAAATATAAAGGAGGATGTTTGAAAATGGAATTTGGGATTTTAGTACCAATTGTTTTAGTAGCGGTTATTTTGTTGATGCTGATGATTGTATTTGTTTCAAAATATCAAACAGCAAAACCGGATGAAGCGTTGATTATCAGTGGGAGTTATTTAGGTAGTAAAAATGTTCATTCAGATGAACGTGGCAATAAGATAAAAATTGTTAGAGGCGGGGGAGCATTTGTTTTACCAGTCTTTCAACGATCAAATCGAATCAGCTTACTATCTATTAAATTAGATGTTTCGACACCTGAAGTTTATACTGAACAAGGGGTTCCTGTTATGTGTGATGGAACTTCAATTATTAAAATTGGTTCATCAGTAGAAGAAATAGCAACGGCTGCAGAACAATTTTTAGGCAAAACAAGAGAAGAGCTAGAAAATGAAGCGCGTGAAGTTTTAGAAGGTCATTTACGTTCGATTCTGGGTTCAATGACAGTTGAAGAAATTTATCAAAATCGTGATAAATTTAGCCAAAGTGTTCAAGAAGTGGCAAGTGTGGATTTAGCAAAAATGGGATTGATTATCGTATCATTCACTATTAAAGAAGTTCGCGATAAAAATGGTTACTTGGATTCTTTAGGTAAACCAAGGATTGCTCAAGTGAAACGTGATGCTGATATTGCTGAAGCAGAAGCACTGAAAGAAACGCGTATCAAAAAGGCTCAAGCTGAAAAAGAATCACAACAAGCTGAACTAGAACGTCAAACCGAAATTGCGGAAGCGTCTAAAGAAAAAGAATTAAAATTAGCAATCTATAAAGAAGAACAAGATATTGCTAAAGCGAAAGCCGACCAAGCGTATAACCTTGAAACGGCGAAAGCGCAACAACAAGTAGTAGCGCAAGAAATGGAAGTTAAAGTCATTGAACGTCAAAAACAAATTGAATTAGAAGAAAAAGAAATCATCAGACGTGAAAAACAATATGATTCAGAAGTGAAGAAAAAAGCAGATGCGGATCGTTACTCAAAAGAACAAGAAGCATTGGCTCATAAAGCACGTGAAGTAGCAGAAGCAGAAGCGGAACGTTTCCGTGTTGAATCATTAGCAGAAGCACAAGCAAATCAAACACGCTTAGCTGGTCAAGCAGATGCAGAATCAATCTTAGCTCGTGGTAAAGCGGAAGCCGAAGCAAAACAAAAAATTGCGGATGCCTTTAAAGAGTATGGCGAAGCAGCTGTTCTAAGTATGGTGATGGAAATGTTGCCTCAATTAATGAAAGAAGCGGCTCAGCCATTAGGAAATATTGATAAAATTTCTGTTGTTGATACTGGCTCAGGAAATGAAAATTCAGGAGCAAATCGAATTACTAATTATGCAACTAACTTATTAGCGGGCACGCAAGAAACGTTAAAAGAAACAACAGGTCTTGATGTGAAAGAATTGATTGAAAACTTCTCGAAAAAAGGAACGAATAGTAATGTTCATTTTTACAACGATGAGAAAAATACTGAAGAATAAAACGAATTAAAAACGTTGTTTGAAAATTTATTTGAAATCAAAAATAAGTGCAAATTCCTATCTTTGTTTGCTAGGAAATGCACTTATTTTTTCTGTTCGATTGTGATAGCTATTAGTTCAAAGCTTTATTACTCGTTAGCTGGGGGGTCAGATTTATCTGCTTCATTTTTCTTGGCAATTTTTAGTTGAACTTTTTTTCTGAGTTCTTCTAGCTCTTTTTCTTTTAGTTCAAGCGTTGCGAGATCTTCATCGATTTCATTTTTTTCTTCTATTGGTTTGGGTTTTACAAAGAAATTCAAAGCAATCCCGATAAAAGTTCCAATGAACGTATCAATCACACGTGATAAAGCGAATAAAAAAGATTCGCCTTGGGGAATACTTAAAGAAATTAGTAATAATGTCGCAATCGCAGAAATAATTCCTGAATTATTATTAATTCCATCTGAAACTACAATCACAACAATCACTAAAAATGGTAAAAAGAATAGTTCTACTAAAAAATCATGAACAAATAATCCTTGAACCAAGAAGTATAGAATGGCTAAAAAACCACCTAAAGTATTTCCTAATATTCTTGATTTACCAAAAGATAAACTTGTTGAAAGGTCTTGCCTTAAGGAAAATACAGCAGCTAAAGCCGCAATCATTGGGGACCCACGATCTAAAATTTTAAACAAAAAAATACATATCATGACGGCTAGAGCCGTTTTCGTTGTCCGCATTCCTAACCGAAAGGGGCCAATTTTCATTTTTCATTCTCTCCTAAAATAATTTTTGCAAGATGTTTTTATTTAATCATAACCGAATTAGAGGTAAAATTACTAGTGCTAGATGAAAAGATTAAGAATAATGTAAGGAGTTTTTATATGAAAATAGGGTTACGAACAGTTAAAACAGCAATTAGTGCAACATTAGCTTCAATAGTTGCACAATCACTAGGTTTGCTTTATCCAACTTCGGCTGGAATTATTGCTATTCTGAGTGTTGCAAATACAAAAAAGACCTCAATTTATACTGGTTTTTATCGTTTAATTTCACTTGCTATCGCTACAGTAATAGCCTTCATTTGTTTTTCAATCATTGGATTTAATGCGATAGCTTTTGGTATTTATTTACTTTTGTTTATTCCAGTAGCTGTTTATTTTAAATTATCAGATGGGATTGTCGTAAGTTCAGTTTTAGTGACACATTATTGGATTGAAAATACACTTTCGTGGCAAATTATTCAAAATGAATTTCTCTTAATGGTTATTGGAGTTGGTTTTGCACTAGTAGTGAACAGCTACATGCCAAACATTGAACAACGCTTAAAAGAAGACCAGCAATTAATTGAAGAAATGTTTCGCGAAATTCTTACAAGAATGGCTGAATACTTGAACCAAGAACAGCAGGAATTTCAATTGATTAGTCAGTGTGATGAATTAAAAAGTATAATTAATAAAAGTGAACAGTGGGCAAAGGAACATACCGAGAATCAATTAGTTTCACCCGATTATTATTACATAGAATATTTTACTATGCGCAAAATTCAAAGAAGTTTATTAACCGAAATGCTGATGATTTTACAAAAAATTTCAGTCGAATCAGAGCAAGTAACAAATATTCGGCAATTATTAGAATTAACCGCCACTACATTTTCTGAAAGTAACGATGGTACAGTGATTTTGAATAAAATTGATTTTGTATACAAAGAATATAAAGAAAAAGAATTACCAAAATCTCGTGCAGAATTTGAGAACCGTGCAAACTTATTTCAATTTTTACAAATTTTCCAAGCATTTATTGAAATAAAGTCAGAATTCTCAAAACAACAATATAAAAATTAGTTTACAATAAGTTGATAATAATGTTCAGATGAATTAATTAAGAAAAAAATCACAAATTTAGCTTAGTTTTCAATTAAATAATTTGTAATATAAAAAAAATCTCTCTTTTTATTTATTGAGGCTTTAAATCAGTTCAACAAATTGATTAAAGTCTCTTTTTTTTATTTTAAAAACTAAATTAAAAATACTCATAATTGTATTTTTCTTAACAAAAAAAGTTTTTAGTAATGAATAATAAGTTGGATTAATGTTACGTATGCTTTCTACTGTTTTCCGCCGTTAGTTATCATTTTTTCTAGTGTTTCTAAGTCAATATAGGTATATTTATTGTTTCAGAAATTGACTATTATATCTTGTTTATTTAAATAATGCGCTTAATTTATCGCTTTTTATTACTTTGAATATTTTAATACTTATTATTTGAAAAAAAATGTAGATTAAAATAAACTATGGGTAATTAATGAACTAAATATGAAGGAAAGGAGAAGAATATGAAAAGAAAATGTTATGAAATAGTAATTTTATTGATTTTATTTCTTTTTTTTAAGGTAATTAGTTTTAATGAACCTATTGAAGCTCAAGAAGAAACAATCACTTCTTCTAGTGAAATACAATCGCCTCTTACAACTACAACTACTTATTCGTTAAGTGAGTCAACTAGCGAACAAAATACTAGTTCTATAGATGAAAATGAGATAAAACCGAAAGAGAATGTTAAAACTAGTGACTCCAAGGAATCTTCTAGTGTAGTTTCAAAAGAAAGTAAAGCAATCGTTGCGTTGGCTAATCCGGTTGAGATAACATCTGAACAAGATTTAATTGATAACTTAACTAGTACGACAGCTGGTTCTTATATCCTAACTCAGAATATTCCTCTTACTAAAGCAATAACGATTCCTGCAAACAAAGAGCTTGATTTGAATCAACATACGATTACTGCTACAACAGCTTCAAGTGCTACTACCTCGGGAAAATTAATTGTTAATAGTGCAGCTGTAACTAGTGTCATTATAAAAAATGGTTCGATAACTGGTGGTGATTCTAGAGGGATGGGGAATTCATCCTCGAATACTGGAGTTTCAGGACCTGGTTTTTTCTTAGCAACGAATACAAGTACGAATTTAGTCGCTACTTTTGAAAATCTTTCGCATACTTCAACAGGCGGTTTCTTTTTTGGAAGAAGAAGTAAAGCGATTTTCAATGGTACGGTTAGTTTGACCAATGATCAGTTTAATGTCAGTGCATTAAATATGGATTTTAACGGTATTTTTAATGGATATACTTCAGCAAATGGTAATCCAGGGGATCGAGCTAGAAGTAATGGCGGGATTAATTTGAGTTTTGATGGGTATCGTGATGTATCTGGAACCAATACGAGAATTTTGAATGTTAATGAAAATGCCCAAGTTATTTTGAAAAATGATAATAATACAACAGGTAGTAATCGTGCCTACTCAAATAATGTCGGGAATTTCGCACAAATTAATGTAAAGCAAAATGCTGTGTTTGATGCTACTGCAATTGGGACGTCGTTACGAACGACTGCTTCTCAAGTCGCTGGTAGTTCAGGAACACCGAGTGATTTTGCTGAAATTAATGCAGATCCTCAATCGACTTTCAAAATTGCTACGACCGCCAGAACCAATGTTGGTCGTGGAACTATTTATACGTATGCTACAAATATCAATATTGATACACCAAAAGTATTCGATATTCGTTTCTTTGGTAATGGGGTATTTTTCTATTCATACAATAATAGAGGCGGAAGTAATTTAAATATAAAAAATTCTAATCTAGCAGTTTGGGATAAAATTTCTTTAGGAATTGGAAATCCTATAGAAATTTGGGAAAATGTCAATTTTGTAAATGTTGCAAATTTTTATAGTTCCAATAAAGGAACGATTACTTCAAACCCAACCAGTATTGCCTCTCAATTTGATATAAATAGTTACAGTCGTATTTCAAATGATATTGATTTACCAAAACTAATAATGGATTCTGCGTTCTATCAAACAAATGGAATCTATGATGTTATCAATACGTATAGTCAAGTCAATGGTTCAAGTATTTATTATACGCCAGATGGTGATATCTCTGGTTCAAAAGTAGTTGATGGGACGGTAACCATGATCATAGGCAGTAAAACTTTTACTACAACTACAGACAAAAATGGCTTGTGGTCGTTTTCAAATGCCGAGGTTGATTTTAGTCAATTTCCTAACGGTACTTCAGGTACGATACGAGTAACGGATAGTGATGAACGAGTTTCAGCAATTATTCCAATTAGAATGATTGATAATCCGTTAACGGCACAAGCTTCAGATACAGCTCCAAGTTTTACAGTCGGGGAAAGATTAGCGGATTTTAGTCAAGAAACATTGAAAAATTGGGTCAAAGATGTTCAAATAGCAGGTTCTGCTGTAACTGATTATCAAGTTCAACTTAATGATTCAATTGATACGAGTACGGTTACAACTTCAAGTACACGGAATGCAACAGTTACTGTTACAGCTACACAAGAAGGTCGCCAATATAGTGCAGATATAGTGATTCCATATTCCGTAACGTGGGGAAATACAACTGTTTTAGGTGGAAGTGGCACCAATGTTCTCAATAAAGAGTCAACGATGGCGATTACAATTCATGAGGATAGTGATGGAAATCCGTATTTATCTTCAAGTTACGGAAATATCACTAATACGCAAAAAAGTACAGCGCTTAATAGTAGCGCACCGAATGATCCGCTTTATCAAATAACTTATTATGATATGTCTGAGCAAGCAACTGGGCAAGTAAATGCTAAAGCAGTATCGGATGGTCCTAATTCTGAAAACGATGTAACTTTTCAAGCATTAGGCAGTCAAACACCTGCTCAGGTGATCAATCAATGGGGGACAGAAGGCGTATTAAAGGTCAATTATGGCGATGTTATTAAGTTTTATGTTAAAAATCAAAGCTATCGTGGTTTATTCCAAAATGGTCAGGGTCCAATAAGACCAATCGAGGGCTTGCCAAGAGATAGTACAATTTTCGCAGTCATTACGCCCGATGGTTATCAACCATTATTTTTTGATCATTTAGATACAATCGATAAATCGTTATTAGTAAGTGATACAGCTTCGGAATCTGCTTATGATCAAACTTATCAACAATTAAGTGATTATTTTGATGTAACGAACTCTACTATTTCGCAAGAATATTTGGATAATATAAAAGTAAATGGTTTTGTAACGTATCCAAAACTTAATTTGAGTGTAGGAGAGAGTTCGTCTGGTGTGATTTCAGTCGCAACAGCAACCAATCCTGATGCTACTGCAGCAAATCAGAAATTTTTAAGATATCCTTATTCGATTACGGTCATTGCCACAGGACCTGATTTGAATATTACAAGTATCACTCCAACATTGAACTTTACTAATGCGACCATTCAATCATATACCCAAACCCTAAGTAGAGAAGATACTGGTTGGAATATGGTAGTAGAAGATAATCGTTCTGAGAAAAGTCCATGGCTTATCCAAGCGAAAGTGAGTGAGCCGTTTCAAACAGGTATTCCTGGATCGGTCAAGGAATTGCGAGGTGCGACCCTTCAAGTGAAACAAGGGGCGGCTACTCAAAGTTTAAATGATAGTTTTATGACAATTTATACGAAAGAAAATCCTGAGGTAGAAAATACTATTTCATGGGATCAAAGTAATGGTTTCTTTTTAAAAGTTCCTCCAGGAGCGATTGATAAAAATGCGCAATACAGTACGACGGTGGATTTTATTTTGACTAATGCACCTGAGGAATAGGAGGGAAAACAAGTGAAAAAACACAAAATAGTAGTAACTATGCTACTAATTGCTTTGTTTATTAGCTTCGGTTTTCCCGCTAAAACTTTTGCTGATTCAAATCAATCAGGTAGCAGTGTAGGTATTTATTTTGAAAATGATTATATACCGCCAAATAATAATTCAAAGCAGCCAACGAAGCCAACCAATAATGGTAAAACAACCTATCCGAACATGGGAGAAATGGTTACAAAAAGTATTCCATATATTGGGATTATTCTTATAGTAGTTGTTATTTACCTATATTTTAGAAATAGAAAAAAACATAAAAGACAATAGAGGTTATGAGAGGAGAATGTAAAATGAAACAAATCAAATTGATTACAGCTAGTTTATTGAGTGTAGGAATTTTAGGTGCTGGAGCAACAACTGTTTTCGCCGATTCTATTGCCGATTCAAAAGCAACAGTTGATTTTGCCGTAGATAATACCCCCGTCGATCCAACCAATCCTGAGGTTGTGGATCCAACTAATCCAGATCAACCAGAAGTTCCTGTTGATCCAGGTACCGATCCAGGCGAAGGATCAGGAGGTTCAGGTACGAAAAGTTTCCATATCAATTGGATTTCCAACTTTAAATTTGGCACCATTAATTTAGCTAGTAGTGGAATGGAAGCTTGGGCACAACCTACTACTTTGACTTGGAAATCAGAAGCAGAAGGTGGTAATGGTGCTACTCCGACTTCGAATTTGGCACCGTTCTTGCAAGTGACCGATAATCGTGGGACTGGGACGGGTTGGAATGTGAGCGTAAGTGGAACTGAGTTTTTAGAATTAGATGAAAATGGTGATCCAACTACGACAACTTTAAAAGGAGCGAAGATCTTCTTAGGTGGAGCTCAAATTGTTGGAGTAGATACATCTCCTGATTCAATTGCTCCAGTTGCATTAAATGCTGCTGGTACAACAGATATATTAGATGCAGGTGCTCAAGGAGTTCCAGTGTTCTCAGCGGATGCCAACAAAGGACAAGGAACTTGGTCAGTGACTTGGGGAGCGACAGCAGATAAAACGACTTACCAAGCAAATCAAGGGGTAAAACTTACTGTACCAAGTACTTCAACACCTAAAGTGAATACTAAATATCAAGCTGATTTGACTTGGACACTGGTGGATGCGCCAGCAAATTAATTACTTTTCCAATAAAAAAATTAAGACAAATGATGAACTAAAAGCAATAGCTATACCTGAATTATATTATGATGGTTAGTAATGAACGTAGAGAATCGATAAGCTATTTACCTAGTCGGTTCTCTCAGTTTTCTGCTTTTGTTTTAGAATAGAGAGGAGTATTTTGATGAAAAAGCAAATATTGCTTGGTTTTGGGTTACTTTCTTTAATGGGTCTTTTTGTAGGTAATATTGTAGCTAATGCCGATGAATCTGTAGGAGAAAGTAATGCAACAATAACATTTCAAAAAAATGATGAAAGTGAAAATCCATTAAATCCAACAGATCCAACTATACCAGTGGATCCAATCGACCCCGATTATCCGCATACTGAAGGACCCTTGAGTATTGATTATATTTCTAATATAGCTTTTGGAAATCAAAAGGCAACAGGGAATGATACGACTTATTATGCATTGCCTGATAGAAATACACAAAATAGCTCAAATCAACCTGTTGACTTACCAAACTATATACAAGTCACAGATAATACAGGGAAAAATGCAGGATGGACATTATTCGTTAAGCAAGGCAGTCCGTTTACAAACGGAGCTAATACTTTAACTGGAACAAAATTAACATTTTCAAACCTCGTATTAAAATCACCGAATGCTGATGGTGCCTCTTATGCACCGACACCAGCTACACAAATTGTAATCGAACCTGGTAAAGGTAATCAACCAGTGATTACAGCTGGTGAAAACAAAGGAATGGGAACTTGGTTGTCTTTATTCGGAAAAGATGTGGCTGAAACACAAAAGAGTATTAGTCTTTTTGTACCAGGTTCTTCAAAAAAAGTTGCAGGAATGTATAAAACAGATTTAGTTTGGACATTGACCAACACGCCTGCTGAATAGAAAAGGAGCGATTTCAATGAAAAAAATACATTTTATTAGTTTATCCGCAGTAATATTAGGAGTTGTAACAATCGGGACAGCTGCTTATGCAGATGACCCTAAAGCGACTAGCGAAGCAGACGTTACGTTTAGTTTGGATGATACGCCTGTTGACCCTACAAAACCAGAGGTTGTTGACCCAACGGATCCAGATGGTCCAGATAAAGAAGTAGATCCAGGAGATAACGGATCTGGTGGAGATGGAACAAAAGCATTTAATATCAACTGGATTTCTAATTTTCATTTTGGTGATATAAAAATTAAAGGGACTGCGATGAGTGCTTATGCGCAACCGACTACATTAACTTGGGCTACTCCTGGGATTGGGACGACCCCGACCCCAACAGAAAATTTGGCACCATTTTTACAAGTGACGGATAATCGTGGAAAAGGCACTGGCTGGAACGTGAGTGTAACAGGAACTGAATTTGTAGAACAAAATGTAGCACAAGGAGCAACACCAGCGACATTGACTGGAGCAAGTATTTATTTAACGGATGGAAATGTGATTGGTTCTTCAGAAATGAGTGCTTTCACACCAACAATTGTAGCTTTTGGGACGAATAATAACATGGATATTCTTTCAAACGTTGGTTCTTCAAGTACTGTTTTTAGTGCTGATGCTGGAAAGGGACAAGGAACTTGGTCATTAGCTTGGGGTGGAACAACTGCTGCCCCTGCTTTGTTACAAACTGCAAACGGCCTACCTTCTGCTGGGGTTAGAATCTCAGTTCCTGTTTCTGCATTACCAAAAGATGGAGCAGCCTATAAATCTACTTTGACATGGACCTTGGCTGACGCTCCTGCGGACTAATAGTTTTTTTACTAGATACTAATTATTATGAGTTAACACTATTAATTTTAAGAAATAAGTAGATACGATTTATCACTGACTTATAGTGTTCTTCGAAAAATATCGCAACAAGAAGAAATTTTCTCCAAAAATGACAAGAAACGCGAAAGAATTTTTTTGTCATTAAATGAAACCTACTTGGTGATCTTTAAATTTTTGATAACCAAGTAGGTATTGTGCTATAGTCGTTTATTTCATTCACAACAATTTTGACTTATTTCCGAGAGATTCAACCATAAAATGTTTATAGGATGAATCCAATCTCAGCTAAATTATTAAAGTACTCTTCACTATGTTTTAGACATTCTTAGGTTTGAGAGAATAAGCTGAGATTTTCGAAAATTACTTTTTGAATTTTGGGTGAATTTCGGCTTATTTCAAAAATAGTTAATTTTATTTTTTTGCTTAAATTGTTTAGTAATTGTATCTTTCAAAAGGCGAATTTTTAGTGATTTTCTAGATTTTATTGTAAAATATATTCAAGATAGCGAAGTAATCATTTTATTGTTTTAAAATAACTTATTTTAAAAACGCAATTATTTTGTTTTTTGATTATTATTGAAGCTATAGAAAAATAAAACTACTAAAATAAAGAGAGACTAGGTATATTTTTCATTTATTAAAAGTAGTTGCTTAAGTAGGAGGAAAAAATGAAAATAAAACAATCTTTATTGGCTTTAGGTGTGTTCTTTTTAGGCGCATTATTTTTTTACTCAGATGGAAAAGTAGCCTTTGCAGAAGAAATGAGCTTTTCAGTAGAAGCAAAAATACCTAATAATCAAAGAGATAAGGATAAGACCTATTTCGATTTGACAGTCAAACCGGGTGAGGTTCAGGATTTAGAGGTAGCTTTAAGAAATAATACAAATAAAGCTGTTACTGTTTTAGTCAATGCAAACACGGCAATCACTAATAAAAATGGTGTAATCGATTATAGTGAAGTAGATCCCAAACTTGATCCGTCACTAAAATATCCATTTTCTAAGCTTGCTGAAACGGAAAACGAAGTGGAATTAGCGGCTAATGAGAGTAAAATGATTCAAGTTAAAGTAACGGTTCCGAATAATCCTTTTGATGGAATTATTTTAGGTGGGTTACATTTTAAACAAAAAGATAGTGACGATAAAAAGAGCACCGAAACAGGCGTACAAATCGAAAATAAATTTGCTTATGTGATTGGGGTTAGACTTTCCGAAAATGATACAGAAATCAAACCAGATCTTAAACTTTTTGATGTTAAGCCTGGTCAACGAAATTATCGCAATGTCGTTTTAGCTAATTTGCAAAATCCTACTGCTCGAATTTTAAGTAAAATGTCCATTGATGCTAAAATTTATCCATCAGGTAGTAACGAAGTACTGTATCAGCAAAAACAATCAGATTTAAGTATGGCACCAAACTCAAACTTTGATTATGCAGTACCTTTGAACAATAAAGCATTTAAAGCAGGGAAATATCGTTTAACGATGCATGTAGAATCAAGTGGCGAAAAATGGGATTTTGAAAAAGAATTTGAAATTAAAGCAGATGAAGCTGAAAAATTTAATAAAGAAGCGGTTGAGTTAGAAGAAGAGTCAAACAATAATTTAATCTATTTTATTCTTGGCGGTGTGATTCTATTATTAATTATTATTGCCTTAGTTGTTTGGATCATCGTGCAAAAGAAAAAACATCAAGCTGAACTTGAACGACAACAAAAGCAAAAACAATTGAAACGTAACAAGAAGAAAAAAACGAGTACGAAAAAAGAAAAATAATTTATCGAGTAGCAAAAGAGTAGCTGTTTAAATTTAGCTAACTGGCTAATTGTATAGATGAGAGTAAGAAGTCCTGAGGTTTCTTATCCGAATCATAGCTCTAATTCACAAAAAAAAGCGGAAATAATAACCGATGTGTTCGTCGAATTATTTCCGCTTTTATTAGTTATTTTAATTACTTGAATGCCAAGCCTTTTGCATCTCATCTAACAACTTAATTACATCATTGGTTAAATAAAGTGAAGTATTGGCTTGCTTTTTCTCAATAATCTCAATCATATTGGTGACTTCATAGTTTAGCGCCTGAGACTCACTACCAGCAATAATGGTTTCTGTTGTTCCGTCATTGTAGAAAACGTCAGCACGATCAGCTCTAGGATAATCATCAATCGTGATATAAGCATCTTCAAACGCTACAATACCTTTTTTAGGCATTTTCGCTTGGAAAGTCAGTGTGATAGTCGCCATTTCATTTAAGGTATTTTGTAAAATGGTTGCTGATTGTTCATCAACTCCTGTTGAAAAAGGAGTCATAGTTGAAGCAACAACATGAGGCTGTGCATTAAGGAACCAACGAGCAAATGAAACAGCATAGGTACCGATGTCAAGCAACGCTCCACCTGCTAAATCAGGATTGAAAAAACGATTTTTAGGATCGGGTTCTTTATAACTGCCAAAAGGGGCTTGAATCATTTTTAGTTTGCCAAATTTACCAGTATCTATTTGGTGACGCAAGGATTTATATAAAGGCATATTAAAAATTGTCATGGCTTCGGCAAGAACTAGGTCTTTTTCTTGGGCTAAAGCCATTACTTGTTTAAGTTCAAAATGATTCATAGTGATTGCTTTTTCACAAAGGACGTGTTTACCTGCTTCTAGTGCTTTACTAATATGTGAAAAATGCTGTTTATTTGGCACTGAAATGTACATGATATCTATCTGTTCGTCGGCTAATAAATCATCATACGAGCCGTAAGCTTTGGGAATTTTATACCGTTCAGCAAATGCTTCAGCTTTTTCCAGTGTTCGAGATGCGACAGCTGCGATAGAACTATTTTCTTGATGGAAACTTTCAACGAATTGGTTTGCGATATCTCCAAGACCAATAATTCCCCATTGATAATTATTCAAATGTATTCCTCCTAGCAAGTAGATATATCTTTATTATACATGACTTCCCAAGTTGAGAGGACTATTTTGATCATAAAAAAAATTGATAAAAAGAAAAAAAGCAGTAGTTTATTAAAAAAAATTCAATTAGAGACTAAAAAGGATGCTTTTTTTGCTTATTTTAAGTAAAATGAATAAAGGAGGCGATTTATGATGCATCAAGTATATATAGATATTATTATTGACGCTATTATTGAGCAATTTGAATCGGAAAGAACGTTTTATGAGGAATATTTACAGTTGTCTGAGGAAAAATGGTTTGATTGGAAAAATGGACACGTAAATCTTAGTGGAGAAGAAATGCAAAAAATTAAAAATCTTTTCACGGATTACGAATGGATGCTAACACAAAAAATATTACGGCAAACAATTTTATTTCCAGAAAAAAGAAATATTGCTGTATCGGATTATAAACGGTTGAAAACATTGATTGCTAAAAAATGGCTTCAAACATCAGCTGGTGTGGTCGAATTAATTAAAGAAAACAAAGATGAGAGTAGAGAACAACTTTCTCTTCATCTTAAAGTAATGGTTGCATATGGCGAATGGGGTTTTGATGATATTGTAACCTTTAGATTACCCTCTGTATTACAACCACAATTAGAAGGGTCAAAAATGGAATTGCTAGATTGGGTCAATGAGAATCTTACAGAAACGTATGTTGGTGAATAAGTGATCATAGGAGTAGTTTATGAAACAAATTTTAGGAATTTTGTCAGTTATCATAGTGATTGGTGCAGTGATTTTCGTTTTATTTGGAAAAACCAACTCTAATGATAAAAATCAAACGAGTACAACAACGACAATGACAAGTGAAAGTAGTTCAGTATCAATTGAATCAACTAGCAGCACAAGTTCGACTCTAACAAGTCAATCAACAACTGAATCAACTGCTGATTGATTAGGATTAGTTTATATAAAAAAATGTATTAAAATAGCTTCAATTATGGAAGAACGATACATATGAAAAAACAAATAAAGTAGGGAATCTATGACAAAAAAGTATTATAAGAAAAAAAAGAAAAATGCGATGTTACCAGCGATACTTGCAGGTATGCTGATTGTTGGTGCAGTGTTTATTTTGTCAATCATTGTATTATCCGATAACGTGGAGCCCAAAAAAGTTACTAAAAGCAGTGAAAATCAAGAGCAGTTAACTCAAAAAGAATTTATCAATCGACTTGTTCCGCATGCGAAAGAACTTCAAAGTTCTTATGGTGTCTTACCAAGTATTATTATTGGGCAAGCAATTTTAGAATCAAACTGGGGACAAAGTACGCTTGCTTCACAATATAATAATTTATTTGGAATCAAGGCATATGGTGATCAGAAGAAAATCAATTTAGAAACGAAAGAATATATCAATGAAGTTTGGGTAACAATCCAGGGAGATTTTAAAATTTATGATACATGGGAAGAATCGATGGATGACCATACAAGATTATTTGTCAATGGTGTGACTTGGAATCCGCGACTCTATGAATCAGTGCTCTTAGCTGCAGAATACTCTGAGGCAGCTCAAGCGTTGCAAGATGCAGGGTATGCGACAGATCCTACCTATGCGGAAAAAGTCATCAATGTGATTGAAACCTACAATTTAGATCAATACGATAAATAATAAAATTAGTCGAGAGGATGTTACTAACTATGACAGAAAAATGGGTTCCTGAAATTGAAACAGATTTAAGACAAGACTTGGTACGTGTACCGAGAATTATTAGTCAAGCAAGTGGTATTCGAATTTTCGGGAAAAAAATTCGCTCAATTATTTTTACTACAGATATTGCAATTATTCGAAATACGGATGCGAATGCAGTCATAGCAGTATATCCTTTTACACCTCATCCTGCAATTACTAAAAGTATCATTGAAGCGGCTGATATTCCAGTTTTTTCTGGAGTAGGTGGCGGATTAACTCAAGGCATGCGTTCAGCATATATGAGTCTATTTGCTGAAGCCCAAGGATCAATAGGTGTTGTTTTAAATGGTCCTACTCCTGTTGAAACGATTGAGATGGTTTGTGAAGCAGTAGATATTCCAGTTGTTAGTACGGTAACGTCAGTGTATACACCTTTGGAAGAAAAACTAGCGGCAGGTGTTACCATGATTAATATTAGCGCGGGGAAAGATACGGCCAAAACAGTAGCCCATTTCCGAAAAAAATATCCGAAATTACCAATTATCGCTACAGGTGGACCAACAGATGAATCAATCAAAGAAACGATTGATGCAGGTGCAAACGCTATAACCTATACTCCGCCAACAAATGGAGAATTGTTTAGTAAAAAAATGACTAAATATCGTGATCAAGAAAAACCACATTAATGCTATAGTTTAATAGTTTGTCCCTCAGTACACTATAATTTTAGAATATTTTTTTATTCAATTGATATTTAAATAGTTTTATACTATTGTATAAATAAAAAGATAAACTTATATATGGTCATAATATGGATGACCGTCTCTACCCAACACCGTAAATGTTGGTCTATAAGTGAAAAAGAGTACGACCCTTTTTTGCTTACGTAAAAAGGGTCTTTTTTTGTTTTTTAAGGAAGAAATGCAACTAGAAGAGGAGTAATTAGATGAAAGAGTTAGTTAACAGAATTAAAAGTGATGGACAAGTATTAGGGGAAGGTGTTTTAAAAGTTGATAGTTTAATCACCCATCAAGTAGATCCTGATTTGATGGCTGCAATTGGGTTTACATTTGCCGAAGTATTTTCAGATGCTGGAATTACAAAAGTAGTAACGATTGAAGCGTCTGGAATTGCACCGGCTTTGTTTGCTGCTCAAAAATTGAAAGTTCCAATGATATTTGCTCGCAAATCTAAAAGTTTGACGATGAATGAAGAATTGGTGACTGCTTCTGTTTATTCTTTTACGAAACAAGTTACTAGTCAGGTCTCTATTTCAAAAAAGTTTCTTACTAAAAAAGATAAAGTATTAATTATTGATGACTTTTTAGCAAACGGACAAGCAGCAAAAGGTTTGGTTGAACTATGTATTCAAGCTGGAGCAGAAGTAGATGGCATTGGTATCGTAATTGAAAAATCATTTCAAGATGGTAGACAATTGTTAGAAGAAATGGGCATGCGCGTTGTCTCTTTGGCTCGAATCAGTTCGTTAAAAAATGGCCAAATTGAATTTCTTGAAGGAGATGCCTAAACTGATGGGGAAAAATAGTGTAAAGCCAGAGAGTGATATCGAAAAAAAAGAGAACGGTAAAGCCGCTGTACTAGGTTTACAACATCTCTTGGCAATGTATGCAGGTGCAGTTGCTGTTCCACTTTTGATTGGGACTGGACTAGGGTTTAATTCAGAGCAAATGACTTACTTGATTTCTATCGATATTTTTATGTGTGGAATTGCAACATTATTACAATTGACAGTAAATCGATTTTGTGGAATTGGTTTACCCGTTGTATTAGGATGTGCCATCCAAGCTGTAGCGCCACTGATTATGATTGGTAACGATAAAGGGATTGGGGCAATTTACGGCTCGATTATTGCTTCTGGTATTTTTATTGTGTTGATTGCAAATGTTTTTTCAAAAGTAGAAAAATTATTCCCGCCTTTAGTTACTGGAACTGTCATTACAGTTATTGGATTGACCTTGATCCCTGTAGCTGTTCAAAAAATGGGTGGTGGAAATCTATTGGATAAAAGCTTTGGTGATCCGATTCAATTATTGTTAGCATTTATTACTATTTTATTGATTATTGTTGTTCAAGTATGGGGAAAAGGATTTATAAAATCGATTGCAGTTTTGATTGGTTTGGTCGGTGGTACTCTGTTGGCAGCTTTAATGGGTCAAGTAGACTTAAATCCCGTTGCCGAAGCTACTTTGTTCCATTTTCCACAACCGTTTTACTTTGGTAAACCCACCTTCGATGTTTCTTCAATAGTGTTGATGATCATTATTTCGATTGTAAGTATGGTTGAATCGACGGGCGTTTATTTTGCTTTAGGTGATATTGTTGGAAAAAAAATCGGTAAAAAAGAACTAGAAAAAGGCTATCGAGCTGAAGGATTAGCTGTTATTCTGGGTGGGATATTTAATACATTTCCATATACTGGTTTTTCTCAAAATGTTGGTTTAGTTCAACTTTCAGGAATCAAAACACGCAGACCTATTTATTTTTCTGCATTTTTCTTGATTGCTTTAGGTTTGTTACCTAAAGTTGGCGCAGTTGCTCAAATTATTCCTGAACCTGTTTTGGGGGGCGGTATGCTAGTAATGTTTGGTATGGTAGCTGTGCAGGGCATGAAGATGTTGTCAAAAGTTGATTTTGATAACGATAAAAATTTGCTGATTATTGCTATTTCTATTGGTTTTGGTTTAGGATTCAATAGTTTCCCTGAACTATTTAATCAGTTTCCAGAAACGGTTAGAATGTTTACTGGAAATGGGATTGTTATGAGTAGTTTGACCGCTATTATATTAAATGTAGTGTTTAATGGGATGAAAAATCAAAGAACAAACTAAGTAGATTTTTACAAGCGAGTTCTTAGCAAAGCTGAAGAAATAAAATTATTAAACTAGAAACGAAATAATAGCTAATGACATATGGAGACGTGATCCAAACTTAATTGAATCAGGTTCAAAAAAATAGTGGTTAGGAAAAATAAATAAATTCTATTAATGAAAGTGGGGAACTGCGGTGTTTAACGCCAAGAAATAAGCGTTGCTTCTGCTCTCGGCGTTTGCTCGGTTTTAGGAGATGAAATAAATGTTTTTTTACTTTTGACTCGCCCGTTTTTCTGCCAAATAAGATAAAAAACAGAATTTTTGGCTCATTTCGGAATTTGTGTTTATGTAGATTTTATTGTCTAATGCAAAGATTATAAATATATAATAGGAAATAAGTGGTGAAAAATCAATAAGAAAACAACTATTATCTTGTTTAAACACGAACGATTTCTTTGTTTATTTTTATAACATTCGATTTTTCCTTTGACACTCTGAATCTCTATTGATAAAATTAAGGTAATAAATAGAGGAGGCGGATTTATTGTCTGTTTTAGTATCAGTGATTATGGGAAGTACTTCAGATTGGGAAACAATGGCACATGCCTGTTCGGAATTGGAAGCATTCGGGGTTTCGTATGAGAAAAAAGTTATTTCTGCTCATCGAACACCAGACTATATGTTTTCTTTTGCTGAAAAAGCACGAGAAAGAGGAGTTAAAGTGATTATTGCGGGTGCTGGCGGAGCAGCTCATTTGCCAGGGATGGTCGCTGCTAAGACGACTTTACCAGTTATTGGAGTACCTATTCAGTCAAAAGCCCTAAATGGCTTGGATTCATTGTTATCAATAGTACAAATGCCTGGTGGAGTTCCGGTTGCAACGACAGCTATCGGAAAAGCAGGTGCAATAAACGCTGGGATACTTGCAGTTCAGATGCTTTCCATGTATGATGTAGAATTAGCAGGGAATTTAGACGACCGTCGGAAATCTCTTGAAAAAACAGTAATGGAAAGTAGTGATGAACTTGGATAAACCAATTTTGCCAGGTCAAATGATTGGAATCGTCGGTGGCGGTCAATTAGGTAGAATGATGGCCCTTAGTGCAAAAGAAATGGGTTTTCGAGTAGGTGTTTTAGACCCTACAGTAGATTGTCCAGCAGCACAAGTTGCTGATTGGCATTTAATTGCTGAATACAATGATTTGGACGCTTTAGAGGAATTGGCACAACGTGTTGAAGTCCTCACGTATGAATTTGAAAATGTCGATGTTGATGCGTTAATACATATTCAAGATTTTGTTGAAATTCCTCAAGGAACTGATTTGTTAGCTATTACGCAAGATCGATTGATGGAAAAAACATTTTTAGAAGATAATAATATTGTGATTGCTCCTTATGCAACAATTGTGAGTCCGACTGATATACAAGAAGAAATTGATAGTATCGGTTATCCATGTGTCTTGAAAACCACTAGAGGAGGCTATGACGGTAAAGGTCAATTTGTATTATATAGTCCATCTGACTTGGCTCCTTCAATGAATTTATTACGTCAAGGGACATGTGTTTTGGAAGCATTTATTCCTTATGCAAAAGAAATTTCTGTACTAGTTGCTGGAAACGGCAAAGAAGATATTACTGTTTTTCCAGTTGTTGAGAATGTGCATAGAAAAAATATTTTACATGAAACGATTGCTCCAGCTAGAATAGATGAAGAAGTTTTGATAGAAGCTCAGCGTATTGCTAAAGTGATTGCAAGAGAAGTTAATTTAGCAGGAACACTCGCGGTCGAAATGTTTTTAACAGACAACGGCAGTATCTATGTGAATGAATTAGCGCCAAGACCTCATAATTCTGGGCATTATACGATTGAGGCTTGTTCAATCAGTCAATTTGATGCGCACATCAGGGGAATTTGTGGTTGGCCATTACCTCGAGTTTCACTTTTATCTAAAGCGGTTATGGTTAATGTTATGGGCGACCAAATCTATGACACGATGGATTTTATTGAGAAGAAACCTTACTGGCATTTCCATTATTATGGAAAAGCGCAAGCAGTTCCTGGACGTAAAATGGGTCATATCACTATTTTGACAGATGATATTTATGAAACGCTAGAAGATGTTTATCAAACACAAATTTGGGATTAGAAAGAGGAATAAATAAATGATTGATCGCTATACTAGACCAGAGATGGGTAAAATTTGGACAGATGAAAATCGTTATAATGCTTGGCTGGAAGTGGAAATTTTGGCTGATGAAGCATGGGTGGAACTGGGAGAAATCCCAAAAGAAGATGTAGCGAAAATTAGAAAAAATGCTTCATTTGATGTGGCTCGCATCCTTGAAATCGAAGAGCAAACACGTCATGATGTAGTTGCATTCACTCGTGCGGTTTCTGAATCTCTTGGCGAAGAAAGTAAATGGGTTCATTATGGTCTGACCAGTACCGACGTGGTTGATACTGCCTATGGTTATCTTTTGAAACAAGCGAATGATTTGTTACGAGAAGATTTAACGAATTTTTTAAGTGTTATTGGCGAAAAAGCTAAAGAATACAAGCATACGGTAATGATGGGACGTACGCATGGTGTTCATGCAGAACCAACAACTTTTGGATTGAAATTAGCTCTTTGGTATTCAGAAATGAAACGCAATATTGAACGTTTTGATCATGCGGCTAAAGGGGTTGAAGCTGGAAAAATCAGTGGAGCCGTGGGTACTTTTGCTAACATTCCAATTTTTGTAGAAGAATATGTATGTGATCATTTAGGGATTCGAGCGCAAGAAATTTCAACTCAAGTATTGCCACGCGACCTACATGCTGAATACATTGCTTCTATGGCTTTGATTGCAACAAGTATTGAAAAATTTGCAACTGAAATCAGAGGGTTACAAAAATCTGAAACGAGAGAAGTGGAAGAATTTTTTGCTAAAGGGCAAAAAGGGTCTTCTGCTATGCCGCATAAGAGAAATCCAATTGGTTCTGAAAACATGTCTGGTTTGGCCCGAGTGATTCGTGGTCACATGGTAACGGCCTATGAAAATGTTTCTCTATGGCATGAAAGAGACATTTCTCATTCTTCAGCAGAACGAATTATTATTCCAGATACAACGATTCTATTGGATTATATGCTGAATCGTTTTTCAACGATTGTTAAGAATTTAACTGTATTCCCAGATAATATGAAAAGAAATATGGATGCAACATTTGGCTTGATTTATAGTCAACGAGTTTTATTGAAATTGATTGATCATGGGATGACAAGAGAAGAAGCATATGATTTAGTCCAACCTAAAACGGCTTATGCTTGGGATCATCAAACACAATTTAGACCGTTATTAGAAGCAGATGAGGCAATCACGTCTGTTTTATCTAATGAGGAATTGAATGATGCATTTGATTATAATTATCATTTGAAAAATGTAGACCTTATTTTTGCACGAGTAGGATTAGATGCCTAAACTAAATAAAAATCAGAATTAAATCAGCTTTTGGTTGATTTAATTCTGATTTTTATTTGTTTACACAGTAATTTCTTGATAAACCATCGTTGTGGAATAAACAGGTTCTTTTAAATGATGTAATAAACTATTAATCAATTCGAAATTGTATTTTTGTTGGTTCAAATAAACTTCGATTTTGTAACAATTTTTGAAAAAGTGTTGCTCATGTAGTTGATGGATTTTTAATTCTTCATTTGTTTTTGTTTTGTAAGTAATTGTTCGCTTTCTTCTTTCAGAGTTTCTATGAACAGCACGCTTCAAGTTTCTGAATGTATAATAACTGCTATTTTGGTTAATTCTATGTACTTCTTCCAAAGCTAAAAGTTGGTTATACAAAGTTGTTTTATCGTTTATAGTTAATCCTGATAAAAAATGTTCAGCTATACTATCATAATCGTTCGTCATGTAACTGTTCCCTCCTAAAAATGCAACCCGCTCTTAAAACATATTCTTATTTTACCACATTTTGATTTAATTTGAGCATACCACCATTATTTTATTTTGTAAATGCTTTCAATTTTATTTATTCTTAATATTTATATCCCTGACTATTTGAAACACGAACAATAATCGCGTAATTATGTTTATTGTTAATTTAATCGTTGACGTAATAATGTGAGCTTGTTACACTGTAAGTGAAAGATACATAATAGTCAGAGATGCTTTTAACGACACAAAAAACGGAAAGAGGCGTTGGCGGTTTATGGAAAAAAAAGATCTTATTTATGAAGGAAAAGCAAAGAAATTGTTTAAAACTGAGGATTCATCAGTTGTTTGGGTAGAATATTTAGACCAAGCTACAGCGTTGAATGGTGTTAGAAAAGATGTTGTTGTTGGAAAATCAATTATGAATAATCAAATTACTTCGTTGATTTTTAATGAGTTGAAGCGAAATGGGGTTGAAAATCATTTTATACGATTACTATCTAAAAACGAACAATTGATTGAAAAGTTAACTATTTTACCTTTAGAGGTTGTTATTCGAAATTACGCCGCAGGTAGTTTTTCAAAGCGTTTGGCTGTTGACGAAGGGGTGAAATTAACTTTTCCGATTCTAGAATTTTATTTTAAGGAAGATTCGTTGGACGATCCTTTTATCAATGAAGATCATATTCGCTTTTTGAAAATCGCCACTGATTCAGAAATCCACGAAATTAAAGAAGCCGCTCATCAAATCAATCGGCAATTGATTAAGTTGTTTAAAGAAATCGGTATCCGTTTGATTGATTTTAAGATTGAGTTTGGAAAACGTGAAGATGGAACGATTTTATTAGCAGATGAAATTACGCCAGATACTTGTCGCTTATGGGATGAAGAAACGAATGAACATTTAGATAAAGATGTTTATAGAAGAAATTTAGGTGAAATTATTCCAGTTTATCAAGAAGTTTTGACTCGTTTAGAAAATAAGTTTAAATAAAAAGGGAGCGTTAATTGATTATGTATACTGTAAAAGTTTATGTTACTTATAAAGATTCTGTATTAGATCCTCAAGGAGAAGCGGTTAAAGGAGCTGTTCATCGGATGGGTTTTAATGAAATCGAAGAAATTCGAATTGGAAAATACTTTGAAATTAAGGCTAAAAAAGCGGATAAACCAATTGAAGTAACGATTGAAGAAATTTGTGATAAGTTGTTAGCGAATGTCAATATGGAAACGTATCGTTATGAAATTTTGGAGGAAGCTTAAAATGAAATTTGCGGTAATTGTTTTTCCTGGGTCTAATTGTGATATGGATATGCTTTGGGCTGTGAAAGATATTTTAGGAGCAGAGGCTGAGTATGTTCGCCATGATGCAACGAGTTTAGTAGGGTTTGATGGTGTATTATTACCTGGTGGTTTTTCATATGGAGATTATTTGCGTTGCGGAGCGATTGCGCGTTTTTCAACAATTATTGATGAAATTATTCGGTTTGCTGAAGAAGGCAAGCCTGTTTTTGGTACTTGCAATGGATTTCAAGTCTTAACAGAAGCTGGTTTATTACCTGGAGCATTGATTCGCAACGAGTCTTTACATTTTGTTTGTAAAACAGCGCCACTAAAAGTTGTGAACAATCAAACAATGTTTACTTCAGATTATGAAAAAGATGAAGTGATTCAAATTCCAATTGCGCATGGAGAAGGCAATTATTACTGTGATCAAGAAACGTTAAACAAACTCAAAGAAAACAATCAAATTGTCTTTACTTATGAGAATGATAATCCGAACGGTAGCGTGGAAGATATTGCAGGAATTATAAATGAAAAGGGAAATGTTCTTGGTATGATGCCTCATCCTGAACGAGCGGTTGAAGCGTTGTTGGGTTCTGCCGATGGTCTTAGATTCTTTCAATCAATCGTTAAAAATTATGAAAAGGGACGGGTAAACGCATGATGACAGCTTATGAACCAACACCAAAAGAAATCAAGGAGCAACAAATTTACGCTCAATGGGGATTGACTGATGAAGAATATCGCCTGATTGAAGAAGAAATCTTAGGTCGTATGCCTAACTATACCGAAACTGGTTTGTTTTCAGTTATGTGGAGTGAACATTGTTCCTATAAAAATTCAAAACCTGTTTTGAAAAAATTTCCAATTGATGGTCCGCAAGTTTTACAAGGTCCAGGTGAAGGGGCTGGGATTGTAGATATCGGTGACGGACAAGCGGTTGTTTTTAAGGCTGAAAGTCACAATCATCCCTCTGCGGTTGAACCTTATGAAGGGGCAGCGACAGGCGTTGGTGGAATTATTAGAGATATTTTTAGTATGGGAGCTAGACCAATCGCAATTTTAGATTCCTTGCGTTTTGGTGAACTAGATAATGACCGCACGAAATACTTGTTAGAAGAAGTTGTTGCTGGAATAAGCGGGTATGGTAATTGTATCGGGATCCCTACAGTTGGCGGAGAAGTTGCTTTTGATGCTTGTTATGAAGGGAACCCATTAGTAAATGCGATGTGCGTTGGGTTAATTGATCATAAGGATATTCAAAAAGGTCAGGCTAAGGGAGTCGGAAATGCAATCATGTATGTCGGCGCGAAAACAGGACGTGACGGCATTCATGGAGCGACATTTGCTTCAGAAGAATTTGTTGAAGGAGAAGAACAGCAACGTTCAGCGGTTCAGGTTGGAGATCCTTTTATGGAAAAACTGCTACTAGAAGCTTGTTTAGAATTAATCTTAGAGCATGCTGATATTTTAGTTGGAATCCAAGATATGGGAGCAGCTGGGCTAGTTTCTTCTAGTGCTGAAATGGCTTCGAAAGCTGGTTCTGGTTTGATTTTAGATTTAGACGATGTGCCGCAACGAGAAACAAATATGACGCCTTATGAAATGATGCTTTCAGAATCGCAAGAACGGATGCTGATTTGTGTCGAAAAAGGGCACGAAGCAACCGTTGTCGAATTGTTTAAAAAATATGATCTTGAAGCAGTAACGATTGGGAAAGTAACTGATGATGGACTGTATCGCTTGAATCATCATGGAAAAGAAGTTGCTAATTTGCCGGTTGATGCTTTGGCTGAAGATGCGCCTGTCTATCAAAAAGAAAAATGTGAACCAAAAAGAATAAAAGAATTTGCTGATTTACCAGACTTTGAACCGGAAATTACCGATGGGAAAAAAGTATTGCTTGATTTACTGCAACAATCAACGATTGCTTCGAAAAAAATGATTTATCAAACCTATGATTCTCAGGTGAGGACGAATACAATTGTATTACCTGGAAGTGATGCGGCTGTTTTAAGAGTAAGGGGCACGAATAAAGCCTTAGCAATGACTACCGACTGTAATGCGCGTTACTTATATTTAAATCCAGAAATTGGTGGACAAATCGCTGTTTCTGAAGCGGCTAGAAACATTGTTGCTAGTGGAGGAACTCCTTTGGCAATCACAGATTGTTTGAACTATGGTTCGCCGGATAAGCCAGAAGGTTTTTGGGAATTATGGACTTCTGCTGATGGGATTGCAGCAGCTTGTCGTGCTTTAGATACACCTGTTATTTCAGGGAACGTTTCTTTATATAATGAAACAAATGGACAAGCGATTTATCCAACCCCGATGATTGGGATGGTTGGTTTGATTGAAGATTTAGCTCATATTACGACACAAGACTTTAAAAAAGCTGGCGATTTAATTTATGTTGTCGGCGAAACAAAGGCTGATTTTAATGGAAGTGAACTGCAAAAAATGCAAACAGGAAAAATTGCAGGAAAATTAATGAATTTCTCATTAGAAACAGAAAAAGAAAATCAACAATTAGTTTTAGCAGCAATCAAAAAAGGGTATTTAGCTAGCGCTCATGATTGTGCGGAGGGTGGCCTAGGAGTTGCTTTAGCAGAATCAGCTTTCAAAAATGAATTAGGAATCGAAGTGACAATAGATTTACCGACAGCTTTATTGTTTTCAGAAACTCAATCTCGTTTCGTTCTATCAGTGAAAAAAAAATATCAAGCTGATTTTGAAACATTAATGCAAGAAAAAAGTCGAAAAATTGGTCAAGTGACCCAAACAGGTGAGCTGGCTATTCAAACGCAAGATGAACAGCTTCAAGTTGAAACGACAGTAGCGAAAAGTTTATGGGAGGATGCGATTCCGTGTCTTATGAAGTAAGAAGTTTAAATGAAGAATGTGGTGTTTTTGGTATTTGGGGACATCCTGATGCGGCTCGCGTAACTTATTTTGGCTTGCATAGCTTGCAGCATAGAGGACAAGAAGGCGCTGGGATTGTTTCAAATCAAGATGGCGTTTTAAATGGCTATCGTGGCTTAGGTCTGCTGTCAGAAGTGTTTCAAGATGATCGCTGTTTGGAAGCATTAAAAGGACAGTCGGCGATTGGTCATGTTCGTTATGCGACTGCTGGTAATGGTAGTGTAGATAATATCCAACCTTTTCTATTCAAATTTTATGATGGCTCGTTTGGTTTAGCTCATAATGGGAACCTGACAAATGCCAAAACTTTAAGGAAAGAATTGGAGGAGAATGGAGCAATTTTCCATTCCAATTCAGATACTGAAATTTTGATGCATTTGATTCGTCAAAGTAAGCAAGAAACGTTTGTTGAAAAACTAAAAGAATCGCTAAGAACAGTCAAAGGTGGGTTTGCCTACTTGATGTTGACTGAAACCGAGATGGTGGCTGCATTGGATCCGAATGCATTTCGTCCCCTTTCAATTGGTCAAACTAAAAATGGTGCTTTTGTTATAGCCAGTGAAACCTGTGCCTTAGAAGTGATTGGTGCCACTTTTATCCGTGATGTAGGACCTGGAGAAGTAATCATTATTAATGATGAAGGATACCGAGTAGAGAAATATACCGAAGACACTCAATATGCGATTTGTTCAATGGAATATATTTATTTTGCACGACCAGATTCTAATATTGCAGGAGTCAATGTCCATACGGCTCGAAAAAATATGGGACGAAGGCTGGCTCAAGAAGCACCTGTAGAAGCAGATATGGTTGTTGGTGTACCGAATTCTTCGCTTTCTGCTGCGAGTGGTTATGCGGAGGAAAGTGGTATTCCTTATGAAATGGGCTTAGTCAAAAATCAATATATTGCACGAACGTTTATCCAACCAACTCAGGAACTAAGAGAACAAGGTGTTCGTATGAAGTTATCTGCTGTTCGCGGCGTGGTAGAAGGTAAACGAGTTATTATGGTTGATGATTCGATTGTTCGTGGCACAACAAGTCGTCGGATTGTTGAATTATTAAAAGATGCAGGCGCAAGTGAAGTACATGTTCGAATTGCTTCTCCGCCATTACGATTTCCTTGTTTTTATGGAATTGATATTCAAACAAGAAAAGAATTGATTGCCGCAAATCATTCAGTTGCAGAAATTGGTCAATTAATCACAGCAGATTCATTAAATTTCTTGAGTGAACAAGGATTGATTGATGCAATCGGCTTAAAATACGACGCACCTTATACAGGGTTGTGTATGGCTTATTTTAATGGCGATTATCCAACGCCGCTGTATGACTATGAAGCAAAATATTTAGCTTCTTTAAAAGAAAATCACTCAAATAAAAAAGTTTGACCAGGAGGAATCGTGATGGGAAATGCGTATGCTAAAGCTGGCGTAGATGTCGAAGCTGGATATGAAGTAGTTGAGCGAATTAAAAAACATGTAAAAAAAACGGAACGCATCGGTGCGATGGGAGCACTTGGTGGATTTGGAGGTTGTTTCGATTTAAGTTTACTTGATGTTAAAGAACCTGTATTGGTTTCTGGAACAGATGGCGTGGGAACAAAATTATTAGTAGCGATTCAAGAAGAAAAACATGATACAATTGGCATAGATTGTGTAGCAATGTGTGTGAACGACATTATTGCTCAAGGAGCAGAGCCGCTTTATTTTTTGGATTATATTGCTACAGGTAAAAATGTTCCTGCACGTTTAGAAAAAGTTGTCGCTGGCGTTGCTCAAGGATGTACAGAAGCAGGCGCTGCTTTGATTGGCGGAGAGACCGCTGAGATGCCGGGAATGTATAGTGAAGAGGAATATGACTTGGCTGGTTTTGCAGTAGGAGTTGCAGAAAAAAGTCATTTAATCACTGGTGAGAAAATTCAAGCAGGAGACGTCTTGATTGGATTACCATCTAGCGGCATTCATTCTAATGGCTATTCATTGGTTCGGAAAATCTTTTTTGAAATGAATCAGTTTTCAGGTTCAGATAAATTAGCTGAATTAGATGGGGAAACGTTAGGTGAAGAATTATTGAAACCGACGAAAATTTATATCAAACAACTTTTGCCACTAGTGAAAGAATCTTTAGTAAATGGTGTGGCTCATATTACTGGCGGAGGCTTTGTAGAAAATATTCCACGGATGTTACCAGCTGGATTAACTGCTGAAATTTCACTAGGAACTTGGCCTAATTTGCCGATTTTTGATTGTTTACAAAAATATGGTGCCATTCCAGAAGTAGAAATGTTTGAAATATTCAACATGGGTATTGGAATGGTTTTAGCTGTTGCGCCAGAAAAAGTAGCTACTGTGCAGGAAATGTTAAATAAACAAGGTGAATCATACATTATTGGTAAGGTTACAATCGAACAAGATCAGTCAATTGTGTTTAAAGAGGTGTAGAAAATGAGAATAGCAGTGCTTGCTTCAGGCAATGGTAGTAATTTTGATGCGATTGCTAAAGGGATACAAAGTGGTGAAATAAAAGCAGAACTAGCGCTGCTTTTTTGTGATCGAAAAGATGCTTATGTCATTGAGCGTGCAAAAAAATTAAATATTCCTATGGTAACTTTTTCCCCTAAATGTTTTGGCTCGAAAGCTAATTATGAAGCCGAATTATTACATTTATTAGAAGAAGAACGCATTGATTGGGTGATACTGGCAGGCTATATGCGAATTATTGGGCCGACCTTGTTGGAAGTCTATGAAAAGCGAATTATCAATATTCACCCGTCTTTATTGCCACAATTTCCAGGACTTCATGGAATTAAAGATGCTTTTGAAGCGAATGTTTCCAAAACGGGTGTAACCATTCATTATGTGGATAACGGAGTCGATACGGGTCCTATTATTGCACAAGAACAAATACCGATTGAACCAACGGATACACTTGAATCGTTAGAAGTAAAAATTCATAAAGTTGAGCATGAATTGTATCCTAAAACGCTTGCCCGCATTTTGAATTAAGATAGATGAAAAATTGATTACAAGGAGAAACGTATATGGCGAAAAAAAGAGCATTGATTAGTGTTTCAGATAAAACAGGAATTATTCCTTTTGCTAAACGATTAGTAGAGCAGGGAATTGAAATTATTTCAACTGGGGGAACGAAAATTGTTTTAGATGAAGCTGGTATTCCAACGCTTTCTATTGATGAAGTGACCAAGTTTCCTGAGATGATGGATGGACGGGTCAAAACTTTACATCCTAAAATTCATGGAGGATTACTAGGTAGACGTGATATACCTAGTCATATGACAGCGATGAATGATTATGAAATTGCCGCAATTGATTTTGTTTGTGTGAATTTATATCCATTTAAAGAGACTATTTCTAAACCCGATGTGACGGAAGCCGAAGCGATTGAAAATATTGATATCGGTGGACCAAGTATGTTGCGAAGTGGAGCGAAGAACCATCAATTTGTGACAGTAGTGGTAGATCCTAAAGATTACGAAATAGTTTTAGCAGAAATAGAAGCGAATGGGGAAACAACATTTGCAACTAGACAGCGTTTAGCAGCGAAAGTTTTTCGTCATACGGCAGCTTATGATGCGTTGATTGCTAATTATATGACTGAGCTAGTTGGGGAAGAAACACCTGAAAGTTTGACAGAATCTTATGAATTAAAACAAACATTGCGCTATGGAGAAAACAATCATCAAAAAGCGTTGTTTTATCAAGATAGTTTAGCCACTGACTTTTCTATTGCAAGTGCGAAGCAGCTTCATGGGAAAGAACTTTCGTATAACAATATTAGGGATGCAGATGCTGCGATTCGAATTTCTAGAGAATATGATCAACCGACAGCTGTTGTTGTAAAACATATGAATCCTTGTGGAATTGGTATTGGAGAAACTATTTTTGAAGCGTATCAGTATGCTTATGAAGCGGATCCAGTTTCTATTTTTGGTGGTATTGTAGTTTTAAATCGAGAAGTAGATCAACTGACAGCTGAAGCGATGCATCAATTGTTTTTAGAAATAATTATTGCGCCGAGTTTTACAGAGGAAGCTTTTGAGATTTTAGCAAGTAAAAAAAATCTCCGGTTGATGACATTAGATTTTTCTAATAAAAATCAAGCAACTAAAGATGAAGCGGTCACTGTTTTAGGTGGTTTATTAGTTCAAGAACAGGATTTGTCGAATGATCAATCAGATGATTGGAAAATTGTCACCAAACGACAACCAACTGAAGCCGAAATGGACGCTCTTGATTTTGCCTTTAAAGCAGTCAAACATGTTAAAAGTAATGCTATCGTTGTAGCGAATAATCATCAAACAATCGGAATTGGCGCAGGTCAGATGAATCGTGTTGGATCTGTTAAGATTGCGTTGGAACAAGCTGGAGACCGTGTGGAAGGGGCTGTTTTAGCTAGTGATGCTTTTTTCCCGATGGGTGATAGTGTAGAAGTTGCAGCAAAACATGGGATTAAAGCAATTGTTCAACCAGGCGGCAGTATTAAGGATCAAGAATCTATTGATATGGCTGATAAATATGGCATTGCAATGGTATTTGCGAATGTGAGACATTTTAAACATTAAAAGGAGAAGAACATGCAATTAAAACTATTAGTTATCGGTAGTGGTGGAAGAGAACATGCGCTTGGCAAAAAATTGATTCAAAGTCAAAATGTTTCTGAAGTTTTTTGTGCAAAAGGAAATCCAGGTATGAAACAAGATGGCATTCAAATAGTGGACATTGGAGAAGATGACCATGATGCGTTAATTAAATTTGCCAAAGAAAACCAAATCGACTGGACAATTATCGGTCCAGAAGTAGCTTTAATGAATGGCATTGTCGATGATTTTTCTGCGGCAGGACTGCTAGTTTTTGGTCCTGATTTGGCGGCTGCTCGGATTGAGGGATCAAAAGATTTTGCTAAAGAAATCATGAAAAAGTACCAAATTCCGACTGCTAATCATCAAACTTTTACGGATTTAAAAGAAGCGCAAGTATACATTGAGAAACAAGGCGTACCAATTGTTATCAAAGCAGATGGTTTAGCGGCTGGTAAAGGTGTTATTGTGGCAGAAACACAAGAACAAGCGACGGTTACCTTACAAGATATGTTAGCAGAAAATAAATTTGGTGATAGTGGTGCAAAAGTTGTGATTGAAGATTTTCTTGCTGGGCAAGAATTCTCACTATTGTCATTTGTGCGCGGAGCAGAAGTCTATCCGATGATTATCGCTCAAGACCATAAAAGAGCTTATGAAAATGATTTAGGCCCAAATACTGGCGGAATGGGAGCGTATAGTCCAGTTCCTCAAATTCCTGACGATATGATTGCAGAAGTCATCGACACGATTGTTAAACCGACAGCAAGGGCTTTGGTGGAAGAAGGATGTTCTTTTACTGGTATTTTATATGCGGGATTAATTGCAACAGATGAAGGGGCAAAAGTAATTGAATTTAATGCTCGTTTTGGTGATCCAGAAGCACAAGTTGTGCTACCTCATTTAGAAAGTGATTTTGCAATAGTGATTGATGATCTATTAAAAGGAAAAAGGCCACAAATTCATTGGCGCAAAAATAGCTTTAGTTTAGGGGTTGTAGTTGCTGCTGAAGGATATCCAGGGACGTATGAAAAAGAGATTCCGTTGCCTGAAATTACCACTTCGGAAGAGTTTTCAGTTTATTATGCAGGGGTTAAAGAAGTGGCTGGAAAATTAGTTTCAAATGGTGGTCGTGTTTTTCTGGTTGAAGCATCTGGCGAAACGCTTAGTGAAGCTCAAGCGAAAGTCTATAATGTTTTGGATAAACTTGATATGCCTAACTTGTTTTATCGTAAAGATATTGGCGCAAAAGCTTTAAATTAATGAATTGAATTTAGAGCAAAAGTAGTAAATTCTTTAAAGTTGGTTGGATACAATAAGTCATCGAATCGCTTGGTGCTGTTTAATTTATCGTAATAAGAAGAAATTTTCTGTGCCGAGATTTTGCTTGTTTTATTTGTCTATTCACTTTTAGGAGATAAAACACTAGTAATTTTTTTAGACCCATTCACATTAGAAAATGAAACGCTCTAGTTCCTAAGAAAATAAGTTGAAAATCACAAAAAGAGAGCGAAGTGTTTTTGTGATTTTAAGCTTATTTTTTTATGAAAAATTTTAGTTGACGTAAGCGGAAAGACAAGAGGAGTACAAACTAAATAGAGACGTGTATTTTTTATCGTAAACAATCAGCTAGTTATACAACTGGCAATCCCAACTAAGAAAGTGACTCGCTCACTTTCTTATAAAAACAAGTTGTAGAAACCACTCATTGAACATTGGAATGAAAAATTTGGCAATTTTTTGTAATTCTTTGATATAATAAGCAAGAGTAAGAGAGGAGATTTTTGATGAAAGAAATAGATGAAATACTAAAAGTTAGTCAACTTTATAAAGTATTGAGTGATCCGACCCGATTGCGTATTTTGATTTTGTTGAAAACAAATGAATTAAATGTTAGTTCAATCAGTGAACAACTTGACATGGAACAATCAGCTGTTTCTCATCAATTGAAATTATTACGAGAAAACCATGTAGTCAAATCTCGTCGTGAAGGAAAAACTATTTTTTATAGTTTAGATGATCATCATGTGATTGATTTATTGAATCAAACATTTGAACATATAAAACATCAATGAAACTCCTTTTCTTTTTTCTGTGAAAATTATAAGAAAAGGCTAGTTTTTTTTATGGCGTTTCGGTATACTAGAAACATCTTTATTAGAAAATGATGAAATATTTCTAATTATTAAAGTTGGAGGCTCAAAAAATGAAGGAAAAGTTGAACATTGGGTTATTAGGTTTGGGAACAGTCGGATCTGGTGTACCTACCATTTTACAAGAACACAGAGAAAAGATTTCTCAAGTCACAGGTATGGATATTGTGATTTCCAAAGCTTTGGTACGCGATGAGGCAGAAATGCAACGTCAGTCTAAAGATTTAGGCATTACACTTACGACGGATATCAATGAGATTATTAACGATGACGAAATTCAAATTGTCGTGGAATTGATTGGAAAAGTGGAACCAGCAAAAACCTTCATCACAAGAGCTTTAGAAAATGGAAAGCATGTTGTTACTGCGAATAAAGACTTGTTAGCACAACACGGTAGCGAACTAGTTGCACTCGCTCAAAAGCATCATTGTGATTTATATTACGAAGCAAGTGTTGCGGGTGGTATCCCGATTTTACGCACAATTTCTAATAGTTTAGCAGCAGATGATATTCAAAAGGTTTTAGGAATCGTTAATGGAACAACGAACTACATGTTGACACAAATGGTTTCTGAAAAAAAATCGTATGACCAAGCGCTTAAAGAAGCTCAGGAATTAGGATTTGCTGAATCGGATCCGACAAATGATGTCGATGGAATTGATGCTGCATATAAAATGGTAATTTTAAGTCAATTCGCCTTTGGAATGAACATTACATTAGATCAGGTCGATACTCGTGGAATTCGCGGTCTTTCTTTAGATGATGTAGAAATGGCGAATCACTTAGGTTATGAAATCAAGCTGATTGGTTCTTCTGAAAAGCAAAAAGAAAGTATTTCGGTAGAAGTTGGTCCAATGCTCGTTGCAAAATCTCATCCGATTGCTGCAGTTCGTAATGAATTTAATGCAGTCTTTATCGAAAGTTCTGGTGTTGGTGAATCAATGTATTATGGTCCAGGAGCTGGGGCTAAACCAACAGCAACTAGTGTAGTTAGTGATATTATCACGATTGCAAAAAACATTCGTTTAGGAACCACTGGACATATGTTCAATGCTTACAAGCATGAGACGAAGATTGCAGATAATCAAGATATTACTGGCAAATATTATTTCTCGATTGAAGTGCCAGATAAACAAGGACAAATTTTAGCTTTGACACAGATTATGACTCAAGCAAATGTTAGCTTTGATCAGTTAGTTCAGCAAAAATCTGATGGTATTAGAGCTCGAATAGTAGCAATTACTCACACAATCAGCAAAGAACAAATGCAAACAGTATGCCAAGAAATTCAAGCGGTTGCTGAGTTTGATTTATTAAATACATTTAAAGTACTGGGGGATTAATAGATGTACGAAGGATTATTAACACAATACAAAGAATATTTACCAATCACAGATAAAACACCAATGCTAGGTTTAGCAGAAGGGAATACACCGCTGATTCCATTGAATAACCTATCAAAAGAATTAGGTATTCAATTATATGGAAAATATGAAGGGTTAAATCCAACTGGTTCGTTTAAAGACCGTGGGATGGTAATGGCTGTAGCAAAAGCGGTTGAAGAAGGGGCGAAAGCAATCGTATGTGCTTCAACAGGAAATACGAGTGCCGCAGCTGCGGCTTATGCTACAAGAGCAGGCATTAAAGCGTATGTTGTGATTCCAGATGGTAAAATTGCAATGGGGAAATTAGCACAAGCGATTGTTTATGGTGCTGATATTATTTCAATTCCTGGTAACTTTGATGAAGCACTAAAAGCGGTGCGCGATATTGCGAAAACAGAAGCGGTTGCTTTAGTTAATTCAGTGAATCCTTACCGTCTAGAAGGGCAAAAAACAGCGGCATTTGAAGTTTGTGAACAGTTAGGTCAAGCACCTGATGTATTAGCTATTCCTGTTGGGAATGCTGGAAATATTTCGGCATATTGGAAAGGATTTAAAGAATGGCACGATAAGAAAGGAACGTTACTTCCAAGAATGCATGGATTTGAAGCCGAAGGTGCAGCGGCAATTGTTAAAGGAGAAGTTATTGAAGAACCTGAAACGATTGCAACGGCAATTAGAATCGGTAATCCTGCAAGCTGGAAGTTAGCTGAAGCAGCGCGTGATGAATCTAAAGGATATATCGATGCGGTTACTGACGAAGAGATTTTGAACGCTTATCGTAAAGTAGCGGCTCAAGATGGTGTGTTTATTGAACCTGGATCAGCAGCTTCTTTAGCCGGAGTAATTCAACATGTCAAAAGCGGAAAAATCAAATCAGGCGAAACTGTTGTTGCTGTATTTACTGGAAATGGCTTGAAAGATCCAGACACGGCCATCAATGCAACCGATGTTAAAATTTCTAAAATGAGTGATTTAGAAGATATGCGCTTGCATTTACGTAACGGAGTGGCAAAACTATGAAAATAAGAGTACCCGCAACCAGCGCAAATCTTGGTCCGGGCTTTGATTCTTGTGGAATTGCTTTGTCTCAGTACTTAAATATCAATGTCTTGAAAAATTCTGATACATGGATTATCGAGCATGATTTAGGTGTAGATATTGCTTCCGATGAAACGAATTTATTACTTCAAACGGCATTAAAACTGGCGCCCAATTTAACGCCAAAAGTATTAAAAATGACTTCAGATATACCTTTAGCTAGAGGTTTGGGAAGTAGTTCAAGTGTGATTGTCGCAGGAATTGAATTGGCTAATCGTTTAGGGCAATTAAATTTATCTCAACAAGATAAATTACAAATTGCTACTGAAATTGAAGGGCATCCTGATAATGTGGCACCAGCGATTTGTGGTGACTTTGTCGTTGCCAGTTATGTTGATGGGAAAGTTCATTATGTGAAACACCATTTTCCTCAATGCGACGTAATTGCTTATAGTCCGACCACTCACTTGCTTACCTCAGAAAGTAGAAGTGTTTTACCGATAGAGTTACCGTACAAAGAAGCCGTTCAAGCCAGTGCAATTGCTAATGTAATGATTGCGGCAATTTTGAATGGGAATCTTCCTTTAGCAGGTCAAATGATGGAACAGGATCGCTGGCATGAAATGTATCGAAAAAAATTAGTTCCTCATCTTGATAGAATTCGTCAGTTAAGCCATCAAGTCGGGGTATATGGGGCGTTTTTAAGTGGCGCTGGACCGACAGTGTTGGTTTTATCACCAGAAGGAAAGACGAATCAAATGGTAAAAGAACTAGAGAAGTTAGACAGTTCAGCAGAAATTAGTGTCCTATCTGTCGATCAAGAAGGCGTACAATATTTTTAAACCAATGTGATTCATTAACTAAAAAATTCAGCTTTGAGCAAGTTGGAAATTTTAACTTGATTATCAAAGCTGAATTTTTTTGATTGTTTAAAAAAGTAAAATTTTATCAAAGTAAATAACAAAATAAAGAGGATACTGAAAAGAAAAAATCAATTTTCTACCGTTTCAGTAGAATAATAACTATGATCTTCTAAATTCAATGCATTCAAAATCATAGAAGCTGTTTCTTCAATAGACAACGAAGCTACATTGATAACAACACAACCTAATTTTTCGTATAAGTCATTGGCAAAAGCCAATTCTTTACGGATTTTCTCGATATCAGAATAAGAAGTATCAGCTGGTAATCCATAAGTTCTCATGCGCTCTTTTCGAATTCCGTTTAAAATATTAGGATCATTAGTTAAGCCAACTATTTTTTCAGGATTCGTTTCAAATAATTGTTTTGGTAAATGTGCTTCAGGAATTAATGGTAAGTTAGCCACTTTCAAATTTTTATTTGCTAAGAACAAACTTAATGGTGTTTTTGAAGTTCTTGAAACACCTAATAATAAAACATCTGCTTCTAGGAAACCACGAGGATCTTTTCCGTCATCGTATTTAACAGCAAATTCCATAGCTTCGATTCGTTTGAAATAATTTTCATTCAAATGATGCAAAGCACCTGGTTCTCTTGAAGGTGAAACACCGGTTAACCGTTCGATTTCAAGAACTGGCGGTGTCAAAATATCGAAATGATAAAGATGATGTTCAGTGAAAAATTTATTGGCAATTTTTACTAAGTGATCACTAACAATTGTATGTAAAACCATTGCATTTGCTTCTTTAGCATCTTCTAATGCTTTGATTAAACGTTCTTCCTCCTTAACAAAAGTTCTGCGGTACAAAGAAAATTCAACAGTTGGATATTGTGCCATGGAGGCTGCTGCTAATTTCGAAGCCGTTTCCCCTGCTGAATCAGAAATTACAAAAATCGTTACTGCGTTAGACTGTTCATTTTGAGTCATAGATTCTCTTCCTTTCTTGCTTTTTTTCACTTATTAGTATACCATACCTTTATGAATCTTATTCGTAATGCTTCTGATTTAGAAAAAGGAGTGGATTTTATGCAAAAAAAAACCCAAGTAGAACAATCTTTAGATATCATGAAAGATAATGGACTTAAATATACGAAAAAAAGAGAGTCTATGATTACGTATTTAATTAAACGAAATCGCTATGTTTCGGCGAGAGAAGTTTATGAATATATGAATCAATTATATAAAGGTGTCAGCTATGATACAATTTATCGCAATTTAAATGATTTTGAATCATTTCATCTTGTTGAGATGACAGAATTGAATGGAGAAAAAAAATTTCGTTTCCATTGTTGCAAAGAAATCGGACACCATCATCACTTTATTTGTACAATTTGTGGTAAAACGAAGGAAATTCATATGTGCCCGATGAACTTTTTTAAGGAACAATTAACCGATTGCGAAATAGAAGGTCATCGTTTTGAGATATATGGACGCTGTGAGGAATGTAGCCAATCAACTGAATAGTAGTATCTTTCGTGTTTTCTTAAATCTGTATTTTAAGAAAAAGAGCAATTGATAATACTCTTGCCTATGTTTCAGCAAAAAAACAGAATTTTTTTCTAATTTGAAAATTTTTTTCAGATATTTTCACAACAAAGGTTGACGTTAAAATAACGATTAGCTATAATGAAATAAGAACAGTATTTTGTTTATGAAATATTTTTTCATAAATAAGAAAAACGGTTACTTTTTAAGCTCGGAGGGAGGGAATTAACATGTCAAAAACTGTCGTTCGTAAAAACGAATCTCTTGATGATGCTCTTCGTCGCTTCAAACGTTCCGTTTCAAAAGCGGGTACTTTACAAGAATCACGTAAACGTGAATTCTACGAAAAACCAAGTGTAAAGCGTAAGAAAAAATCTGAAGCAGCTAGAAAACGTAAAAAATTCTAGTTTTTCGATGAATTGGAGCTTATGACTATGTCATTATTGAATCTATTGAATGACGATATCAAAACTGCGATGAAGACTAAAGATAAAGAGACTTTATCCGTTTTACGTATGTTGAAAGCAGCCATTCAAAATGAGCAGATTAAAAGTGGCCGTGATTTGAACGGAGAAGAAGAGTTAACAGTTTTATCTCGCGAGATGAAACAACGTAGAGACTCTTTGTCAGAGTTTGAAAAAGCGGGACGTGATGATCTTGCCGACAAAGCGAAAAATGAAATAACGATTGTTGAAAAATACATGCCAAAACAGCTTTCTGAAGAAGAAATTCAAGCAATTGTGCAAGAAGCGGTTGTGGAAACTGGAGCTACGTCTCCAAGTGAATTTGGTAAAGTTATGGGTGCTGTGATGCCGAAAGTTAAAGGAAAAGCAGACGGTAACCTAGTTAACGCGATTGTTAAGCAAACGTTACAAAAGAATGTCTAAAAGAAGTAACAGATGATTATTCATCTGTTACTTTTTTTGTTTCGGATTATTGAGAACAGATTTTTTTTGCTCTAACAGATTGAGATAACTCTTGAGGGGAAGGGTTTCTTTCTATTCATAAATTGTGGTATTATTATAAGGAATGTAAACATAAAGGAGATGGACTTTTTTTGACAGAAAACCAGTCAACAATGTTGGAACTTAAACTAGATAGTTCAGCCGACATTAGTATGCTTTTGGGTACACATGATAAGCATATAAAATTTTTGGAAGATAATACAAACGTAACAATTAATAGCAGAGGCGAAACAATCCAACTTATTGGTGAAGAAAAGGAAATCAAGATGATTGCGTCAATTTTGGAGGTTCTCCAAATTTTGATTAATCGTGGGATTAAAATTGCAACACCAGATGTTGTTTCTGCCTTAAAATCAGCTCAAAAAGACGAGTTGGATTCATTTTTAGTAATGTATGAAGAGGAAATTCTTAAAGATCATCATGGTCGTGCGATTCGCATTAAAAATGTTGGTCAAAAAAAATATGTAGAAGCAATCAAATCTCATGATATTATTTTTGGTATTGGTCCTGCAGGAACAGGAAAAACCTTTTTAGCTGTTGTAATGGCGATATCCGCTTTGAAAAAAGGTGAAGTCCAAAAAATCATTTTGACTAGACCTGCTGTAGAAGCAGGAGAAAGTTTAGGTTTTTTACCAGGTGATTTAAAAGAAAAAGTAGATCCATATTTACGTCCAGTCTATGATGCTTTGTATCAAATTTTTGGCCTTGAGCATACAAATCGCTTAATGGAACGTGGTGTAATTGAAATTGCTCCTTTGGCCTATATGCGAGGACGAACACTAGAAGATGCGTTTGTGATTTTAGATGAAGCGCAAAATACAACTGTAGCTCAAATGAAAATGTTTTTAACTCGACTAGGTTTTAATTCAAAAATGATTGTCAATGGTGATACAAGCCAAATCGATTTGCCCAAAGGAGTCATGAGCGGTTTGGTTCATGCTGAAAAAATGTTGGCACCAATCAAGAAAATATCTTTTATTAAATTTGATGCCGGAGATGTAGTTAGACACCCAGTAGTAGCAGATATTATACGAGCCTACGAACAAGAATAAACGTATAATGCAACTTTAGGAAAGGGGGATGTTTTTTTGAAGCAATTTCTTTTTAAGCTTCGTGACCGTTTAGGAAAAGCTTACATCCCAGTTTTATTGATTTTCTTTTCAATTTTCCTGTTTGGGGTGATGTTTTCAAATGTCAACCAAAAGCAGATTGAAATTAAGGAAGGTCAATTAGCAGAAAAAGCGATACGAGCTAATAAAAATATCGAGAATACCTATGAAACAAAACAAAAGAAACAACTAGCAGCTGAAGCGGTGACTCCAGAATATACTTATCAATCAGACACTGTAGACATTCAACACAAAAGAATTGAAAAATTATTTGATTTAATTCAGGCTGCAAATGAAAAAGTAGATAAAGATTATAAGGATAAAGTTTCTAAAGCGAAAAAAGATGAAACAATTCCGCAACCGACCATAGAAGAGCGCGTTGCTGCTCTAAAGGCCGAGTTTGAATCTTTAGATCAAGATGAAGTGACATTCTATCAAAAATTCCCTACTGTTTTTTATCAAAATATGTTCTCACTTACTTCAGATCAACTAAATACAGTGGAAATAGAAAGTTTAAAAATCATTGATGAAAAAATGAAAGATCATGTGCGAAATTCTGATTTAGAAAATGTACGTAAAGATGCGATTGAGAAAATTCAATTTCTTGATGTGACCAGTACGATGCAACAGCAGATTCGTTATATTGTTAACGAAGGGATTGTAGCTAATGATTTTGCAAATGATAAGAAAACGGAAGAATTGCGTCAAGCAGCAATGGACGCTGTTCAACCTGTTATGATTTATCAAGGTGAAATCATCGTTAGAGAAGGTTCTCAAATTGATTCAAAAGCAATGGAGAAACTGGAACTATTGGGAATGACGAATCAAAATACGTCGATTTTTCCAATTGTTGCACTGACATTAGCGATTGGTTTACAAATCGCTGTTCTTTTGTTCTTTTCGAAACAAGTTTCTAGAAGTACTGAGCGAGGCTATTTTATCTTGTCTTACGTGGCAGCGATGACGTTGAGTATTTTATTGATGAAATTTTTCCAGATTTTTCAATCGGAACAATTGATGTATATTTCTTTATTTTATCCAGCGGCTTTTACACCTTTGGTACTGAGTTATTTTGTCAATCGAAGGGCTGGAATTCTGGCTGCCGTTTTTCAAGTCGTTTTTTCATTATTTATGTATTACAGTTTAATCGGAACAAACTCATTAACGATTGTTTTAATGGTTTATACGTTTTCTGGATTGCTGGCAACTGTTGTAAAACGAACTAGAATCAGTGAACAGGGAAAGACGGCTGTTTTTTGGGTGATTATTTTTCCGGTATGTATCGATTTTATTTTAGTGATTTATCAAGGGATGACTTTGTTCGATGGAAAAGCTTGGACGATGTTAATTTGTTCTTTTGCAGGAGCTGTCTTTTCTTTTTTGGGAACGATGGGACTTCATCCATACATTGAATTGTTAGTGACAGATGACAGTATTATTGTATTAAATGAGTTAAGTAATCCTAATCATAAATTATTAAAACAACTACTAGAAGAAGCGCCTGGGACTTATCATCATAGTATGATGGTTGCTAGTTTGAGTGCAAATGCCGTCGCGGAAATTGGTGGACGGTCATTATTGACTCGTGTGGCATGTTATTATCATGATATTGGCAAAATCAAACATGCGAATTTCTTTGTGGAAAATTTACCTGCTGGAGCTGAAAATCCGCATAATTTTTTATTGCCAGAAGACAGCAAACAAATTATTTTCGGTCATGTAACGGATGGGGCAAAAATTTTAGAGGACTATCATATGCCGCAGATGGTGATTGACATTTGTCGTCAACATCATGGGACGACTTTGATGAAATTTTTCTATATGAAGGCTAAAGAACGGAATAGTGAAGTGGCAGAATCCGACTATCGCTATCCAGGTCCGCGCCCGCAAACAAGAGAAGCAGGGGTTGTAAGTATTGCAGATACATGTGAAGCGGCAGTTCGTGCGATGGATCAACCAACTAATGATAAAATTAAAGCTTTTGTTCATAATGTGATTCAAGATCGAATTGCTGATGGTCAACTTGATGAATGTGGATTAACTATGCAAGAAATTCGTTTAGTTGAAAAATCACTTGTTAGTGGCTTGTGTAGCACTTTCCATTCTAGAATCAAGTATCCAAAAATGAAATCTGAAGCGGAAGAAATGAAAGAAGAACAAGAAAAGAGAGAAGCTTAATGGACATTACTTTTATTGATGAGACAAAACAAGTTTCTGATGAAACACTTAAAGAAGTAGAAGAACTCTTACAGTTTTCTGGAGATCGTTTGAAAATAGCGGAAGATACAGAAATGTCTGTTACCTTTATGGATAACCAAGCAATCCAAATGATTAATCGTGAGTATCGTAATAAAGACGTGCCGACGGATGTGATTAGTTTTGCTTTAGAAGAAGAAGGAGAGCATGAAATACCTATTCTTTTTGAAGATGAAGGGATTTATTTTCCTAGAAATCTAGGTGATATCATGATTTCCATCGAAAGGGCGCAAGAACAAGCGGAAGAGTATGGTCATAGTTATGAACGAGAACTTGGCTTTTTGGCTGTTCACGGCTTTTTACATCTGAATGGTTATGATCACATGAATCCAGAAGATGAGAAAGAGATGTTCGATCTACAGAAAGAGATTTTAGATGCTTATGGGCTTAAAAGATAATAAACAAACAGGAAAAAACAAACATTTTATTTCTTCACTAGAATTTGCTCTTCAAGGAATCAAGACCGTTTTTGCTGAAGAACGGAATATGCGTACGCACGTTTTGATGGGGGTTGTCGCAATTATTCTTGGTTTTATCGTTAAGTTGAATTTGATGGAGTGGTTATGGTTGTTGTTGGTGATTTTTTTAGTTTGGTTAGTAGAAATCATTAATACCATTTTTGAAAATGTGGTGGACATGGTAACTGATTTTCATTTTCATCCTATCGGAAAGAAAATAAAAGACATGGCTGCTGGGGCAGTATTATTGACAGCATGCTTTGCTTTAATCGTTGGGACTCTTTTATTTTTACCGAAAATTTGGCAAATCGTATTAAATTTATTTTAGAGGAGAACGTATATGACAGAAGCACATAAATCCGGCTTTGTAGCCATCGTTGGTCGACCTAATGTAGGGAAATCAACGCTATTAAATCGTATTGTCGGACAAAAAATTGCGATTATGAGCGATAAAGCACAAACAACAAGAAATAAAATTCAAGGAATTTATACAGTTCCTGAAGCTCAGATTGTTTTTATTGATACACCAGGGATTCATAAGCCAAAACATCGCTTGGGTGATTTTATGGTAGAGACTGCTTATAGCGCTTTAAGAGAAGTCGATGCAGTTTTATTTATGGTTAGTGCGGATCAAAAAAGAGGAAAGGGCGATGACTTTATCATTGAGCGCCTAAAAGCGATGAATAGTCCAGTTTATCTAGTTATCAATAAAATCGATAAAATTCATCCAGATGATTTACTTGCGATTATAGAAGATTATTCTAATCAAATGGATTTTGCTGAAATCGTCCCAATCTCTGCTACAGAAGGCAATAATTTTGACCGTTTAATGTCTCTTTTAGTTGAGCAAATGCCAGAGGGACCACAATATTTTCCAGACGATCAAATCACAGATCATCCAGAATATTTTATTGTTTCTGAGTTGATTCGTGAAAAAGTATTGCTACTGACACGTGATGAGATTCCTCATTCAGTGGCTGTTGTGGTTGATTCTATGAAACGTGATGAGCATGATAAAGTTCATATCCAAGCTACAATTATTGTTGAGCGGGATAGTCAAAAAGGAATTATTATCGGTAAAGGCGGTAAAATGTTAAAACAAGTTGGTACAAAAGCTCGTCTTGATATTGAATACTTACTTGATGATAAAGTTTATTTAGAACTATGGGTGAAAGTCCAAAAGGATTGGCGTGATAAGAAAATTTATCTGCAAGATTTTGGGTATCGTAAAGACGATTATTAATTAAGCTAAAGAATGTTGTGATGAACGTAACCTGTTTTGTTTGTGATTACTCATGAAAATAAAGTGAGTCGATGACACTTGATAGCGGCTTGGTTTTTGAAGTGAAACAGGTGTGTCTCAATTTCATCATAAAGAATGAAAAGGTTGTGATCAAACATTCAAGGTTTGACCCAACCTTTTTTCAACCATAGGAAGCAAAGAGGTGAAGTAGTTGGTTGCTGGTGAATCGAAAGGAATTATTTTGTTCACGAAGGATTATAAAGAAAAAGATAAACTAGTAAAAATTTTTACTGAATCATATGGTAAGTTAATGTTTTTTGTAAAAGGGGCGCACCGAAAAAATAATCCGATTTCTGCAGCAATTTTACCTTTTACAGAAGCTGTTTTTATTGGTGAATTTAAAGATCAAGGGTTATCTTTTCTAAATAGTAGCAAAGAAGTGAAGCCGTTTTTAACGATTCAACAAGATATTTTTATCAGTGCCTACGCGACTTATCTTTTAAATTTGGTCGATGTAGCGATTGAGGATCGGGTCTATGATCCCAATCTATTTCATTTTGTTGAACAAGCGCTGATGTTACTGAATGACGGGAAAGATGCTGAAATTATTACCAATATTTTTGAAATCCAATTGCTAAATCGCTTCGGAGTCTCACCAAATTGGAGTCATTGTAGTATTTGCGGTGAAACAAATGGCAAATTTGATTATTCTTCTAAATATAGTGGTGTTTTGTGTGAACGACATTGGTTATCTGATGATCATCGATACCATGCGGATCCTAAAGCAATTCATTTTATCCGTCTTTTTGCAGCTATTTCCTATGACAATGTTCAAAATATTACGTTGAAATCTGAAACGAAAACAGCAATTCGAACGACGATTGATGAATTATATGATGAATATGTTGGAATCTATTTGAAAAGTAAAAAGTTTATTGATCAGATGAAGCAATGGGAAGATGTATTAAAATTACCACCCCGAGAAGAGGGAAATAAGCTAGATCAATGATAGGTCGGACAATTCTATAAAAACCGTTTGACAATCAGAGAATCTACGTTTATTATAAATAGTAATTGAATAAGTATGATGAGAAAGAAAAGTAAAAAGATTTTGTTATTCAAGCGAGTTTGGGGTCGTGTAAGCCAAACAATAACGACTTTTGAACAGGCGCTTTTGAGTACGAGCAATGAAGCTGCCGATTACTGGTAATCGGAAGTAGGGTGGAACCGCGATTATTCGTCCCTATGTCTAGATAGACATAGGGACTTTTTTATATTTTATTAACTATTTCGAGGAGGATTATAGTGAAAAAAACAATGACTGTACAAGAAATGATTTTAACGCTACAACAATTTTGGTCTTCAAATGGCTGTATGTTGATGCAAGCTTATGATACGGAAAAGGGAGCTGGAACCATGAGCCCTTATACCTTTTTACGAGCAATTGGACCAGAACCTTGGAATGCTGCTTATGTAGAGCCTTCAAGACGTCCAGCTGATGGGAGATATGGTGAAAATCCTAATCGACTTTACCAACATCACCAATTTCAAGTAGTAATGAAACCTTCTCCTGGAAATATTCAAGAACTTTACTTAGAGAGTCTACGTTTGTTAGGAATCGATCCATTGGCTCATGATATTCGTTTTGTCGAAGATAACTGGGAAAATCCTTCAATGGGATGTGCTGGTTTAGGTTGGGAAGTATGGTTAGATGGGATGGAAATTACTCAATTTACTTACTTCCAACAAGTGGGCGGCTTACCTTGCCATCCGGTAACTTCTGAAATTACTTATGGTATTGAGCGACTTGCTTCGTATATTCAGGAAGTAGAGAGTGTCTATGAGTTAGAGTGGACAAATGACGTTAAATATGGCGAAATTTTCAATCAACCGGAGTATGAACATTCGAAATATTCATTTGAAATTAGTAATCAAGAAATGCTTTTAGAAAATTTTGAAAAATTTGAAACTGAAGCGAAACGTTGTATTGATGAAAATCTAGTTCATCCAGCCTATGATTATATTTTAAAATGTAGTCATACATTTAACTTACTGGATGCCAGAGGAGCTGTTTCTGTGACGGAACGAGCAGGTTATTTAGCTAGAATTCGTAATATGGCGAAAGCAGTCGCAAAAATATTTGTTGCTGAACGTAAAAAGCTAGGCTATCCATTGTTAGCGAAAGATTCTACCGTTGTTAAGGAGGCTGAATAAAGATGGCAAAAGACTTATTACTTGAAATCGGCTTAGAAGAAATGCCTGCACATGTAGTTACACCAAGTCGTTTACAATTAGAACAAAAAATAGTCAAATTTTTAGATGAAAATAATTTAGCTTATGAAACAGTGCAAAGTTTTTCAACACCTAGACGTTTAGCAATCCGCGTTACTCAACTTCCTGAACGCCAAGAAAATACAGAAGAAGAAGTTAAAGGTCCTGCTAAAAAAATCGCATTGGATGCTGAGGGGAATTGGACAAAGGCTGCAGAAGGCTTTGTTCGTGGTCAAGGGACAACAACAGATGCGATTATCTTTAGAGAATTAAATGGTGTCGAGTATGTTTATGTAACGAAATACAATCATGGGAAAGAATCAATTGATGTTTTAACAGGTTTGAAAGAGGTTATTACAAACCTTGTTTTCCCAGTTACTATGCACTGGGGTAATCATGATTTTGAATACATTCGTCCAATTCATTGGATTATTGCTTTGTTAGATGATCAAGTGATTCCATTTTCAATTTTGGATGTTGAAACAAGTAATCATTCAGAAGGTCACCGCTTTTTGGGAGATCGAGTAACAATTTCAACCCCTAAAGATTATGAGGAAGCGTTAAAAGCTCAATTTGTAATTGTAGATCCAGTGGAAAGAAAACAATTAATTGTTGATCAAGCTGAAGCAATTGTGAAAAAAAATCGTTGGTCTTTAGATTTAGATCAAGAGTTATTAGAAGAAGTGACCAATTTGGTTGAATACCCAACAGCCTTTGTGGGCAGCTTTGATGAAAAATATCTTTCTGTACCTGAAGAAGTTTTGATTACTTCGATGAAAGAACATCAACGTTATTTTGATGTTCACAGTGAAACAGGCTTGTTATTACCGAATTTTATTTCGGTTCGTAATGGTGACCATGTCCATCTTGAAAATGTTATTAAAGGAAATGAAAAAGTACTGATTGCTCGTTTAGAAGATGCTGAATTTTTCTATAATGAAGATAAAAAATTAACAATCAATGATTGTGTTGAAAAATTAAAACAAGTGACATTCCATGAAAAAATCGGTACGATTTATGAAAAAATGTTACGAGTTGGGATTATAAGCCAAATCTTAGGGGAAGAAATCGGCTTATCAACAGAAGAATTAGAAGATTTGAAACGTGCTTCAGAAATTTATAAATTTGATCTTGTGACAAATATGGTTGGTGAATTCCCTGAATTACAAGGAATTATGGGTGAAAAATACGCTCTACTTCAAGGCGAAAAAGCGAGTGTTGCTACAGCAATTCGTGAACATTATTTGCCAACTTCTAGTGAAGGAGAGCTACCTGTTTCAACAATCGGGGCTGTTTTAGCAATCGCAGATAAATTAGACAGTGTCTTTTCATTCTTCGCTGTTGGCATGGTGCCGAGTGGTTCTAATGATCCGTATGCACTTCGTCGTCAAACGTATGGAGTCATTCGAATTGTTGAAGATAGAGATTGGGAATTCCCATTGGTTCAATTACAGCAAGAAATTGATCAAGTCGTAAATGCTGATGTCCAAACATTTGGGATCCAATTATTGAGTGGACAAGAAGAAGTTATTGAATTTGTTAAAGCTAGATTACGTCAATTATTACTTTCAAAAGATGTTCGTCATGATGTCATCGAGGCAGTAATTAATGCTGAACAAAAAGACTTATCTAAATTGTTTGAGTCTGCTAGGATTTTGAAAAAACACTTAGTTGATGACGAATTTAGACCTTCTGTTGAAGCATTAACTCGAGTGATTAATTTAGCTAAAAAAGCGCGTGAAAAGAATGGCGCTACTTCACTAACTGTTACTCCTGAATTATTTGAAAATGATTCAGAAAAAGCGTTGTATCAAGCGGTTACTAAGTTAGAAGCTGAGTTTAAGGACAATACAGTAGCTGAAAATTATCAAGCATTGGTTCAATTGAGACCGTTAATTGAAGCGTATTTCGATCAAACCATGGTTATGGCGGAAGATGAAAAAATTCGTCAAAATCGTTTGAATCAACTTGATAGAATTGCTAAAATGGCTCTTTCTGTTGCAAGCTTAGATTTGCTGATTGTAAAATAAAAAGCTGAATTTTTTTATAATATTTTGAACTGTGATACGATTATTTTATCAATAGATAAGGTAATCGTATTTTTTGTGCAAAATAACGTTGCATGATTAGCTAAACATCAGAAAGGAGTCAAAAAAAATGAAGAAAAATAATTTGTTTGGAACTAAGTTAATGGTCACTATTACGTTTATAGCAATGATTTTAGCAAATGCAGCAGCAGTATTATTGCCAGTAAACGGACTAACAACGCAAGAAGTATCTGATAAATATGCGAATCTTTTTGCGCCAGCAGGAATTACGTTTTCAATTTGGTCAATCATTTATCTTTTTGTTGCAGGATTTACTATTTATTTTTGGAAAGATTCAAGTGATTCAGTTTTGGCGAATAAAGACTTGAAAAGAAGACTGGGAATATTAGTTATTATTTCATCTATTTTAAATAGTATTTGGTTATTTGCTTGGCAATATCTATTTTTAAGCTTGTCAGTCATTATTATGTTAGCGTTATTAGTTACCTTAATTATAATTAATTTAGAAATAGGAAAGTATCGGTTTAATACAAAAGAGTACATTCTCGTTCGTTTACCCTTTAGCATTTATTTTGGTTGGATAACCGTAGCAACAATCGCAAATATTACAGCTTTTGTAGTAAGTAAAAATATTACACTATTTCAGGATCACCAAGTCTTATGGACAATCATTATTTTACTAGTTGGCCTTGTGATTGCGGGAGCCACTATCTTGAAAAATAAAAATATAGCTTATGGATTGACAGTCATTTGGGCTTATGCAGGAATTTTGATTAAGCACCAGTCCAGCTCAGGTTGGAACAAAGAGTATCCAGCTGTCAGTATAACTGTGATGATTTGCTTAGTGGCACTGATTGTTTTATGTTTAACGCAAGTGTATTTACGATTTAAAACAAGTAATGATATTGATTGATTTAAAAAAAATGACGAGTCGGAAAATTATTTTCTAATTTTCGAGCTCGTCGCTTTTTTCATGAATTATTTATTTCTATTTTGTTTTCCTGCATTTCTACCTTTTGTATTGGTATTTAGATTGTTATTTTTGGGACTACTTTTTTCAGTTGGCGTAACATCTTTGATTGGTGTTACCACTTGTTTTGGCGGATTATTTTTTAATTCTTCCGCTACTTGGGCTTTGATTCTCGGTCTTAATAAAACATTTGTGATGAATGTTTGAATACATGAGAAAATACCACCGACTACCCAGTATAAGGTTACTCCTGCTGGTGAGCTAAATGACATGAAAACAATCATCAACGGGGAGACAATCAACATTGATTTCATTGTTTTCTTTTGTTCTTCAGGAATACCAATTGTTGAAATATAGCCTTGAATTAGGTAGGAAATACCAGCTAAAGCAACAAAGACTAAACTAGGATCACCTAAATTGACCCCTAAAAATTGTGCATCAGAAATCCCTTGAGTGTAACGAGCTGCAAAGAATAGAGCTGAGAAAATAGGCATTTGAATTAATAATGGTAAACAACCAATACCACCCATCATGCTCATATTATTTTCTTTGTAAATCTGTTGAATCTCGGCTTGAGCTTTCATTTGTTCATCGCGATCTGTTGCTGCTTTTAATTTTGCTTGTGCCACATCTAGCTGTGGTTTGATCGCTTGCATTTTTTCTGTCTGAACTAGACTTTTCTTGGATTGGCTTAATCCAAGCGGCATAATGATGATTCGAACAATGATGGTGATAAAAATAATCGCCCAACCATAATTCCAATTGAAGTTCTCTACTAGATAGGTAATGATGTTACTCATAGGTTTAACTAAAAAGTTGTAAACAATTCCTTCGCCTGTAGGCTGACCATCTTTACCAGTTTTTACACAGCCTGATAAAAATAAAAGGAGCGTGAATAAACCAGAACTTAATAACCATTTGTTTAGTTTTCGCATTTTTTTCTTTCCTTTACATCAAAATTTACACAAGGTTAACTATACTTGAAAACGGGTCTTTTTTCAATGGAAAATGAAAATTGACTTCAAATTATCCAAAGATAATCGAAAACAAATAATTTCTTTTTGAGGTTCTACTTGTGAGAAGAGTTACTCGCAAAAGGATTAAATTTTGTTAAATATTAATTGCATCTAAAGTTTTTATGGATAGAAACTCCTTATCAGTTTGATTCTCTGATGTATTGCTTTTAGTGAAAATAATTGATTTTAAATCGAGGGGAAAATTTATACAGAACAAATACTAGATAGCGATAGATTGAAAAAGATAAATTAAAATGATTTAATGTTGAATAGAAATTTTTTATGCTTCTAGGCAGATCTAACAATATATACTAGTATAGTTATTCCAGATAAGTTAATCATTTTCCAAGTTACCGTTTATTTCTTGAAAATTATTTGGAACTGAGCCGGTGAAAAACGGTTGTAATTGCCTTATAGTTGATCCAATGTACATATAGAGTTTGAAGAAAATTCATTCTATTTTTGACTACCCAATTTTTCAAATAGATGTCGATGCAAACAATATAAGCGAGTCTTCAGATGAGGTGAAATTATTTTGTAAATAAAATTTTTCTGCTGGAGTTTCTCGGTCTGTATCCAAAATAATAGTGGGAATCTGTCTTTCCGATAGGTTTGTTTTAATAGCACTCAAAAAAATTTTCCCAAGTCCCTTTTGTTGATGGTCAGTCAAAATATAAAAAGTATCCATGTGATACTCTATTCCTTTATACCAAGGTCGAACAAAACCAAGTGCGCAACCCACAATACGATTTTCTAAACGATCTTCAAAAATATAGCCTAGAAAGGTGTTCATCTTAGATAGTTGTTTTAGATAACTTTCAATCTGAGGAACTGTTAAGTCATCATTCCAAGGTTCAGAAGAAAAAACATCAATGTAACTAGCAACTACTAAATCAAAATCCTCTTCTACATAAGATCTGATAGTATAAATAGTTGTCATAAAAATTCCTCGCTTCGTAAATTGATTTAATAGATTTCAAAAATTAATTAGTTACTTTAAATGAATGAAAATCATCTAAAAAAGGATCTTCTTGAATGTCAACATAAGTTACTCGACCAGCTGGACTAGGTGAATCTTTTACTTTTTCGATAAATAAGCGTATTTGTTCCTCATCACCAATTGCTTCAATTGAAACAGAACCATCATCTTCATTTCTGACTGTACCATAGATATCTAATTGATCAGCAACCATTTTAGTCATATAGCGAAAACCGACACCTTGAACTCTTCCTTGAACATTCATGCGAATCTTTCTCATTAGAGGACACTCCTTTACAATTATTATTATAATCATGATAGCGACTTTTTCTCTTTCCTGCAAGTAGCAGACAAACTTTAGAATTTCCCTTAATTCATGCTATAATAAAAATGAGGTGTATACAATTGAAAGAAATTATGTCTAATAAAAATGAATTAGTGAAAGAAATCAAAAAGTTACATAAGAAAAAAAATCGTGATAGCCAAAAACAATTTATAATTGAAGGGTTTCACCTAATCGAGGAAGCAGTCAAAGCCAATGCTGCAATAAACTGGATTTTTGTAAGTAAAAATAGAAACGCTGAATGGCTCCCATGGCTTGAACAACAAGATAATGAAAAAATAATTTTTGCAAGTGAAGAGGTCATCAAGTCCTTATCTGAATTACCAACGTCTCAAGGAATTTTAGCAGTTGTGACAATGAATGAAGATCAGTTTAGTGGGGATTTTGAAGGTAGCTGGCTTTTGTTGGATAATGTTCAAGATCCAGGAAATGTTGGCACTATGATTCGAACAGCCGATGCAGCTGGTTTTAATGGCGTTGTAATAGGCGAAGGGACAGCCGATATTTACAGTACAAAAGTCCTACGATCCATGCAAGGAAGTAATTTTCATCTTCCAATTTTAAGAAGTAATCTATCAATTGTAGTAGATTCTTTTTTAACAAAGAATAAACCAATTTATGGTACGGAATTGAACGAAGAAGCAGTTATCTATAATACAATTCCTAAACAAGAATCTTTTGGTCTAATTTTAGGCAACGAAGGTCAAGGGGTTTCAAAAGAATTGTTGGCAAAGACTACCAAAAATATATACATTCCAATCAAAGGACAAGCGGAATCATTGAATGTGGCTATTGCTGCTGGGATTTTAATGTATCAATTAAAATAATAAAAAAAGTTGAAATTGACAATTATTTATTGTATACTATTAAAGGTGTGATAATTATACGCACTAAAATCCACATCCTTGTTTGATTTATTGAGCGGTGCTGCGATTCAAGCAGTTCTTGATAAAGTTGAGAACAGGAGAGGGAAAAATAAAAAACCAATTGGAGGAAACACAAAAATGGCAGTAATTAGCATGAAACAATTACTAGAAGCCGGCGTACACTTTGGTCACCAAACTCGTCGCTGGAACCCAAAAATGAAGAGATATATCTTCACAGAAAGAAACGGAATCTACATCATTGACTTACAAAAAACAGTTAAATTAGTAGATGCTGCATATGATTACATGAAAAATGTTGCTGAAGAAGGCGGAGTTGCTTTGTTCGTAGGAACAAAAAAACAAGCGCAAGAAGCAATTAAAGATGAAGCAATTCGCTCAGGTCAATATTTCGTTAATCACCGTTGGTTAGGTGGAACATTGACAAACTGGGATACTATCCAAAAACGTATCAAACGTTTGAAAGATATCAATAAAATGGAAGAAGATGGAACATTTGACGTTCTTCCTAAAAAAGAAGTTGTTGGATTAAACAAACAACGTGATCGCTTAGAAAAATTCTTAGGCGGTATCGCTGATATGCCTAGAATTCCAGATGTAATGTACATTGTTGACCCTCGTAAAGAACGTATTGCTGTTCAAGAAGCTCAAAAATTGAACATCCCAATCGTAGCAATGGTTGATACAAACTGTGATCCTGATGAAATCGATGTAGTGATTCCATCAAATGACGATGCAATTCGTGCCGTTAAATTGATTACTGCTAAAATGGCTGATGCGTTCATCGAAGGAAACCAAGGTGAAGATCAAGTAGTTGAAGAATTATTTGTTGAAGCAACAACTGACGAAGCAACTTCTATCGAAGAAATCGTTGATGTTGTTGAAGGCGATAATACAGAAGCAGCTGAATAATTTAACAAAAGATAGAGAAGCGAAGCTATTCGTTTGACTAAGAAATTGAACTGGAGCTATCTCAAAGGCTAGGCGAAAAAGCCTGATTCTCCTTTGAGGTAGCTTTTTTTAAACAATGAACGACTACTTGAGGAGGAACATAATAAAATGGCAAATATTTCAGCAAAATTAGTAAAAGAATTACGCGACATGACTGGTGTCGGTATGATGGATGCAAAAAGAGCATTAGTAGAAGTAGAAGGAAACATGGATGCAGCTGTTGACTATTTACGTGAAAAAGGAATGGCTAAAGCAGCTAAGAAAAATGATCGTGTAGCAGCTGAAGGTTTAGCAAATGTTGCAACAAATGGCAACTTTGCTGCAATCGTTGAAGTAAACTCTGAAACAGACTTTGTTTCTAAAAATGAAATGTTCCAAGATTTAGTTAAAAAAATTGCAACTGAAATTGCAACAAATAAACCTAAATCAATGGAAGAAGCATTAGCATTAAAAACAGACAAAGGAACAATTGAATCTGAAATCATCGAAGCAACAACTGTAATTGGTGAAAGAATCAATTTCCGTCGTTTTGAATTAGTTGAAAAAGCAGATAATGCAGCATTTGGTTCATACTTGCACATGGGTGGACGTATTGCGGTATTGACTGTTTTAGATGGAACAACTGACGAAGAAGTTGCTAAAGATGTTGCAATGCATGTAGCAGCGATTAACCCTCGTTATGTAGATGAGTCACAAATTCCTGCAGCTGAATTAGAGCATGAAAAAGCAATTTTATCTGAACAAGCATTAAATGAAGGCAAACCAGCGAACATCGTTGAAAAAATGGTTATTGGCCGTTTGAATAAATTTAAAGCGGAAATTTCATTAGTTGACCAACCTTTCGTTAAAGATCCTGACATGACTGTTGAAAAATATGTTGCTTCTAAAGGAGCTACAGTTAAATCATTTACTCGCTTCGAAGTTGGCGAAGGAATTGAAAAACGTGAAGATAACTTTGTTGATGAAGTTATGAGTCAAGTGAAAAAATAATTAAAATCAATTAGGTAAAGTAGAAGATAGGATGCTTATTTAGTTAGTGAAGTGACTTAAATAATTTAAGCTAGTAATTTTTACTTTCCTATCGGGAACGCATGCAAATGCGCTCCCTTTTTTTAGGCAATTACTTAAAATAGACTGATAGAAAAACAAAGTTATGGTAAAATGTTCATAGAGAATGGTGGAGGTAAAAGCAAATGGTAAAACCTAAATATCAACGCGTTGTATTAAAGTTAAGTGGCGAAGCTTTAGCTGGAGAAGAGGGTTTTGGGATCAAACCTCCCGTAATCACAGATATTGTAAAAGAAATTAAAGAGGTCCACGAATTAGGGATCGAGATGGCGATTGTTGTTGGTGGTGGAAATATTTGGCGCGGACAGATTGGCGCTCAAATGGGAATGGAACGAGCACAAGCAGATTATATGGGAATGTTAGCAACTGTAATGAATGCTTTAGCTTTACAAGATACTCTAGAAAATATCGGTGTACCAACTCGTGTTCAAACATCAATTGAAATGCGTCAAATCGCAGAACCGTATATTCGTCGTCGTGCGGAAAGACATTTAGAAAAAGGACGGATTGTTATTTTTGCCGGTGGAACTGGAAATCCTTATTTTTCAACGGATACCACAGCTGCCTTACGTGCAGCTGAAGTTGGTGCAGATGTTATTTTAATGGCGAAAAATAATGTGGATGGTGTTTATTCTGCTGATCCTAAATTAGATGCAAATGCTGTGAAATTTGAAGAATTAACTCATCTTGATGTGATTTCTAAAGGACTTCAAGTGATGGATTCAACAGCCAGCTCGTTAAGTATGGACAATGATATTCCACTAGTCGTTTTTAATTTGAATGAATCAGGTAATATTCGCCGCGCATGTCTTGGAGAAAATATCGGAACAACTGTAAGGGGGAAATAAAATGAGTGCTACAATTTTAGCAACTGCAAAAGAAAAGATGAATAAAGCGGAACAAAGTTTACAAAGAGAATTTGGTCAAATTCGTGCAGGACGCGCAAATGCTAGTTTACTAGATCGTATTCAAGTTGACTATTATGGTGCATTGACGCCTGTAAACCAAATTGCTTCTATCAATATTCCAGAAGCAAGAATTTTGATGATTACACCCTTTGATAAAAATTCATTAGAAGACATTGAGAAAGCAATTCAAGCAAGCGATATCGGCATTAGTCCTACTAATGACGGAAATGTTATTCGCTTAGTGATTCCTCAACTTACGGAAGAACGTAGAAAAGAATTAGCTAAAGAAGTGAAAAAATTAGCTGAAAATGCGAAAGTTGCGGTTCGTAATATTCGTCGTGATGCAATGGATGATTTGAAGAAAAAACAAAAGAGTAATGAAATCACTGAAGATGAATTACGTTCTTTTGAAAAAGATGTTCAAAAATTAACAGATGATAGTGTAAATGAAATCGATAAAATTACTTCTGAGAAAGAAAAAGAATTGTTAGAAGTATAAAATGAAAAAAAGAAACTTCTCATGAGGAGTTTCTTTTTTTTTGGCTCTGTTTAAACAATATATCAAATTTTTTAGGTATCTATCAAATAAATGGTGTAGATTCAATAATTTTGAAAAAATGCCTTGTTTCTATATCCTACTTATGAAATAATTAGACAATCAGTAGATTTCTGATAAGGAGATGAGAAAGTGAATTTTATTAAAAGAGCGTTGTGCAGTGTAACAAGAAAAAAAGGTAAATCCTTGATTTTATTTGCAGTGATTTTTGTTTTAGGAAATGTCATTGCTGGAGCGATTGCGATTCAACAATCTACACAAAATGTTGAAAAAAATATTAAACGAGAATTAGGTGGATTAGCAACAGTTGAAATGGATTATGAAAATAATCAAGATGAGATGATGGATCCAGAATTTATACCAGAAAATTTAACCCCTGAATTGATTAACAAAATTGGAAACTCACCCTATGTGAAATATTATGATTACAATTCATTAGGTTGGGTACAAACTGAAAAATTGAAGTCTGCAACAATTGAGCAATCTGAAGAGGAAGGTGGTACGTTTTTTTCGCAAGATCAATTTAGTTTAAAAGGCTCAAATTTTAATAAAATATTAGACATAGAAGAAAAGAAAATTCAACTAGTAGATGGCTCTGTTTTTACGCAAGAAGATATCGATAAAGGCACTAATAATGTGTTGATTTCTGCTAAAGTAGCTGAAACCAATGGACTTTCCGTAGGTGATCAAATGATTATAGATTATTGTTCTTTTGAATACAATAGTGAAAATGAAGCGAAAAAATTATATTCACTCGATTTGCCAGTTAAAATTATCGGTATTTTTGAACCAACAACAGTCGAATTAAAAGACAAGAAGAAGGAACAAAATGAGCAGGAACAGATGAATCAACAATTTCTTTCAATGGAACAGATGAATACAATTTACATGACAAATCAAGAAGTCGATGATATCAATAAGCAAATAATGGAAAAAGATGCAAAAGAAAGATCTGAAGATATTGGCCAAATGGAAAATACCTATGTTCCTACCTACGTTTTAAATAGTCCAGATGATGTGGACGCCTTTAAACAAGAAACCGAACCATTATTGCCTAAAATGTATAAAGTTAGAGCTTCTACTGATCAATACGATCAAGTCGGTGGCAGCATGAAAAAAATGGCAAAAATTTCAGGATATGTAGTATTCATTGCAGTTTTTGCTGCATTGTTGATTATTTCTCTCGTTGTTCTCTTATTTATGAGAGATCGTAAGCATGAGTTAGGTATTTATCTTTCATTAGGGGATAAAAGAAGTCACGTAATGGGACAAATTATTATTGAAATGCTTTTGATTAGTGGACTTGCTTTAGTTCTTTCATTGATTACGGGTAATTTCTTAGGAAAAGCTGTTTCTGAGTCGTTACTAAATAGTGATTTATTAAGTACTGCTCAAAATCAGACAGATATGATGTACTATGGCATTAGTAACACTTTAGGAATGAATGATTTGACTAGCCAAGAAATTTTAAGTGCATATGAAGTGAAATTCTCACTAGCCTATATTATCAGTTATTTATTAGTAGGCTTAGGTACGGTCTTGCTTTCAGCAGTATTACCATTAGTTTATATTGTTCGTTTAAATCCAAAGAAAATAATGATGTAGGGGGAAAATGAAATGGCAATTTTAGAAACAAAAAAACTGAGTTATTTTTATCAAGATGGCGATCGTCGCCGCTTCATTTTAAAAGACACGAATATTTCTTTTGATTTAGGGAAATTTTATACAATTTTAGGACAATCTGGCTCTGGTAAAACGACTTTTCTATCTTTGATTAGTGCTTTGGATACGCCAAAAGAAGGTAAAATACTGTTGAATGGAAAAGATATCAAGCAGATTGGTTATGAAAAATATCGCAGAAATGATATCAGTATTATTTTTCAAAGTTATAATCTAGTTCCTTACTTAACTGCGTTGGAAAATGTTTTAGTAGCAATGTCAATAACCGATAATAAATTACCGAGTGATCAAAAAGAGGTCGCCTATAATTTGTTGGATTATATTGGCATTACTAAAGAAAAAGCCAATCGTTTAGTGAATCAACTTTCTGGTGGAGAACAACAACGAGTAGCTATCGCAAGAGCTTTAGCAACAAATGTTGATATTATTTTAGCCGATGAACCTACAGGGAATTTGGACGAAGATATGGAACAAGAGATTGTTGATATTTTTAAAAAATTAGCTGAGCAGCATAATAAATGTGTAATTGTAGTTACTCACTCAAATGATATTGCGGATCAATCTGATGAAGCTTACTATCTTAAAAAAGGTGTGTTGAAAAAGCATGAGTGATTTCTTATCTAATTTTAGTGGTGACAACTATGAAAAAACTAGGCAAGAAAAGAGTTTAACAAAAGAATCGAATAAGAAAAAATCAGAAAATAAACCGCGAAAAAACACAGCTAATAACGAAAAATTGAACGATGAATCGAAAGAAAGAGCAGTTCCAATTGGGCCAAGTAATAATATTGTGACTGAAGAACGAAAAGCTAATGAGGAACCAGAGTTCGTAGAGCAAACGAAAACAGAACGAAAAGCGAGAGAAGAAATATATTCAAAAAGAAAAAAAAAATTCGCTGTAGCCCAACCCCAACAAGTCAGTCAATCTCAACCTGATTTTATAGAGCAGAATTCTGAAGAACTGATTGAAACAGATACGACATATCAGAAAAAGAAACGACGGAAATTAATAATTATTATTATTTTAACCCTTTTAGCGGTAGCCGGTTTAGCGTATTTTTATTATGAATATACACATGTGAAAGTGCCAAATTTTGAAGGCAAAGAACTATCTGAAGTACGTATTTGGTCTACTGAAAATGGTGTAGAACTTAAAGTTGAACAAAAATATAATTTTGACGAACCAGTCAATGAAGTTTTTAGTCAAAATATTAAAAATAAGAAGATGAAAAAAGGCAATGAACTCAAGGTTGATGCTAGTTTGGGACCAAATCCTGATGATGAGCTGCCATTACCAGATTTTAAAACGATGAAATTGCAAGAAGCTCAGAGTTGGATTAAGGAAGAAAAAGCAGATAATTTGACGATTATTGAAGAGTACAGCGATAAAATTCCTGCGGGGGATTATTCTAAATTTGAAATGGTCACTAAAGACGTAAAACCAGAAGCCTATAAAAGAAAAGATAAAGCCAAACTTTATTATTCTAAAGGAAAAGAGACTTATGAAAAGAATATTTCTATGTCAGATTTTATTGGTAAAACAAAAGAAGAGGCTGTGGAGTGGGCAAAGAAAAATGAATTGACCTTGAAAGTAGATGAATCTGATTCGGATACTGTTGAAGCTGGCAAAGTTATCTCTCAAAGTGTTCCTAAGGAAACGATGGTTGCTAAAAAAGAGAGCTTTACCATTAATGTATCAAAAGGCAAAGCTATTTTAATGCCAGACTTTTCTCAAATTGCTCAAGAAGAAGTCCAAACAAGGGCGCCAGAAATAAGTGCCCAACCAAAACAAATCTATAGTGATACCGTTCCATATGGTCATTTTATCAGTCAATCTGTTGAAGCTGGGCAAAAATTTGTCGCTAAAGAAGAGAAACCAGTGGTGGAAGTGACCTATTCTGCAGGGAAACCATATATGAAGGATTTACGTGATAGTACTTTAGAAGGAGATCTTCAAAAAATTTTTTATGAAGAGTACCAATCAAAAGGGGCAAACATTACCTATCAAGTTTATTACTTAGATTCTTCAGTCACTAAAGGAACGGTGATTAAAATGAGTAATTTTAACGAATTTGTTCCCACAACTTGTGTGATTCAAATAGGTATAAGTAAAGGGAATTTATCTCCAGATACTAATAAAACTTCTGATTAAACACTTTTTGAAGATGAATTAAAAAAAGTAACAATATTTTTCATCCTCATTCTAAAATGGAATCAAGGATTTTGATTGATTACTCTCGGAACAAAAGTTTTTCTTTAAAAAATAAGTCGAATTTCTTACGATGGAACACTTTTTTAGAAATTTGCTCTTATTTTATCAAGAAAATACTTTTGTTCTGTTTTTTATTCCATATAGACTGAAATAAAAAGGCCTAAAACGAGAAAACCATGATGAAATTCTTAATAAATCTGAAAAAAAACGCCATTTGCATAGGTTTTTCTAAAACTTATTGTTATAATAGGCTAGATAGATTTTTTGATTGGAGGAGGAAAGATGTTACGTTTTTTTCCACAGAAAAATAAGTATGTACAAGAAGAAAGCTCATTTACTTTTAATAAATCGGGAGAAATTCCCAAACATGTAGCGATAATTATGGATGGAAATGGTCGTTGGGCTCAAAACCGACGTTTACCACGCATCGCGGGGCATAAAGAAGGAATGAATACTGTAAAAAAAATTACAAAGCATGCAAGCCATATTGGTGTTAAGGTTTTGACTTTATATGCTTTTTCAACTGAAAATTGGAAAAGACCTTCTGAGGAAGTAAATTTTCTGATGCAATTACCAGTTGATTTTTTTGATACGTTTGTTCCTGAATTGATTAAGGAAAATGTTAAGGTAAATGTAATGGGCTATAAAGAATTTTTACCCGAACACACCCAAGATGCGGTGAAAAGAGCCATCGAACAAACCGAAGGAAATACTGGAATGGTGTTGAATTTTGCTTTAAATTATGGTTCACGTGCCGAAATTGTTACTGCTGTTCAAGGAATAGCGACAAATGTGGCTAACCAAAATATTTCGATTGAAGATATTGACGAAAAAATGATTTCAGACCATTTGATGACTGGATTCTTAGCAGAGGAATTAAGAGATCCAGAGCTGTTGATTCGAACAAGTGGGGAAGAACGAATTAGTAATTTTTTACTTTGGCAAATTGCCTACAGTGAATTTTTCTTTACAGAAGCACTTTGGCCAGATTTTGATGATAACTTATTAGAAATTGCAATCGCATCTTTTCAAAATCGAAACCGTCGTTTTGGTGGTTTGAAAATGACTGAAGAGATTAAGGAGGAGAAAGAATGAGGCAACGAATAATTACTGCAGCTATTGCATTGGTGCTTTTTATCCCAATTGTATGGTATGGCGGTATTGTAGTCGAATTGGCAACTGCGATTTTGGCAGTTATTGGAATTTATGAATTATTTAGAATGAAAGGACTTGAAATCACAAGTTTTGAGGGAGTACTTTCAGCGCTTGGTGCGGTCTTTTTAGTATTACCAAAAAATCAATGGTTTTTCTTTTTACCAGATAAAACGGATAACTTTATTCTTTTTTATTTGACAGTAATGATTCTCTTAGGTGGTTTAGTGGCTTCTAAGAATACCTATACGATTTCTCAAGCTGGTTTTCCTGTGATCACCAGTTTATATGTTGGTGTTGGTTTTCAAAATTTCGTGAGCGCACGAAATGCTGGTTTAGAAATTCTTGTGTACGGCTTATTAGTTGTTTGGTCAACAGATATTGGCGCTTATTTTATTGGTAAACAATATGGTAAACGAAAATTGATGCCTGAAGTTTCACCAAATAAGACGATTGAAGGCTCAATCGGAGGAATTTTGTGTGCAGTTGTTGTTGCTTTTGTCTATTTATTTTTCGTATCTAAACGATTTGTTTTTGCCTATGATTTACCTATTTTATTAGTCATGACGGTAGTCTTTTCAATTGTCGGTCAATTTGGTGATTTAGTTGAGTCTTCAATTAAACGACATTATGATGTAAAAGATTCTGGTACTATTTTACCAGGTCATGGCGGTATTTTAGATCGATTTGATAGTTTGCTTTTTGTTTTTCCAATCATGCATTTATTTGGATTATTCTAAATTTTAACTAAGAGAGGAAGGGAATAAGAAGCTGTATCAAACAATCAAAATAAAATAGCTGATAAGATACTCAAATTAATTGGTCACTTGCTTACAAAGTTGAAATTAATTGATTTTTTGAGTGCTTAAAATAGACCGAACGATTCCGAAAAAAGAGTTGCTTTCGGAACGTTCGGTCTATTTGTGAGGTTAGGATATTTGTGATATAGCATCTTTTTTATTTATGAAAAATATTGCCTTATTAGGTGCTTCTGGTTCTATTGGCGCAAGTACGGTAGATGTTGTACTTGCTCATTCAGAACGCTTTAAAATCGTTTCTATGACATTTAATAGTAATAAAGAAAAAGGAGTTGAGTTGATAAAAAAAATAAGACCTAGTTATGTTGGGGTCGGTTCTGAAGAACTAAAAGCGGAACTAGCCATTCAATTTCCTGAAATTCAATTTGGCGTTGGAGAAACAGGCTTGATCGAAGCGAGCATACTTCCAGAAGTGGATGTTGTCTTGACCGCTGTAAGTGGTAGTATTGGTTTAGCACCAACGTTAAAAGCAATCGAGGCAAAGAAGGACATCGCTCTAGCAAATAAAGAAACATTAGTCATGGCTGGTAAATGGGTGATGGAGGCTGCCCAAAAAAATAACGTACAAATTTTACCTGTTGATAGCGAACATTCAGCGATTTTTCAGTGTCTACAAGGACAGAGACAGAAAGATCTTAAAGAAATAGTGATTACTGCATCTGGAGGAAGTTTTAGAGATTTGACCCGTGAAGAATTGAAACAGGTTACTTTAGACCAGGCGTTAAAACACCCAAACTGGTCTATGGGACAAAAAATAACGATTGATTCTTCAACTATGATGAACAAAGGCTTAGAGGTTATTGAAGCCCATTGGTTATTTGGGGTAGAGTATGATAGAATAAAAGTTGTTTTACATAAAGAAAGCATCGTTCATTCAATGATTGTGTTAGCTGATGGTGCCTATTTGGCTCAATTAGGACCTAGTGACATGCGGGAACCGATTCAATATGCTTTAACTTATCCTAAACGTATGCCAATCAAAAATGAAAAGACATTTGATCTAACTACTATTGGACAGTTAAATTTTGAACCAATGGATTTGGTTCGTTTTCCGATGTTAGCCTTAGCTTTTCAAGTAGGTAAAAAAGGCGGTGCGTACCCGACTGTCTACAATGCGGCCAATGAAATTGCAGCTGCAGCGTTTATTGCAGGAAAAATAAGTTATCTTCAAATCGAATTTTTTGTCGAAAAAGCCGTGAATGAGTATAACGAATCACATGAAGTTTCATTAGATGAAGTGATTATGATCGATAAAGAGACTAGAATCAAAGTCGTGAAATGGATAGAGAAAGAAGGGGAATAATGAAAACAATTATTACATTTATTATTGTATTTGGCATACTGGTTTTAGTTCATGAATTTGGACATTACTTTTTTGCTAAACGCTCTGGTATTTTGGTACGAGAATTTGCTATTGGAATGGGACCGAAGATATTCGCTCACCAAGGCAAGGACGGGACGGCTTATACGATTCGAATTTTACCAATCGGTGGGTATGTAAGAATGGCTGGTGCGGGAGAAGATGAGACGGAACTACCACCTGGGATGACGTTATCTGTTGAATTGAATGATCAAAATGAAGTGGTAAAAATAAATACCAGTAAAAAAGTTCAGTTAACTAACAGTATCCCGATGGAAGTTTTGGATTCAGACCTTGAAAAAGAGTTATTTATTAAAGGATATGTCAATGGGAATGAGACAGAAGAAACTACCTATAAAGTAAATCATGATGCAACAATCATCGAATCTGACGGAACGGAAGTTCGAATCGCACCCATCGATGTACAGTTTCAATCTGCGAAAGTTTGGCAACGTATTTTAACTAATTTTGCTGGACCGATGAACAATTTTATTTTATCATTTGTTTTGTTTACTGTTTTTATGTTTATGCAAGGTGGAGCAACCTATACAAATACGAATGAGATTGGCAAAGTACAACCGGATAGTGCGGCTGAAAAAGCTGGGTTGCAAAGTAATGATCATATTGTTTCAATTGATGGTGAAAAGATTCATGATTGGGATGATTTTACTTCGATTGTGCAGAAGAATCCTGGTAAAGAGTTAAAATTTGAAGTAGAGCGTTCAGGTAAAACAGAACAAGTGAACGTTGTCCCTGAGAAAAAGAAATCTGGCGACCAAGAAATCGGTATAATCGGTGTTGCTAGACCAATGAAAACAGGCTTTTTCGATAAAGTAACGGGTGGCTTAAAAGAAACAGTTAGTAGTTCGATGCAAATTTTTAAAGCATTAGGCTCGCTAGTGACTGGCTTTAGCTTAAATAAATTAGGCGGTCCAGTGATGATGTTCCAGCTTTCTGCAGAGGCATCTCAAGAAGGGATCAAAACAGTCATTTTATTAATGGCTATGTTGTCCGTTAACTTAGGAATTATCAATTTATTGCCAATTCCTGCATTAGATGGTGGAAAGATTGTTTTAAATATTTTCGAAGGAGTCAGAGGAAAACCTTTGAGTCAAGAAAAAGAGGGCATTATTACCCTTATTGGTTTTGGACTGATTATGCTATTAATGGTCTTAGTTACTTGGAATGATATTCAACGATTTTTCTTTTAAATCAAATTAAAAATAAGGTTGTTTGATGAATTGAACTTTGGGGGATTTTTGTCACGTAACTTTTATAGATAGTACGCAAAGGAGAGTTTTAATGAAACAGTCAAAAATGTTAATTCCCACTTTAAGAGAGGTACCGAATGATGCGGAAGTTATCAGCCATCAAATGTTATTACGAGCTGGATACATTCGCCAAGTCTCAGCAGGAATTTATAGTTATTTACCTTTAGCTAATCGTGTATTAGAAAAATTGAAAAAAATCATGCGTGAAGAATTTGAAAAAATCGATGCAGTTGAAATGTTGATGCCAATGTTACTACCTGCAGAATTGTGGAAAGAATCTGGTCGATATGAAACTTATGGTCCTAATTTGTATCGTTTAAAAGATCGTAATGGTCGTGACTATATTCTTGGCCCTACACACGAAGAAACGTTTACTGAATTGATTCGTGATGAAGTAAATTCATATAAGCGACTACCATTAAATCTATTCCAGATTCAAACTAAATACCGTGATGAAAAACGTCCTCGTTTTGGCTTGTTAAGAGGAAGAGAATTTATCATGAAAGATGGCTACTCTTTCCATTCAAGTGATGAAAGTTTAGATGAGACATACAAAGATTATGAAAAAGCGTACAGTAATATTTTTGACCGTTGTGGCTTAGATTTCCTAGCTATCATTGGAGATGGTGGTGCAATGGGCGGAAAAGACTCGAAAGAATTTATGGCAATTTCAGCGATTGGTGAAGACACGATTTGTTATTCAACTGAAAGTGATTATGCAGCGAATTTAGAAATGGCAACAAGTCTTTATACAGCTAAAAAATCTCATGAAACGCAATTAGAGATTGAAAAAGTAGCAACACCAAATGTAGCTTCTATTGCTGAAGTAGCAGAATTTTTGGCTATTGAACCACAAAAAATTATCAAATCAATTTTATTTATTGCGGATGAAGAACCTGTGTTGGTTTTAGTTCGTGGTGATCATGAAGTAAATACAGTCAAATTAAAAAATAAATTAGGTGTGGACTTCTTAGAAGAAGCTACAGATGAAGAAGCTAAAAAATATATTGGTGCTGATTTCGGATCTATTGGACCTGTAAATTTACCAGAAGAAGTTAAATTATATGCGGATGTTCATGTCCAAGATTTGGCGAATGCAGTAGCTGGTGCAAATGAAACTGGCTTCCACTTAATTAATATTAATCCAGAACGTGATTTTACTGCGATTTCTTATGAAGATTTACGCTTTGTTCAAGAGGGAGATCCGTCTCCTGATGGTAACGGTGTTTTGACTTTTACAAAAGGAATCGAAATTGGTCATATTTTTAAACTTGGAACGCGTTATAGCGAATCGATGAACGCAACTGTTTTAGATGAAAATGGTCGTGAAAAATTAGTAACAATGGGTTGCTATGGGATTGGTGTCAGCCGTTTATTGTCTGCAATTGTTGAACAAAATGCGGATGAAAATGGCATTAACTGGCCAGCTGGAATTGCTCCATTTGATTTGCACATTGTTCAAATGAATGTCAAAGATGATTATCAAACTAAGTTATCGTTGGAAGTTGAGGAAATGATGACTGCTTCTGGCTATGAAGTTTTAGTTGATGATCGCAACGAACGAGCAGGTGTGAAATTTGCTGATGCTGATTTGATTGGTTGTCCTGTTAGAATAACCGTTGGGAAAAAAGCTGTCGATGGCGTCGTAGAAGTAAAAATTAAACGTACGGGTGAAATGGTCGAGGTACGTAAAGAAGAATTACAAAGTACCCTATCTATTTTATTGAATGCGGATAAAGAATAATAAGCGTTTATCATAAAGTTTTGGTCTGTCTGAAAACGAGTCATTGCTATAGTTTTCAGACAGACCTCAGATTGTATTTCAAGCAAAATAATAGTATACTTATTAATGTTGGGCACTGGACAGAAATGTCTGAGGGCCTTTTTCTAATTAAGTAAGGAGGTTCAATTTATGGCTGAAAACAAGCAAGAATTATTTGCGAAACTGATTGATCAAATTCAGTTAGATGGAAATGAACGTGAGCATCCATTGATCAAGCAAGGAAGCATTGAAAAAGTAGTCGTTCATCAACAAAGCCGTGTGTGGGAATTTCATTTAGAATTCTCTGAAATTTTACCTGTCATGCTCTATCAATCTTTTATGCAACGGTTAGTTTTAGCTTTTAGCGAAATTGCGAGTGTTACTGTTAGCATATCAACCAATACAAAAGAATTTACATCAGAACAATTAGCTCAATATTGGCAACTAGCACTGTTAAGTAACCAATGTGATACGCCTCTTGTTCAACGAGTGATGAAGACTCAAGTCCCTATTTTAGAGGATAAAAAAGTCATTTTACCTGTTGATAATGATGCAGTCATCCCGTATCTTAAACAACAGTATTTACCGATAATCGAAAAATTATTTATGGACTATGGTTTTCCAAAATTTCATATTGAACCAAGAATGGACGAGCAACAAGCGAAAAAAGTTCTGGAACAATTTGAAGAACGTAAGTTAGAACAAGCAGCAGCTTTCCAACAACAAGCGGCAGATTCTCTTGTTAAATTGGAACAAAAGAAAAAGGAAAAACAGCAAAATCCTGTGATAGATGGTCCAGTTCGATTAGGTCGTAATATTCCAAATGATGAACCAATCATGCCAATGGCGAATATTCTTGAAGAAGAACGCCGTGTAACAATCGAGGGTTTTATTTTTGATAAAGAAGTTCGTGAACTTCGATCTAAGCGAAAAATTTTGATTTTAAAAATAACTGATTATACTTCATCTTTTATTGTTAAGAAATTTTCTAATGGTGAAAAAGATGAACAAATTTTTGATGCCATTCAAAGTAAAAGTTGGGTTCGTGTGCGTGGGAGTGTTCAAGAAGATACCTTTATGCGTGATTTAGTTATGAATTGTCAGGATTTAGCTGAAGTGAAACATGCGCCTAGGAAAGACTATGCACCAGAAGATGATAAACGAGTAGAATTACATTTGCATAGTAATATGAGTACAATGGATGCGACAAATAATGTGGCTGATTTTGTAACACAAGCTGGTAAATGGGGTCATAAGGCAATCGCAATCACAGATCATGCTGGCGCGCAAGCTTTTCCAGATGCGCATAGTGCAGGGAAGAAAGCCGGCGTTAAAATTCTTTATGGAATTGAAGCAAATATTGTCGATGATGGAGTCCCAATTGCCTACAATGAAGCTCATATTGAATTAACAGATGCAACCTATGTTGTATTTGACGTGGAAACGACGGGGTTATCAGCTGTTTATGATACCATTATTGAACTAGCTGCTGTAAAAATGCATAAAGGGAATATTATTGAAACGTTTGAACAATTTATTGATCCAGGACATCCTTTATCCCAAACCACGATTAATCTTACTGGAATCACAGATGAAATGGTTAGAGGATCAAAATCAGAAGAAGAAGTATTAACTATGTTTAAAGAGTTTTCAAAAGGAACAATTTTAGTTGCGCATAATGCTTCATTTGATATGGGATTCTTAAATACAAGTTATGAAAAATATGGAATTCCTGAAGCAGATAATCCCGTAATTGATACACTAGAGCTTTCAAGATTTTTACATCCTACATTTAAAAGTCATCGTCTAAATACGTTATCCAAAAAGTTTGGTGTCAACTTAGAACAGCATCACCGTGCGATTTATGATTCAGAATCAACTGGCCATTTGTGCTGGATTTTTTTAAAGGATGCTAAAGAAAATCACAATATGCATTATCATGATGAATTGAATCTACATATTGGTGAAGGAGATTCCTATAAACGAGCGCGTCCTTTTCATGCAACGATTTTAGCGACAACCCAAGCGGGATTGAAAAATTTATTTAAATTAATTTCAATGTCTAATGTTAATTATTTTTTCAGAATTCCAAGAATTCCTCGCTCACAGTTAAGTAAACTAAGAGAAGGCCTAATTGTAGGTTCTGCCTGCTCAAGTGGAGAAATTTTTGAAGCTATGATGCAAAAAGGGGTTGAAGAAGCGAAGAATCGCGCTAAATTCTATGATTATATCGAAGTAATGCCAAAGGCAGTTTATGCACCGTTACTTGAACAAGAATTAGTCAAAAGTGAACAAGATTTAGAAGAAATTATTCGAAATTTAGTTCAAATCGGTACTGAATTAGATAAACCAGTTGTGGCAACAGGAAATGTTCATTATCTAAATGAAGAAGATCGCGTGTATCGTAAAATTTTAGTTGGCTCGATGGGAGGGGCGAATCCATTAAATCGCCACAGCTTACCTTTAGTTCATTTTAGAACGACGGATGAGATGTTGACTGCTTTTCAATTTTTGGGTGAAGAAGTTGCTCATAAGATTGTGGTAGAAAATACCAATGCAATTGCTGATATGTGTGACGAAATCACTCCGGTTAAAGATGATTTATATACACCGAAAATTTCAGGTTCCGAAGACGAAATTCGCAATTTGAGTTATGATCGTGCCAAAGAATTATATGGAAGTCCACTACCCGATATTGTTGAAAAAAGACTAAAAAAAGAATTAGACAGTATTATTGGAAATGGGTTTTCAGTAATCTACTTAATTTCACAAAAATTAGTGCATAAAAGTATGGAAGATGGTTATTTAGTGGGATCGCGTGGTTCAGTTGGCTCAAGTTTCGTGGCTACAATGACTGGGATTACAGAAGTAAATCCTTTAGCTCCACATTATTACTGTCCAAATTGTCAATACTCAGAGTTTTTCGAGGATGGTTCTTATGGTTCTGGATTTGATATGCCAGAAAAAAAATGTCCAAATTGTGATCATCGCCTATTTAAGGATGGTCATGATATTCCTTTTGAAACGTTCTTAGGGTTTCATGGTGATAAGGTACCCGATATTGATTTGAACTTTTCTGGAGATTATCAAGCAGAAGCTCATAACTATACGAAAGTATTATTTGGAGAAGAATATGTTTATCGAGCAGGAACAATTGGTACGGTAGCAGATAAAACGGCGTATGGTTTTGTTAAGGGATATGAACGAGATCACAATTTGAATTTTCGCGCTGCTGAAATCGACCGTTTAGCTAAAGGTTCTACTGGTGTAAAACGAACAACGGGGCAACATCCAGGTGGAATTATTGTTATCCCTGATTATATGGATGTCTATGATTTTACACCGATTCAGTATCCTGCGGATGATCAAGAATCAGAATGGAAGACGACCCACTTTGATTTCCATTCAATCCATGATAATATTTTAAAACTTGATATACTTGGACATGATGATCCGACTGTAATTCGGATGCTACAAGACTTATCTGGAATTGATCCTAAGACAATCCCGACCGATGATTCTGAAATGATGCGGATTTTTGCTGGACCAGAAGTATTGGGCGTAACTCCTGAACAAATTTATTCAAAAACGGGAACATTGGGAATTCCGGAATTTGGGACTCGTTTTGTTCGTGGAATGTTAGAAGAGACGCATCCATCAACGTTTGCTGAATTATTGCAAATTTCAGGACTATCACATGGAACGGATGTATGGTTAGGCAATGCAGAAGAATTGATCCGACGTGGTGAAGCAAATCTGGCAGAAGTAATTGGTTGTCGGGATGATATTATGGTTTATTTGATTCATGCTGGTTTGGATAGTGGGATGGCCTTTAAGATTATGGAGACCGTGCGTAAAGGCTTATGGAATAAAATTCCAGACGATTTACGTGAAACCTATTTAACAGCGATGAAAGAAAATAATGTACCTGATTGGTATATCGATTCATGTTCTAAAATCAAATATATGTTCCCGAAAGCACATGCGGCAGCGTATGTATTGATGGCTCTGCGGGTTGCCTATTTTAAAGTTTATTTCCCAATCCTTTATTATTGTGCCTATTTCTCAGTTCGTGCAGATGATTTTGATTTGGTTGCGATGTCTCAAGGCAAAGAGGCAGTTAAGGCTCGCATGAAAGAAATTCAAGATAAAGGTTTAGAGGCTTCTACAAAAGAGAAAAATCTTTTAACCGTTTTGGAATTGGCTAATGAAATGATTGAGCGAGGGTATAAATTCGGTATGATTGATTTATATAAATCTGATGCTGAAAATTTTGTTATTGAAGGGAATACCTTAATCGCACCTTTTAGAGCGGTTCCCAGTCTAGGCTTAAACGTGGCTAAATCAATTGTTGAAGCTAGAAAAGAGCCATTTTTATCTAAAGAAGATCTTGCTAGTCGAGGGAAGGTCTCTAAAACATTGATTGAATATATGACTGAAAATAGTGTGTTAAAAGATTTACCTGATGAAAATCAATTATCTTTATTTGATATGTTGTGATTAAATAAAATTTAAAAAAATATAGTGAAAATAATTAATTAAACGTGGTTGAGGCAGGAGTTTTTATTTCCTGCCTCACTATTTGTTTTTTTTGAAATGGTGGATGAGACAAAAGTAAAAACCACTTTTGTTTTATCTTTTAAAACTGAACAAACGGTGGTGCAAAAGTAGCTCTTTCGGAAATAAGCCGAAATTTACCAAAAATTTGAAGAACAATTTTCGGAAATTCCTTCTTATTTCTCAGAGCTAACCACTTTTGTCCCAACCTCTTTTATCTCAGTTATGTTTTAAATAGAAGCAATGGTTACCATACTGATACTAATTCAAGGGTAGTCTAAGAGCTAGTAATTTTTTATATTTTTTATTTTTTTAATACTTTAAATTTTCTTCTTAATCTTCATCGTAGTATAATAATCAATAAGGAAGATTGAGTTTGAAAGGGGATTATTGTATGGTACTAAAAAGCAATAAGGAATTATCTAATGGAACCCAAATTCCACGCCTTGGTCTGGGTGTTTGGAAAGTAGAAGATGGAGATGAGGTTGTTTCATCTGTTAAATGGGCATTAGAAGCTGGATATCGGTTAATTGATACTGCTGCAGTTTATAAAAATGAAGCGGGAGTGGGTGAAGGAATTCGTCAATCTGGAATCCCACGTGAAGAAATTTATATTACGACTAAGTTATGGAATTCTGATCAAGGATATGAATCAACGCTAAAAGCATTTGATGAAAGTTTACGTAAATTAGGATTAGATTATGTTGATTTGTATTTGATTCATTGGCCTGTCGGTGGTAAATTTGAAGAGTCTTGGAAAGCAATGGAAGAGATTTATGAGAGCGGTAGAGCTAAGGCGATAGGTGTATCTAATTTTCATGAACACCATATCAATGATTTACTAAAAGAGGCAAAAGTAGTACCTATGGTGGATCAAATCGAATTACATCCTAGCTTGACTCAAGAACCCTTACGTGATTTTTTGAAAGAAAAAAATATTGCGGTTGAAGCGTGGTCTCCTCTAGGGCAAGGAAAGCTTTTGGAACATCCGGTCCTTGTTGAACTTGGTGAAAAGTACGGTAAAACATCTGCCCAAGTCATTATTCGTTGGCATCTTCAAAATGATACAATAGTTATTCCAAAATCAACGCATAAAGAGAGAATAGATGAAAATTTTGATGTCTTTGATTTTGAGTTATCCGAAGAAGATATGACTAAAATCAACGAACTAAATAAAAATGAACGCTTTGGTTCCAACCCAGATAAATTTGATTTTTAGTAGACTCTAAAGTAGATAATCCTCTGAATGATTTTACGGATGATTTCCGTTTAAAAACGTTCAGAGGATTTTTTATACTGATTATTTGGTTTTATAGAATTATCGACTCTTATCTTGCTCTAATCACTTCAACCTTATAACCATCTGGGTCAGTAATAAAATAGTAAGATGGAGGTGTACCTGGTAACCCCTTCATATCTGTTACATTAAAACCAGCTGCTTCTTGTTCTTTATGCAAGCCTTCGATGTCATCAGAACTGATAGCAATATGTCCATAGCCATCTCCTAAATTATATGCTTCATGGTCATAATTATAAGTTAATTCTAGCTCATAACTATCTCCAGGAAGTGTCAAATAAACTAAGGTAAATTTATTTTCTGGAAAATCACGACGACGACTTTCTTCAAAATGAAAAGCTTTTTGATAAAAATCTAAAGATGCTTCTAAATCTTTTACACGGACACAAGTGTGAGCCATTTTCATTTGGATCAACTTCCTTTCTTTTCCTCATTTAAAATCTAAACTCAAATAGTCTAGTGAATGAGGTATGACTTTATAGTAGCATAGATGAAAATAAAATTGTGAATAAAATGATAAGATCAAACTTGTTTATGAGGAATTTCTCATGTAAAATTAGTTTAAATGAAAAGGAGTTGTTTGCGTGGAGAAACCAACATTTGGAGAAAAATTAGAAAATGTTACCTATAAAAAAAGAATAGGTGCCTATATTATCGTAAGTAGAGACGATGGACAACAGATTATTTTAGTTCAAGCACCAAACGGATCTTATTTTTTACCTAGTGGGGAGATAGAAGCAGGGGAAACGAAAGAAGCAGCAATTGATCGAGAAATGCTAGAAGAACTAGGAGTAGAAGTTGTTATCGGTCGTTATTTAGGCCAAGCGAATGAGTTTTTCCATTCAAGACATCGCAGTACAGATTATTTTAATCCAGGCTATTTTTATGTAGCAGATGATTGGAAGCAAGTAGGAGATCCTTTGGAAAAGACCAATCAATTGCATTGGGTAACGGTAGATGCAGGAATTGAGTTATTAAAAAGAGGTAGTCACAAATGGGCAGTCAAAGAGTGGAAAAAATATCTTTCGCTAGGACGGAAAAATAAAATTAAGTGAGAAAACTAACCAATTTTTGTTTCGTTTTTATAGAAAAAAAGTACGAAGATTTGATTGTTTTATTTTGGTTGATTAATAAATATAATGAATAAAATTAAGTCGTAACTAGGGAGTGTCTGAAAACGATTGAGGAATTCGAATTTTTTGGAAATTCAGCTGAGACTCATTGTCATAAGCGGGGCTTTATGATCATGAATTCTAGCTGAATTACAAAAATATTCGCCACTATCGTTTTCAAATCCTTTCTAAAGTTAGGCTTTTTTTGTTTGTCTTCGATTTCAGCGAGCTGTAAATTTCGACTTATTTCCTAAGGCGCTGCTTTTATCCCACCCACAACATGGAAGATGCTACACATATGAGACTTAAACATTAATCAGAAAAATGATACATTTACTTTTTATAGTGAGTGACTAGTTAATTCATTTTTCAGAACACTTTTTGTTTAAGCTCTATACAAAAGTAGGAATCAAATTAGATTGAAAACCCTTACTAAAACACTTATATTGAAATTGTGATCGAAAACAACAAGTCGTACGCTTGGAAAAAAAGAAGAGGTGTTGCATATTGTTAAGCGAAATGATAAAAAAAGAATTTATTCAACTAAGTGTTGAAGCTGATAATTGGGAAGATGCGATTAGAAAATCTGCAGAACCTTTATTAGAAGACGGCAAAGTTACAGAAGAATATATTAATAAAATTATTGAAACAACAAAAACAACTGGGCCCTATATGGTTGTGACTAAACATGTAGCTTTACCACATGCACCCTCTCAATATGGAGCGCTAGATTTAGCGATGGGCATCACTATATTGAAAGAGCCGGTACTATCAGGAAATGAAGTGAATGATCCTGTTAAATATTTATTTTGTATGAGTGCCAAAGACAGTCAAACACATTTAGATTCGATGGCTGAATTGGTCGAATTATTAAGTAATCCAGAATTTTATGATCTTCTAGATCATGCAAAGGATGCGAATGAAATATTAGCGTATATTCAAACAAAAGAAGGAGCAGATAATTATGCATAAAGCACTAGTAGCCTGTAGAGCAGGAGTTGGTTCAAGTTTAATGTTGAAAATAAAAACGGAGCAAGTAGTTAAAGAAAATGGATTTCCTATTCAAATCGAACATTCGTCGTTGGATGCAGTTCCAGGATTTGATGGTGACTTACTAATTACCTTGTCAGATGTAGCTAAGGAACTAGAAAGTAAAGGATTGACTCAAACAATTATTGGCATCAATAATATTGTTGATAAAGAAGAGATAAAAAATAAATTAAGTGATTTTTTAAATAGTTAAGAACTGAAGAAGTGATTATGTGACAAAGGAGATGAATTGAGTGGATTTTATTATTAGTTTTTTAAGTACACCAGCAATTTTACTTGGGATTGTTGCGTTTGTAGGTTTGGTAGCACAAAAGAAAACAGGAACAGAGGTATTGACTGGAACCTTTAAAACAATTATTGGTTTTATGGTTTTTAGTGCTGGTGGTGGTTTAATGACGGGTGCCTTACAAAACTTTAATAAACTATTTCAAACTGGCTTTAATATTGTAGGCGTTGTGGCATCACCAGAAGCTGCAACAGCCCTAGCACAAGAAAAATATGCGTTAGTAACCTCTTGTACATTGATTCTAGGATTTTTAATGAACTTAGTTTTTGCAAGAATTACACCGATGAAAAATATATTTTTTACAACTGGGCATAGTTTATTCTTTGCATGCGTGTTGTCGTTGATTATTAAATCACATGGACTATCTGATGTAGCAGCTATTATTTTGGGTGGAACGATTTTAGGATTTTGTTCAGCTGCCTTACCACAATTATGTCAACCGTTTATGCGTAAAATCATTGGAAGTGATGATGTAGCAATCGGTCATTTTAATATGATTGGCTATTCATTATCTGGTTATATCGGGAAATTATTTAGTAAATACGAAGACAAAAACACTGAGGATATTAACTTTCCTAAATGGCTTTCTTTCTTTAGAGATTTTCTAATGGGTGTAGCTGTTATAATGTTAATTCTCTTTTATGTATCTGCATTAAAAGCGGGGCGTGCAGTAACTGAAGAACTTGCTGGTTCAACACACTGGTTAGTTTTCCCGATGATTCAAGCCTTTACCTTTACGGCTGGTATGTCCATTTTAATGACAGGTGTTCGAATGTTCTTAGCGGAAATTACGGCTGCTTTTGTTTCGATATCAGAAAAATTTATTCCGAATTCTCGTCCTGCCTTAGACGTTCCGACAGTATTTCCATATGCACCAACTGCCGTTATTGTTGGTTTTATATCCGCTTATGCAGCAGGCTTGGTTGGTGTAGCTGTGATGGTGATTTTTAAATTTCCAGTAGTCATTATTCCAGCGGCTCATATCTGTTTCTTTTCAGGAGGAACAGCAGGGGTGTTTGGAAATTCAACAGGTGGTTGGCGTGGAGCCGTTGCTGGATCATTCGTTGTGGGCTTGTTGTTAGCATTTTTGCCAACCATTTTATATCCAGTTTATGGAAGTATGGGATTAGAAGGATCTACTTTCCCAAATATTGATTATAATGTCATTGGCATACTACTAGAAAAAATATTAAGTCTTTTCTCTTAATATATTTGCTAAAAAGGTGAGTCAGATAGTTGAAATCAAAATATTTGAGTTAGAAATCATAGCATTAAAAGGTTTTTCAATTCTATGATTTCCACTTGCCTTTTTAGTCTGACTATTAATAGATTCTATAAAATTAATCAGGAGGAATAGGATGAGTGAACAACAAACAAAAAGAATTTTAACCACATTTTGTACTAATACATCAGAAGAGCTTGAAAAATTTATGCGAACGATTTCTGTTGATGCCTTACAAAAAGCAAAAAATTTGATTATTGAATCAGAAAAAATAGGTGGTCGTGTTCATGTTACAGGTATAGGGAAACCAGGTCATGTTGCTGAATATATGGCTTCCCTATTTTCATCTACAGGAACCCCTGCTTATTTTTTAGACGGAACTGAAGCTATTCATGGTTCAGCAGGACAGGTTCGATCTAATGATGTGGTTATTTCAATATCCAATAGCGGTGAAACTGAAGAACTGATTAAAACGGTACAAACATTGAAAAATAATGGCGCTAAAATTATCTCGGTTACTGGAGCAGAAAATTCGTGGTTATCTCAAAATAGTGATTGTTTTCTATTTGCTGGAGTGGATAAAGAAGGGGATTCTCTAAATAAACCGCCACGTGCATCAATTTTAGCTGAACTGTTGATTTTACAGTCCCTAAGTGTTTTACTGCAAGAAGAAAAAAAATTAACGCCCAACGAGTATGTAAAATGGCATCCTGGCGGATCTTTAGGAAAATCGATCAATAATCAAAAGTGAGGAATGAATATGGAAGTTAAAGGATTAATTACAGCAATGGTAACCCCATTTGATGCAAAAGGAAAAATAAATGTAGAGGCAACCAAACAATTGGTTAATAAATTAATTGGGAAAAAAATTGACGGTTTATTTATTCTTGGTACAAATGGAGAATTCCATGTACTTACTATAAAAGAAAAACTTGAATTTGCTGAAATAGTGATCAACGAAACAGCGGGTCGAGTCCCAGTTTATGTAGGAACGGGTGGAAATAGTACAGATCATGTTATTGAATTATCAAAGGAAATGAGTTTGCTTGGTGCAGATGCTTTATCAGTTATTACACCTTATTTTGTGACACCAACGGAGGAAGAATTGAAACGACATTATTGGATGATTGCAGATGCGGTATCAGTTCCGATTATGTTATACAATATTCCCAAAAATACTGGAATTAATATTAGTTTAAGTACTGTTGACTATTTAGCAGATCATGAAAATATTATTGGGATTAAAGATAGTAGTGGAGATTTAACAAATATGAAAGAGTATATTGAGAAGACAAAAGATAAAGCGTTTAATGTCCTATCTGGCTCTGACTCATTAATTTTAGAGGGGTTGAAGATTGGAGCAAAAGGAGCAGTCGCAGCTACATCCAATGTACTAACCACAATTGATGGCTCAATCATAAATTATTTTAATGAAGGAAATATTGAAGCTGCTCAAGTCAGTCAAGCGAGCATTGAAGAATTTAGACGTGTTTTAAAATTTGGTACAATTCCTTCAGTTTTGAAAGAAGCTATTTGTTTAGAAGGAATCAATGTCGGACAAGCGAGATTGCCTGTCAGTCAGCTGTCAATTGAACATAAAAAAGAAATTAAAACAGTTATTGAAAATTACCGAAACTTATTTAGTGATTTATAAACTCGAAAGGTGGAAAAAGATGTTTAAAAATGATATTTTAAATCGAATTGAAAAAACAAAAATTATGGCTATCGTTCGAGTAGAAACAAAAGACCGTGCCCTTGAAATTGCTCAAGGCTGTTTAGAAGGTGGGGTAGATTGTTTAGAAATCAGTTATACACTTTCTAACGCAGGAGAGATGATTCAATTTTTAAGCGAATCCTATGGTGATCAACTATTGATTGGTGCGGGAACTATTTTAGACAGTGAAACCGCTCGTCTAGCGATTTTAGCAGGGGCTAAATTTGTCATTGCACCTAATTATTCAGAAGATGTAGCAAAATTATGCAATCGATATCAAATTCCTTACATGCCGGGTTGTACAAGTGTGACCGAAGCGATTACTGCAATTGAAAATGGTGCTGCTATGGTAAAAGCTTTTCCGATTTCTAATTATTATGGTCCAAGTTTAGTATCAACCTTTAAAACACCATTACCATATTTACCTGTGATGTCGTCAGGCGGAGCAACAATCGAAAATATTGATGAATGGTTAGATGCTGGAGTCGATTGTATCGGGATTGGAACATTATTAACAAAAGGTTCCAAAGAAATGATCACTGAAAATGCTAGAAAGTTGACGGAAATCATCGCTGCTCGCTTATAATAGACAAGTAATTAGACTCATTCAAACGTAGGGAGATGAAGTTGACGTTATGATAGATGAACGGTCAAGAATTGTAATGAAACGTTTAGTTGAACGACAAATTCATGAGATAAAAGATTTAGAAAATCAGACGAATTTGAGTCGCAGACAATTGGATTATACTTTGGAAAAGATAAATGAAGAGTTAGAGCAAGAAGCCGTTCAAAAAATAGTGATTGAAAATAATCGACTAGTTTTAAAAAATAATACCAAAGACCAATTGATTGATCTATTAGTTGATAAATCAATGACCAAAAATTACGTGATGAATGCTTCTGAACGGCTCAAATACTTGTATTTATTAATGTTTTATTATGTAGATGACTATCTTTCAATCAATCATTTTATTGACGCTTTTGGTGTGGGGAAAACCACTATTTTAAATGATTTAAAAAGCCTAGCCGTTCAACTTGAAACGTTTGATATTTCAATTTCTTATTCTAGAAAAAGTGGGTATCATTTATCTGGAGATGAAGCAGAAATTCGTTACTTTTTAATGAAAATGATTATTTTTGATACAGCTGAAAATAATACAACTTTTATTTATGATTATTTTATTCAGAAAAATCAACTAAATGATTTTGATGAAACTAAAAAAGTTGTTCTACATTTTTGTTTAAGTTATAACATTTCATTTGTGGAAAATCGGTTAAGAGAATTCATTTATACGTTTATTTTCTTGAAGCAGCGTCTCTACCAAACGACGACTGTCTTTGAAAATAAATACAATCAATCGATATTGATTACCATGAAAGAATTCCAGTTTTCGCGGGCTTTGTTAACTGAATATAAAATTGATGATTATTCAGCTGCGATTTATCTTTGTGCTTGGATTTTAGGATTATCATTAGGTGATCCAGATCCAGTGACAAAAGATTTTGAAACCATTATGGAATTAGTTAAACGAATTTTAATTCGTTTTGAGACAATTTCAGGCATTCGCTTTAACAATAGGGATGTTGTAATTCATCAATTATACGCTCATTTTAGACCTGCCTATTATCGCTTATATTTCAGGCTTCCGATTGTTAATCCGTTACACAAAAAAATTCGCACAGAATATTCGGATCTTTATAATATTGTGGAAGAGACGTTAAAACCGATTTCTTCTTTATTTGATCATAATGTTCCAGAAGATGAGGTTGCCTTCTTAACAATGCATTTCGCTTCTTTGTGCTCACGTTTCGACGAATATACAATTCCACAAAAAGTCGCTTTGATTGTTTGTCCAAATGGTATTGGAAGTTCCTCTATTGTCTATACGGAATTAAAAAATTTATTTCCAGAATTTTCTTTTTTAGGTCCAGTAGAAACAAAAGGGATTGCTGCGCTTGAAAATTCATACGATTTGATTTTTTCAACAGTTCCAAATATTCGGCTCTTTTATACTAAAAAACCAGTTTATGTGGTTAGTCCAATTATGAATACGAGTGAAAAATATCGATTAATCAGTGACGTATACAGTCAAATTGGTACGCTAAACTTTAAATTGCCTAGTGTAGCAAAAATTTTAGAGATTGTTGCGAAACATACGGCAATTACTGATTCTCTTTCCTTGGAAAATGAATTATATGATTATTTGATTCATAAGCAAGAGGACGAGCAACGAGGGGATGAAGGGCCTTCTTTGTTTGAAATTACAGAGCCAGATTTGATTCAGTTAAATGTTCGAGCAAATAATTGGGAGGAAGCGATTCGAATTTCTGCTGCGCCGCTACTAAGAAAGGGTAAGATAACTCGAAGTTACATTGAGACAATTATTGAAACAGCAAAAGTGGAAGGCGCATATATGGTAATTACTAAACATGTTGCTTTACCACATGCGAGGCCAATTGATGGAGTTAATGAATTAGGGATTAGTATTGCGACACTTAGTGTTCCGATCGTTTTTGGCAATAAGGAGAACGACCCGGTAAAATATATTTTTTGTTTAGCAGCTACAGAAGAAAATCGCCATTTAAATGCAATGGCGGAACTAGTGCAACTTTTAGATGATTCCCAATTTTATCATTTGCTTGATAGTAGTAAAGATCCAAAGCAAATTTATGATTACTTGAAAATGAAACTGGCGTAAAAAATCGATATCGTTATGCAAAAGAACCTCACTGCAAAACGTTGAATCAAAAAACGTTTTGCTGCGAGGTATACATGATTTTTATTATTTGATTTAAGCTAAATATTTGTTGATTACGACTGCAACACCGTCTTCATCATTTGTTGTGGTGATTTCATTAGCAATATTTTTTACATTTGCTGTAGCATTTCCCATTGCTACACCCACACCTGCATATTCAATCATAGAAATATCATTTTCATTATCACCAATTGCCATTGTTTCTGATTGATCAATTCCTAAATGATTTGCTAAACGAGCGAGAGCATTTCCTTTGCTAACTTCTTTGTTAAGAATTTCGAAAAAGAAATCCGAGCTTTTAACCGTTGTATATTTTTCTTTAAAACTAGCTGGAATTTTAGTGATTGCTTCATCTAAAATCGCTGGTTCATCAATAAACATCATTTTGATAATACTCATATCAGGGGTCATTTCATCGATGGTACGATATTTTAAAGGCATATCTACTAAGAAAGCCTCATAAACGGAGTATTTACTAATATCACGATTCGCAGTATAAAGAGCATGTTCATCTGTTGTGTGTAAATGTGTACCGATTTTGCGTGACATAAATTCAATGTCCAAGAAATCTTCATAACTTAAGGTATATTTTGAGATGACTTCTTTTGATTTCGTTGCCTGAACAAGCGAACCATTGTAAGTGATGACATAATCATTGTCTCCGTACAAATTTAATTCTTTTAGTTGCTCAGTCACACCCAATAAAGGTCTACCTGTACATAAAACAATAGAAACGCCTTGGCTATTTGCTTTTTTTATTGTTTCTTTAACTTTAGGACTGATTTGATGAGCAGAATTAAGTAAGGTTCCATCAATATCGATTGCTACTAATTTGATTGACATAGTTTCCTCCTAAAAATCCAATTACTTTATATTTTCGACTAATGCCCCATTATGAATATGAGCTGCAAATTCACGATAGGTATCATCAAATAAATCATAATGGTGTTGTTGCGTTGGGTCAACCATTTCTTTTGGAAAATAAAAACGTTCGTCTCCTTGACTTTGACCAGCAAGAGCGGAAACTAATGGACTAACTTTTGATAATTCAATCAATGTTCCGTCTTTTTGCATGATTTCTATTTGTGTTCGGTGACTATTTTTTTCAGGTCGATAGAAATCGTAAGGTAAGTCAAAACTTGAATTGATTGCTGTATAGTATTTTGTATTAAAACCAACTTTTTCAATCAGAGATTTTAGATAATGAATCAATGGCGCGTTCTCATTACCAGAAAAAGTTGCCGATTTTAATGGTTTTCTAAATAAAAAGCGGTTTGATAAGTCACTAAGAATCGAATCAGGTAAATCAATCCATTGAGTAAAGTAGGTATTCAAAACACCATCATCTAATTTTAAGTATTCATCAAGTGTGAAATGACCATTAAAAAAAGGCGTTAGGAATTGGGCGTTTAAATCTTGTGTTTCCTTAGAATAATGGTAGAGTTCTTTTGCTCGATGAAGTAGATGGTCTAAAATAACTTCCATCCCACGAGAAACAGGATGAAAATATACTTGTACATACATTTGATAACGACTAACAATATAATCTTCAACTGCATGCATCCCATTCATCGCAAAAGCAATCCCACCTCTGTACGGTCGAATAACCCTTAAAATCCTTGTTAAATCAAAAGTACCGTATTCTGTACCAGTAAAGTATGCATCTCTCAATAGATAATCCATACGGTCAGCATCAATTTGACTAGAAATCATTTGGACAACTTGTGGATTAGGATATTCTTTAGTAATTACACTAGCAACTTTAAACGGAAAATCTTCTGAGACACGATTTAAAATCTGAAATACTTCAGTTTGTGGTGAGGTAATAATTTCAACTGTTAATTCTTCATGGTTTGTTTTAAAAATTTGTTCAAATGTATGGGAATAGGGACCGTGTCCAATATCATGAAGCAAGGCTGCACATAGGGCAACCAAACGTTCATCATCGTTCCACCCATCCTCATTTAGTTTTTCACAAGAATAGTTTCTTTGGAAAATATCGCAAATTCGTCTAGTGATTTCATAGACACCTAAGGAATGAGAGAAACGACTATGTTCTGCCCCATGAAAAGTAAAGGAGGACGTACCGAGTTGTTTGATTCTTCTCAAACGTTGTACTTCTGCTGAATTAATCAAGTCTAAAATTACTTGATGTTGAACATGGATATAATTATGCACAGGATCTCTAAAGACTTTTTCAATAGGCAATAATTGATTTTTGTATAACATGAATAGCACGACCTCCTATCTATAGTATTTTTTTATTAACGTTTAACGAATAGTGGATGAGACAAAAGTAAAGACCACGTTTGATTGATTTCTTAAAACCGAACAAACGGCAGAAAACAATCAGAATCTCGGCAATTTCCAAACCATCATTCATTGCCAAGAACGCAATAACTGCTAGTTCGTCCAATTGCTCGATTTTAAGCGATTGTTTTATGACCTGAATAAACGGCAGAAAACAATCAGAATCTCGGCAATTTCCAAACCATCATTCATTGCCAAGAACGCAATAACTGCTAGTTCGTCCAATTGCTCGATTCTAAGCGATTGTTTTATGACCTGAATAAACGGCAGAAAACAATCAGAATCTCGGCAATTTCCAAACCATCATTCATTGCCAAGAACGCAATAACTGCTAGTTCGTCCAATTGCTCGATTTTAAGCGATTGTTTTATGACCTGAATAAACGGCAGAAAACAATCAGAATCTCGGCAATTTCCAAACCATCATTCATTGCCAAGAACGCAATAACTGCTAGTTCGTCCAATTGCTCGATTCTAAACGATTGTTTTATGACCTGATAAACGGTGGTGCAAAAGTACGCTACGCTTCGATCACAACAATTTCTAAGAGCTAAAGCTCTAAGAATTAAAGGCTTCAGAAACAATCAGCCAGTCATACAACTGGCAATCTCAACTAAGAAAGTGAATCGCTCACTTTCTTATAAAATAAGCCGAAATTGTTGTAAAACACAGAGAATGAAATGAGCTGAGGTTGCACAATACTTACTCGGTTCTCAAAGCTAATCGCTTTTGTCCCAATCTCATTCAATAAGCTCATTTCTTTGTACCATTCGGTCAAATTGTCTTTTTTTCTCATTTTTAAACCAATCACGACTGATTTCCTTTAATAGAGTAGTTGTGTCCAGTGACTCATGATTAATCTGATCAATTGCATTTTTTAAACGATTTTTAACTTCAGCAATAGTAAGTGTTGTGTGTAAAAGATCTTCCAAATTCGCCATGCTATCTGGATCAACTGCTGGATAGCCGTTTTCTCCAAATTGAGCGCCTAAACTATCTTTATAAAAAGCCTTAACCGTTTCGCCACGGGCAAATTGATTTCCAGTAATACTCAAATAAATCATAACAGCTAAACCATTTTTTACACGACGCTGAGCGATACCAGCGAATTTTTTCCCGTTAATACTTAAATCATAAGTTCCAGGACAATAAGATGTTGGAATTTCGAAGGCTTCGATTTTTATTGGGAAATCTTGGAAAGCAAGTTTAATCCACTCTAGCATAAGAAGATAGGCATGATCGATTGAATGTTTATGATCTTCTGAATTAGGAAGAATAAGTGATACGTTCAAAATGCCTGAATCGGCAATCACACCTAAACCGCCAGCATTACGGACAACCACATCATAATGATTATTTTTTAACGAAAGTAATCCTTTTTTTAAATCAAGGACACGTGTATCCTTCATTCCTAAAATCATTGTCTGACTAAGTTGCCAAAAATGAAGAATGATTTTTTTTTGGTTTCCTGCTAGTTCTGTAAAAATATCTGTCAGAATAAAAGGATCAAAATGTTGTTGAGCAGTTAATACACCTTGATCAACTAAATAAATAGACTGTTCAGCTGAAACAAGTTTTTTGAAATCATTCATCATATTCATCCTCATGATTATGCTTTGATCGCAACACATAATCTTTAACTTCTTTATTCATTTGATTATATTCGCTTGTGAAACGAACGGGCTTACTAATGATCCTCATTGGCATAGTGGATAGAAATTTATTGAAATCTTGTCGTGCTTCTTCAGATAAGCGACCAGGTTTTGAAATTAATCGTTCATATAAATAATGATAAAACTGGTTCATTGCATCAATATCAATGCTCATTCGGTTATGACAACTTTCACATTCAATATTTGAAATGATTTTGTCCATGTATTCAATATCATGAAGTGTTTCCTTTTGACAATGCATGCAAAAAAGCATCGCTTCTTCATCGTGAAATAACATCTGTTCCACCTCCATTTTCTATTATATACGATTTGATTAGAAAAAAATGCTTGTGTTGACTGATTTCTGGAAAAATTTTATAAAAAAGAGAAAGTTTTGATTAATTCTTGCTATAAATAGTTGAAAAAGCTAAAATGTTTACATATGATTTAGTAGCGAACAAATGTAAAGGGGATAGTAATGTGAACCAAAAAATAGAGAATGTGCCAACTTCGAATTCTTTAAATCTGATAGAATCATTAAAGCAAATGTGGCGCATTCGTGCTTTTGAAGAAAAACTTCAAGCGTTATTTGACGAAGGAGCGCTCTATGGAACTATGCATTTATGTATTGGTCAAGAAGCAACTGCCGTGGGAAGTGCGAGTGCTTTAAAAGAAACAGATCTAATCATTTCAACTCATAGAAATCATGGTCATTGTATTGCAAAGGGAACCGATATTCGTAGTATGATGGCTGAAATGTTAGGCAAAAAAACAGGAACCAATGAAGGAAAGGGCGGCAGTATGCATATTGCTGATTTATCCGTTGGTAATTTAGGCTCTAATGGTATTGTAGGTGCAGGGTTTCCCATTGCAGCTGGCGCAGCATTAACCGCTCAAATGGAAGAGACTGGTCAAGTTGTTCTTTGTTATGCAGGTGATGGCGCTACAAATGAAGGGAGTTTCCATGAAGCCCTTAACTTAGCTGCAATCTGGAACTTACCTGTGGTTTACTTTATTGAAAATAATCAATACGGAATGAGTAGTTCTATTAAAGAAATGGTGGCGATTGAAAAATTATCTGATCGCGGTTCCAGCTATGGCATTGAAGGAATTACAATTGATGGTAATGATCTTGCGTTAGTTTCTTCGACAGTAGCTTATGCTGTTGAAAAAGCGCGTAATAATCAAGGTCCTACGCTAATTGAAGCCTTAACGTATCGTCACAAAGGACATTCGAAATCCGATTCACTTTTGTATCGTTCAGAAAAGGAATGTCAAAATTGGCAAGAAAATAATGATCCTATTTATCGACTAGAGGCGCAGTTGATTGATCAAGGAATTATGACAGAATCTGATTTTCGAGTGCTAGAACAATCCTTACGTCAAGAAATTGAGGATATTGCTGAAAGTGTTCAGTTAGATGATACTCCGGCGGAAGAAGAGTTATTCAATCATGTTTATGCGGAGGATGCTAAATGAGAGAAATAAGTTATTTACAGGCCATTAATGAAGCGTTAGATGAAGCCTTAGCTGCGGATCCGAAAGTTTTTTTATTGGGAGAAGATATTGGCATCTATGGTGGTGGATTTGGAGCAACGAAAGGCTTGCAAGAAAAATATGGTGAATCTCGTGTTAGAGATACACCAATTTCAGAGAGCGGAATCACAGGAATTGCAGTAGGTGCTGCGATGACTGGGATGCGTCCAATTATGGAATTGCAATTTTCAGATTTTATTACAGTAGCAATAGATCAACTAGTGAATCAAGCCGCCAAAATTCATTATATGTATGCTGGAAAAGCAAGTGTACCAATGGTAATGAGAACGGCAGGCGGTTCTGGAACAGGGGCAGGAGCTCAACATTCTCAAAGTTTAGAAAATTGGCTGGCTCATATTCCTGGTCTTAAAGTGATTCAGCCGTCTAATGCCTATGATGCCAAAGGTTTGTTGCATGCTGCGATTACAGATAACAATCCAGTGATGTTTTATGAACACAAATTACTTTATAAAACAAAAATGTCTGTTCCAGAAGATTCATATGTGCTACCAATCGGAAAAGCGGATATTAAGCGTCAAGGTGCGGATATTACAATTGTAGCTACTGGAATTATGGTTGCCAAAGCAATTGAAGCTGCTAACTTATTGCAAAAAGAAAATATTTCTATAGAAGTCGTTGATCCAAGAACATTAGTCCCTTTGGATACAGAAACGATTTTGTCTTCTGTTCGAAAAACTAAACGAGTGATTATCGTAACAGAAGCGGTGAAAAACAGCGGTTTTAGTGGTGAATTAGCAGCGATTATTGCAGAAGATAAGATTATGACAGAACTAAAGAAACCAATCGCTCGATTAGGCGGAGCATTTGTCCCAATGCCAGCTGAAAAACATTTAGAATACTTAGCAATTCCCCAAGTCGAAACGTTGGTTGAAACAGCCCGCAAATTGATGAGTGTAACTAATGAAGACAAGTGAAAATCATCGTAAAATGTTGAAAATTGTTACAATGTATTATGAGCAAGGACTTACTCAATCGGAAGTTGCTAAAAAAATGGGTATTTCACGTCCAGTCGTTTCTAAAATTTTACAACAAGCAAAAGAAACAGGGGTCGTCTCTATTTCTATAAAGGATGAATCAGCGTATACAACTAATTTAGCTCTCCAAATAGAAAGAAAGTATGATTTAAAAGAGGTAATTGTTGTTCCTTCAAAAGAAACGGAGGATAGTCGACGAACCCAACAAGTTGTTAGCCAAGCTGCTGCTTACTATCTTAATGAACAATTAAAACAAGAAATGAAAATTGGCTTATCTTGGGGAACGACGTTAGCTGATATGATTGAAGCGATTCCTTATTCTTCTTTTCCACAAATAGAGGTTTGTCCTTTAGTCGGGGGTGTCTCAAATGAACATCTTTATTTTGATACAAACCACTTAGTTTTTCAGTTAGCAGAAAAAATGAATAGCCGCTGTCGTTATTTTTACGCACCAGCACTAGCTGAGTCGATTGAACTTGCTGAAATATTAGCTAAAACTAAACTGATTGGAACGGCTATTGAGGCTGCTAAAAAAGTTGATTTGGCTATTATTGGAGTAGGGAATCCGAATGAACACTCTACCTGGAGACAACTGGGGTACATGGATGAACAAGATATGAAAATCATTGCCAATACGAAAGTCAAAGGAGATGCGGTAGCGTCCTTATTTGACAAAAATGGCAAAACAGTGAACAATGAGATTAGTAAAAGAATGCTTGGAATCAAAGTAGAAGATTTAACAGAAATTCCTGATGTGATGATTATTGGCTCAGGACAAGAAAAAGCAGCGAGTATTTTACCATTATTGATTGGTCATTGCTGTTCGATTCTTGTCGTTGATCAACTACTAGCTGAAGCGTTAATATAAATAAAGGAGTATTTCTGATGGACTTATCACAAGGAACGACTGTTTCGATTCAATTAAAAACAATAGTGAGTCAAGAAGACGAAAAAAAAGAATTTTTCTTTGATTTGACTGGTCAAATCGTTAAAATGGGAGATACTCTTTATATTCGTTATAAAGAAGAATTAGAGGAAGGTAGTCCTGCGGCTGTTACGATTAAGGTAGAACCAGATGGGAAAATTCAATTAATTCGAGCTGGAGAATTAAGGATGCGCTTGAAATTTGGGTACCAAGAACGGTTAGAAACAACCTATAAAACGCCGTATGGCTTATTTCAAATTACTACATTCACAAAAAATTTACGTTTTAGTTTGAAAGATCAACCTGTTTCTGGTTCAATCTTGATTGACTATGATTTGTTTTCTCAAAATGAAAAAATCGGTGAATATCATTTAGAATTAGAATTTACCGCTTAAATTTTAAGAATTAATTGATTTTTTCGGCAGGTTTTTGTATGATAAAGAGTAGACTGTGAAAGGACGTGTACCGTTTGGAAATTAATGCATTTGATGGGTTAAATAAAGCTGAATTATCCATGATTGAAGTTGCACATGCAATTTTAGAACAACGTGAAGATGTGATGGACTTCTCTGATTTAGTAAACCAAATTCAAAACTATCTTGGGAAATCTGACAGCGAAATTCGTGATTCCTTGGCCCAATTTTATACTGATTTAAATATTGATGGAAGTTTTATCTCATTAGGAGATAATCGCTGGGGCTTACGTTCATGGTATCCAATCGATTCTATTGATGAAGAAGTTACTCATGGTTTAGAAGATGACGAGGAAGATAAACCACGTCGCAGAAAACGTAAGAAAGTCAATGCATTTATTATTGATGCAAATGATGAAGACGTGATTGATTACAATGACGATGATCCAGAAGACGCTGAATTAACAGAAGATGATGAAATGTATGAAGATGATGACGATGAAGATGAAGAAATCAAAGCATACAATTCTGACTTGCAAGAAATCGGCGCTGATAGTGATGATGAAGAGGAAGAATTGCCAGGTATCGAAGAGGACTTAACCATTATTGATGACGATGATGTTGATGACGATGAGTATGATGATGAATACTTGGATGAAGAAGAATAAGTTTTTTACTAAAATGAGAAATTAATTTAAGAGTCAACCATTTTAAACAAGAGAATCTATATAAAAATGGCTCTTTGTCAACTAGGACTGATAAGCAAGATTAATTGAAAATCAGAATGGAGGAACGACTCTTTCATTCTGATTTTTTTGTTATGTTATCTCAATCAAACCGTTAATCAGAAAAATTCGTATTTTCATGTTCTCAAATGATTTAAATCCATAGGAAATGCGCTTAAGGGTTTTAATATGTGTATTTTTTGCTTCTAATTTACCGTTAGAGTATGGATAAATCATGGCATTGCGAATCCCTTCTTCAAACTTAAAAAGGGTTTGTAGTTTCTTTCGAAACTCATCATCTAAAGTAGTTGGAAGCTCGTTAAGTAATGTAAAAAATTCATCAGGATCTTTTGTTCTAAACGTATCAGTCAAGTTGTGAAAACTATCGTAGGCTTCTTTTAAAGGTTTAGAATAGTCTAATAAGCGATAAATCATCATAGCTTCAGTTAAGTAAGGATATTTAGGGGAGCGAAAGCTCCTCCAGCTTTTATATTCAGAGTGAGTAATGTTCATTCTATTTTTAGTAAGAAAACGCCAATTGGCTTTGATTTTTCGATAGGCTTCAAGGTGATACTCCTGCTTTAATCGCTTCATTTCTCTTATACGAAAGTCTTGAAATGCTTTATTTAAATGTTTAATGATATGGAAGCGATCAACGACTAATTGTGCATTTGGGAACACGTGCTTGAGTAGTTGGAAATAAGCGGCGTTCATATCGGTCACTAGAAATTCGACCTTTTCTGTAGTAGAAAATTGTTTAAAGTGAGTGGTTAACTTTGATAATTTTCTAGAAGGTAGGATATCGATTAATTGTCCCGTTTCACCATCCGCACAGATAAAACTCATTTTGTCTTCAGCACTAGCATGTGAACGGAATTCATCGACCATTAAGACTCTAGGAAGAGTCGTTTTTCTTGTATTAGGTAAATAAGTTTTGAGTTCTTTCAATATACGAATAACAGTAGTAATCGAAATATTGGCTAATTTTGCGATAAAGGTAAGAGAAACCTTTTCTTTGAGCAAGGCAATGACCTTGAATCTGACCTGATTAGCAATCGATTGTTTCGGTCGTATAAAGTAACTTTGGGCAGTCCAATGAGTGCGACAATTTTTACAGGTAACTCGTTGTTTTTTTAGTTTCATAATTGTCGGCATATGGTTGTATTGCTCAAGTCTTACTGTAACTAACTTTTTTCCATTCTTGACAATTCTTTTTTTTCCTTGCGAATCATAGCTAGTAGAACCGCAATTTTTACAGATACAAGGTGCAGAAGATAAACTGGCATGGATTACTAAAGTTTTTTGTTTATGGAAGGTTTCGTAAGAAACATCATCAATTACTAGATTTTTATCTGTAATTCTTAGCATTTTTTTGATATCATTTGACATAGAGCATATCGTCCTCTCTGTTTGTTTTTTGTCGTAGATTAATCATACATGAGAACGATATGTTTTTTTTACTTAATATGAAAAATGGGACTGAAGAATCATTTCTGATTCATCAGTCCCATAAATTATAGAGCCATAAAAATCAGCTGATTGATTGTTATATAGTTTGTCTTGTTTTTTCTCCCATTTTATTTTGTCTGTAAAATGAATAGAATACTAATTTATTTTTTTCTTTCAATAGAAACACTTGACCTGAATCTCATTTGCTTGTATTATACTACTTGGGCACCTTTGAACAGGTCAGAAGTTTTAAGTTGAATTCCAGCTCCCTATTCATTTTGGATAGGGGCTTTTTCTTTTTTTATAGAAAAAGGAACTTCTCTCTAAAAATATATTATAGGAAAGGGTTTTTTTATATTATGACAAAATACATCTTTGTTACAGGTGGCGTGGTTTCATCCATCGGAAAAGGAATCGTCGCAGCATCATTAGGACGTTTATTGAAAAATCGAGGCTTAAAAGTAACGATTCAAAAATTTGATCCCTATATCAATGTGGATCCAGGAACGATGAGTCCATATCAACACGGAGAAGTGTTTGTCACAGATGATGGTGCCGAAACAGACTTGGATTTAGGACATTATGAGCGTTTTATCGATATTAATTTAAACAAATACTCAAATGTTACGACAGGTAAAATTTATTCTGAAGTATTGAGAAAAGAAAGAAAAGGGGAATATTTAGGCGCAACAGTCCAAGTAATTCCTCATATTACAAATGAAATCAAAGAAAAAATCATGCGTGCAGCGAAAATGACAGATTCAGATATCATTATCACTGAAGTGGGTGGAACCGTAGGAGATATCGAATCCTTGCCATTTTTAGAAGCTCTAAGACAAATGAAAGCTGATGTTGGTGCGGATAATGTCATGTATATTCATACAACGTTAATTCCTTATCTAAAAGCTGCGGGTGAAATGAAGACTAAACCAACGCAACATAGTGTAAAAGAGTTACGTAGTTTAGGAATTCAGCCAAACATTTTAGTTGTTCGTACTGAATTACCTGTTTCTCAAGGAACTAAAAATAAATTGGCTCAATTCTGTGATGTAGCGCCTGAAGCAGTAATTGAATCTCGTGATGTGGAAACATTGTATTCTATTCCATTAGCGCTTCAAGCTCAAAATATGGATCAAATTGTCTGTGATCATTTGAAATTAGATGTGCCTGTTGCGGATATGACAGAATGGCGTGCGTTAGAAGAAAAAGTATTGAGTCTTAAAAATAAAACTAAAATTGCTCTTGTTGGAAAATATGTTGAGTTACCAGATGCATATCTTTCAGTTGTTGAAGCATTAAAACACGCTGGATTTGCCTTTGATTCAGATATTGATATTGATTGGATTGATTCTCAAAAATTGACTGCTGAAAATGTAGCAAGCATTTTAGGGGATGCAGATGGCATTTTAGTTCCTGGTGGCTTTGGTGATCGAGGAATTGAAGGGAAAATCGAAGCTATTCGTTTTGCTCGTGAAAATGATGTGCCTTTCTTAGGTATTTGTTTAGGAATGCAAATGGCTTGTGTTGAATTTGCTCGCAATGTAGTAGGGTTAGAAGATGCAGGCTCTGCTGAAAATAATCCTGAAATTACCAATAATATTATCGATTTAATGGCAGATCAAGAAAATATTGAAAACCTTGGGGGAACGTTACGTTTAGGATTATATCCATGTAAAATTAAGAAAAATACAACGACGGCTGAAGCTTATTTAGGAGAAGAAGTCGTTCAAGAACGTCATCGTCATCGCTATGAGTTCAATAACAAATACCGTCAATTATTTGAAGATAATGGTCTAGTCTTTTCAGGTGTTTCACCAGATAATCGTTTAGTCGAGATTGTTGAACTTCCAGAGAAAAAATTCTTTGTCGGTTGTCAATTCCATCCAGAATTAATCTCTAGACCAAATCGTCCGCAAAGACTAATTAAAGGTTTTGTTGGTGCAGCTTTAGCGAATCAATAATTGAACTTGTCTAAGAGTTTAGCCAAAAATTTAAGTAAGAATGATAATAATTTTGTTTTAGCTTTATAAAAAAACACAAAACGCGAAAGTTTTTCACTCACGCGTTTTGTGTTTTTATTTTTAAGCGAACAGCTTGTTCATTATTAATCAACCAGAAGGACTTTGGTTGTTGTTTCGGTTTTGGGCGTCAGTTGCAGCCGAATTGACCGTTCCGTTATTAGAATTAGACGTATTCGGTTCAGTATTGCTTGAAGACTGAATCGGTTCAGAGGAACTAGACGATGTTGGTTGTTCAGGTGCCACACTGCTAGGTTGTTCCACTGATTGGCTTGAAGACGGCTGAGTTGAACTAGGCGTTGTCGACTCAGGTACTTCGGCAGAGACACTAGGAACAGGTGTCGTTACTTCATAAGCACCTTTAACATACAATTCGTTTCCGATTCTAACGACATTTTCAGGCATAGTCCAATCATCGGTGTAACGACCTAAAGAAAGATAGGTAATCATTTCTCGATAGATTTCAGAAGCGGTACTCCAAAATTCAGAAGTAATCGGAGTTTTTTGATCTTTATATCCTGTCCAAACTGCGACCGCATAGTTAGGAGTATAGCCAACAAATGTACTATCGGGTGCAATTTCAGCTGTCGGAGAGTTGATTGCAGCTAAGTCAGCATCATCATAGTTTGAAGTTCCGGTTTTTCCGGCTTGAACCAGACCAGGGACCGCAGCGTTAAATGCAGTACCGCCATTAATTACATCCTTTAACATATCTGTCATCATATAGGCGGTTGAATCTTTCATCGCACGTTTACTGTCTGATTCATAATTTTCTTCGGTTCCATCTTGATAGACAATCTTATTAACGTAGTAGGGTTTATTATAAACACCATCATTAGCAAAGGCAGCATACGCTCCCGCCAATTTTAAGGTTGAAACGCCATATTTAGTTCCATCTTGTGCTGTATTACTTGAAATCGCATTTGCGTATTCCATTGATTTAAAATTGATACCTAAATTATTTAAGAAGGCTAATGAATTATCTTTTCCAACCGCATCTAATGTTTGAACAGCAGTTGTATTTCGAGAGCCCATAATAGCTCTACGCATAGTAATATCGCCATAATACTGCAAATCAGAATTGGTGACGCCAGTATTTGTTCCAGGATAATTTGTTGGTCGGTCATGTAAAATCGTTCCAGTAGAGTAATCTAAATTTTCGATAGCAGGACCGTAATCAGCGATTGGTTTCATTGTTGAACCAACGTCACGTCCTGTATTGATTGCTAAATTTTCTCCTAATTGGACATCATCTGGGATTTTTCGACCACCAATTTGGGCAGCTACACGACCACTTTTGACATCAATCACAGTCGAAGCCACTTGGAAATCATCATCAGGGTATTGAACATAATCATCTGTATTAACAACGTCGTATAAATGTTTTTGAGCATCCATATCTAAATTAGTATAAATATCAAGGCCATCAGTATAAACATTTTTACCGGTTTTTGCTTCAACTTCTGCAATTACTTCTGTTACATAATTGTCCACTAATTTTCGATTTTCATTAGATTGTTCAAGTGGTTTTAGTCCGTCTTCAACAGGTGTTGCTTTTGCTTCATCATATTCTGTTTTTGAAATTTTCTTGTTTTCATACATTGTCAGTAAGACAACATCCCGTCTTTCTTTCGCATAGTCAGGATGAGTATAAGGGTCGTAGTCATTTGGTGCTTGAGGCATTCCAGCCAGCAAAGCGGTTTGAGCTAAATTCAATTCTCCTAATGTTTTATCAAAATAAGTTTCGGCAGCTGTTTCCATACCGTAGATTCCATTGGCCATATAGACTTTGTTAATATAGTAAGTCAAAATCTCTTCTTTTGATTTTTCTTTTTCTAATTGTAACGCCATCCAAGCTTCTTGAGATTTTCTTTTTAACGTTTGATCCTTTTCATCCGTAGAGAAATACGACAATTTGATTAGTTGCTGGGTAAGCGTACTCCCACCTTGACGTCCACCACTTTTTAGGTTCGATAGTGCAGAGCCTACGATTCGTATAGGATCGACCCCAACATGTTTGTAAAAACGTTTGTCTTCGACAGAAACGACAGCATCTTTTAATAACTGTGGGACTTCTGTTGGTTTGATTAATTCTCGTTTTTCAGAACCTAAATCTTCAAATACGACATTATTGATGTCATAAAGTTTAGAAGAGGAGGTTGCACTCAATTCTGCATCACTTAATTTTGGGGCATTTTTAGCATAAGACCAGAAAAGAGCCACACCAGATAGAAAAGCTAGGCAACCAAGTGCAAATAAGATAAGGAGAATTCGTAAAAAAATTCTTTTTTTCTTTCTAGGCTTTTTCTGATTCGCGGAGCCTCCGTTAGTTGAAGGGGTTTCCTGCTGTTGATATTTAGAAGATCTAGATCCTACAGCTTCAGTTGTCATGTATAGCAACTCCTTTATTTACCAGTATTTCAATTTGTTTTTCTACTGCATCTAAATAAGGAATTCTAGGCGCAATTCCTATTTTTATTTCTATCCCATCCTTTTCAAGGGTTGAGAGGGGTAGTGATTTTTTGCCAGAGACTGCTTGGTTAGACCAATGATCAATCAACAATTGTCCATCTAAATAAAAGCATCTATTTAATGAAGAGAACCACATAAGCACAAAGCACAGACCATTTTGTTTCAAACAATGAGAGAAGTGGTCGATTTGATGCTGATGAAAATTTTTTAATGGAAACGAAGTTTTATTTTTCGTTTCTTTTGCTTCAAAATCAAGATAATAACCACGGTAAACACCATTATAGTCTGTGGTCGATGCTTGTCTAAAATAAGCTTCCTTAATGACCGCTGCACTCCGTCTAGGATAATCTACTTTAACAATTTGCACAGGCGTTGGTTTTTTATGAATAACAGCCAGTTGATTATTTAAGTAGTATGTATTCGATTGGTTGATTTCTTCTTCAAAATCCATGCCTCTTTTACCAAATTGAATGGCTTGTTGCTTTTTTACTTGCTTTCTTTTCTTTGGTACGTCATCATTAAAGTAAGGAGTACCATTGGGGTAATGAAAAGCCATATGTATCACACTCCTAGCTAACCCATTATAGCAAAAAAACGAAGTGAAAGAAAAGGAATGTCTATGGAATTGGTTAAAACGCTCTATATTACAGGTTATCGAAGCTTTGAAATAGCGGTATTTCAAGAAAACGATCCAAAAATCACAGTTATTAAAAATGTTTTAAAAAATGAAATTATTTCCTATCTTGAGAATGGTTTGGAATGGATATTAGTTTCAGGAAATCTTGGAGTAGAGATGTGGGCAGCTGAAGTAGTGGGAGAATTGAAGAATGATTATCCAGAATTAAAATTAGGATTGATTTATCCTTTTCAAGGTTTTGGCGAGAATTGGAACGAAAAAAATCAGTTATTATTAAAAAAAGTTGAAAGTTTATCGGATTACGTAAATGCTGTTAGTCATCAGCCTTATCAATCACCAGCGCAGTTGAAAATGCATACGAATTTTCTTTTGAATCATACAGGGGCTAGTCTGTTGATTTACGATCAAGAATATCCCGGAAAGACTGCTTATTTTTTAAAAGATTGTGAGAGTTTTAGTGAAAAAAATCTCTATGAAATCCGTTTGATAACGATGCTTGATTTACAAAACTCGACAGAAGAGTGAGAATATCATTGATTTTCTATCGATTTTCGGATACAATTATTCTGTTGAACTATGTTTTGATAACCAAAGAAAATAACGAGGTGTAAATATGGCGAATTTAGTATACAGTCCAAAAGATATTTTACAGAAAGAATTTAAAACAAAAATGCGTGGGTATGATCCCGTTGAAGTTGATGAATTTTTAGATAACGTTATTAAAGACTATGAAGCGTATAATAAAGAAATTTTAATGCTAAAAGAAGAAAATAATCGTTTATTAGCAAAAGTAGATCAAGTATCAAAAGTACAACAAGCAATGCCGCGTAGTAGCCAAGAAGCTCCGAAAAGCGCTGCAGTGACAAACTTTGATATTTTGAAACGTCTATCTAATTTAGAACGTGAAGTGTTTGGTAAAAAATTAGAAGACACTCCTGTATCAAATTCAATGCAAAACAATCATTATGAATCTAATCATTATGATTCTTCAACTGATTTTTCTGAAACACGTCAGTTTTAATTCTCAAATTTAATTAAATTGTGTAGAACAAATTTGAATAGATTAGGCTTGTGTTGTGTTTTTTTACAGAGCCCTATTTAAACACTTTTGAATGATTAATAGTAAATTGTAATTTTCGGGTGATCGCGGCTTGTTAAATCAAGCTGAGGAAAGTCCATGCTCGCACAGACTGAGATGTCTGTAGTGTTCGTGCTTAGCGAAAACATAAGCTAAGGTACTCTATTTATAGAGTAACGGCAGGAAAAATGACTAAGGTCTCGGCTATGTCAAAGTACCCTTGAAAGTGCCACAGTGACGAAGCAATCTGGGAAACGAGATTGGTGGAACGCGGTAAACCCCTCGAGCGAGCAACCCAAACAATGGTAGGGGCACTCTTCTAAAGGAAATGAACGAGTAGAAGAGGTAGATAGTAAGACTGTCTGCAGATAGATGATGACCATTGATTTTTTCGCCTGAGAGAAAATCAATACAGAACATGGCTTATAGAAAATTACAGTATCAGGATGACCTTCCAACATTGTTGTGAAGGCTTTTTTTAAAGAAAAAATAAGATTTAAAAATAGATAAGTATTATGAGGAGACAATATGGCAGAAGAAAAACGATTTAAATTAGTTGCAACTGCAGCAAGTGGACTAGAAGCTTTAGTTGGAAAAGAATTAAGAGATCTTGATATCCCTTGTCAGGTAGAAAACGGAAAAGCGTTATTCGATGGAACAATGGAAACAATTGCGACTGCAAACTTATGGCTCCGGACAGCAGATAGAATCAAGATTATTGTAGGTGAATTTGATGCCTTTAGTTTTGACGAATTATTTGAAAAGGTAAAAGCTTTACCTTGGGAGGATTACTTACCTATGGATGCTGAATTTCCAGTAGCAGGTAAATCGATTAAATCAAAGCTATATAGTACGCCAGATTGCCAATCAATTACCAAAAAAGCAATCGTAAACCGTCTGAGAGAAGTTTACCACCGTCCTGCTTCTGTTCCTTTAGCTGAAACAGGTGCTTTTTTCCAGCTAGAAGTGGCTCTTTTGAAAGATCATGTAACAATCACTCTTGATACAACAGGACCAAGTTTATTTAAACGTGGTTACCGAATTGAAAAAGGTGGGGCACCACTTAAAGAAAATATGGCTGCTGCTTTAGTGACCTTGACTAACTGGCGTAAAGATCGTCCATTCTATGATCCGGTTTGTGGATCAGGAACGATTTGTATTGAAGCGGCATTGATTGGTCATAATATTGCACCAGGTTTTAATCGTGAATTTGTCTGTGAAACATGGGATTGGTTTGATAAGACGATTTTTGATAAAGTACGTGCTGAAGCGGATGAAAAAGCAGATTATGATATTAAATTGGATATCATGGGATCAGATATCAATGGAAAGATGATCGAAATCGCTAAAGCGAATGCTGAAGAAATCGGTTTGGGCGATTCGATTCAATTTAAACAACTGGCGCTTAAGGACTTTACAACGGATAAGGAATATGGTGTAATTGTTGCCAATCCACCTTATGGTGAACGTTTAGGCGAAGAGGAAACGGTTCGAAAGTTATATAAAGAAATGGGTCAAGTTTTTCGTCCACTAAAAACTTGGAGTACCTATGTTTTAACAAGTGATTTAGCGTTTGAACAATTTTACGGCGCCAAAGCGACCAAGAAAAGAAAGCTTTACAACGGTGCTTTGCGTACGGATTTATTCCAATACTGGGGTGAAAGACCGCCAAGAAAAAAACGCGAAGAATAAGGGGAGGCTTTTTTTGTGAAGGAGCAAGAATTCTTAAATGAAGTGAAAGAAATTGATTTATTGAATCAAGCAATTGGTTTACTAGATTGGGATTCAAAAACAGGTATGCCTGAATCAAGTACTTCTTTTCGTGGAGATGTTACAGGATATTTATCTGCTATGCATTTTGAACGTAGTGTAGGTCTCAAAATTCAAGAAGCCTTAGCTTATTTTGAAAATCATCCAGAAGAATTATCTGAAGTAGGTGAACAAGTTTTAGCTAATATCAAAGAAAATTATGAGTTGAATCATAGTATTCCACCTGAAAGAATGCAGGCTTATATGACCCTATTAGCAAATGCTCATACTTCTTGGGCGAATGCACGTCAAACAAAATCATTTGCTGATATGCAAGAGTCAACTGCAGAAATCATTGGTTTTTTAAAAGAGTTTATCGAGTATTGGCAAAAAGATGAAAAAACACCTTATGATGTTTTATTGGATCAATATGAACCAGGATTAACGGTTGAAAAACTTGATGCTATTTTCGATGAATTAAAATCAGGGATTATGGCGATTCGAGCTACGATTGACGAAAAAGGAACGGCACCTAAAACAGATTTTCTCCATCGAACGGTTACTAAAGAACAACAACATCGATTTGTTGTAGGGGTAACTGAGCAAATAGGTTATGATTTTGCTAAAGGTCGATTGGATGAGACCATCCATCCTTTCATGCTGGATTTGAATCGCAACGATGCGAGAATTACTGTTCGTTGGAATGAACAAGATTTTTCAATGGCTGTTTTTGGAGGTATTCATGAAGCAGGACATGGCATTTATGAACAAAACATTGATTCTAAATATGACTACACGCCACTTTCTACAGGCGCATCAATGGGCATTCATGAATCTCAGTCACTATTTAACGAAATAATCATCGGGAGCAATAAGCAATTTTGGCAAAAGCAATATCCTTTTTTTCAAGAATGTACTGAAGGAACATTTGACGATATTGATTTTGAGACGTTCTATAAAGCGTTGAAAGAAACGAAAGCTAGTTTTATCCGTATTGAATCAGATAGTTTGACCTATCCATTGCATATTATTATTCGTTATGAGATTGAGAAAATGATTTTCAATGATGAAGTGTCTATTGAAGATTTACCGCAAATTTGGAATGATAAATATGAAGAATACTTAGGGATTCGACCAGAAAATGATCTAGAGGGTATTTTACAGGATGTTCATTGGTCAGCTGGCAGTTTCGGTTATTTTCCTTCTTACGCTTTAGGCTATATGTATGCGGCACAGTTACATCATGCAATGAAAAAAGAGTTAGATTTTGATGCAATCTTAGCGACAGATGATTATTCACCGATTAGAGAATGGCTAACTGAGAATATCCACCAGTACGGTGCTTCTAGAAAGCCAAATCAATTGATAATGGATGCAACAGGCGAACCGTTAAATCCTAAGTATTTGATTGATTATATGAGAAAAATTTATTTTGATGCCTATCAAATCAATGAATAACTAGAGGTTGGGACAAAAGCAGTTAGCTTCGAGAACCAAGTAGGTACGATGCTTCATCGAATCACTACGTTCTTCGTGATTTATCGCATTAAGAAGAAATTTCCGAAAATGACTAGAAACACGAAAGTCTTTCTTTCGATGTTTAATGATTTCTACTTGGTGTTTATCAAATTTTTGGTAACCGAGTAGATATTGTGCAACATTAGCTCATTTCCGTAAGAGTTGCTTTTGTCCCACCCACAATATTTTCACTGAAAAAGAAAGAAGGAGCAGTTATGCTATCGATTGATGAATATTTAAAGGCTGGTGAAACAACTGTCTCCAATTTAGTTTTAGAAAACTATCATTATCTTGGTTTGAATGATGAGGAATTTTTGTTTTGGTTGCAACTATTTCGTTTCCAAGTGAAAGGAGACTTGTTTCCAGACCTATCTGCTATAAGTCTAACCATGGGAAAACCTTTAGACACGCTTTATCGACTACTGAATCAGTTAGTTTCCCGAGGTTTTATTTTAATTGAAACAAAGCAAAATAACCAAGGACAAATGAGTGATACATATAACTTACTGCCAATTTTTCAAAAAATTGCGCAACTAAAAACCAAACAACAAGTAAAGCAACAAGAGATTTCTGAAGAAAAAATGGTTAAACACTTGTATCAATCGTTTGAAAAAGAATTCGGTCGTCCGTTATCCCCAATTGAACTAGAGATGATTGGACAATGGTTAGAAACAGATCATTACTCACCAGAATTGATTTATTTAGCGTTAAGAGAAGCAGTCTTGAATCAAGCCTATAGCTTAAAATATATTGATCGAATTTTATTAGCCTGGGAACGAAAAAATATTACTACAAAAGAACAAGTGGCCGAAGATCAGCAAAAAAGAAAACAAAGTTTGATTCAAAATGAGACAACAAACTATCAGAATGAAGCAACCAAACCAAAAGTAACATTGCATAATTGGTTGAATTCTGAAGACAACGAATAGAGGTGTTGTGGTATGCTTTCGAAAGAGAAAACGATGGAAGCCATCGAAATTATGTATGAAATGTTTCCAAATGCGGCATGTGAGCTTCATCATGATGACCCTTTTCAATTGTTGATTGCGGTGGTACTGAGTGCACAAGCAACAGATGTTTCTGTTAACAAAGCAACACCAGCCCTATTTGCTGCGTATCCAACTCCTGAAGCACTTGCTCAAGCTCCGATTGAAGCTATCATAGCAAAAATTAAAACAATTGGTTTGTATAGGAATAAGGCTAAAAATATTAAAGCCTGTTCTGAACAATTATTAGAACGTTTCAATGGCAAGGTGCCAAAAACTAGAGATGAATTGGTAAGTTTACCTGGTGTTGGTCGAAAAACGGCAAATGTTGTCATGGGAGATGCTTTTGGTGAACCTGCAATAGCTGTGGATACACATGTTGAACGGGTTTCTAAACGGTTACGCTTTTGTAAACTAAGTGCAAATGTATCAGAAGTTGAGACAACTTTAATGCGAAAAATACCGAAGAATTTATGGGTAAAAACCCATCATACAATGATTTTCTTTGGTCGATATCATTGTTTAGCGAGAAATCCTAAATGTGATATTTGTCCCTTGCTTTATTTGTGCCAAGATGGGAAAGCTCGAATGAGCCAAAAATGAAATAAAAATAACGTATTGAACACTTTTTCTAAATGTTCGATACGTTATTTTACTATTTCAAAAAATTAGCCGATTCCAATGACAAAATGAAGCAACTTATCAGAATATGTTATTTCATTGCTGTCTTCAGTTATTGTTTCATTCAACAATTTTAGCTGGTCAGTAATGATGCCATCGACTCCGTAAAACATCATGCGTGTCATGGCGTCTTCATCATTGACGGTCCAAGCATAAACCTTTTTACCATCTGCATGAGCCGTATTGATAAAGCTTCGATTTAAAGTGCTATATTCCATTGTGAAAAAGTCGACTTTAGAAATGGGAGTTCCTACAATATTGAAGGGCAAAATATAGCCTACATAGAATTCAGGTTCTTTCTCTTTTAGTTCTTGTGCAATATCAAAGGTCAATGTATGGATAATGTGTCCTTCTTCTAAAATAATATCACGATATTGGCTAATAAACCGATCAATCATATCTGGACTATCTTTTGACGTCGCTTTAATTTCAATTAATAATTTTTGGTTCAGTTCTTTTGCTTTAGCTAAATACTCATCAAAAGAGCAGATAGGTTCTTCTTTGCCATTTTCCTTAACAGTGAGTTCTTTTAATTCTTCTAAAGTCAATTCATTGGGTCTTTTTTTCGTACCAGTTAGTTTCTTTAGTTTAAAATCATGCATAACCACAAATTGTTTATCTTTGGTCTCTTGAATGTCCATCTCAACATAATTAGGATGTTCTTGATTGGTTTTTTCTAAGGCATTTAAGGTGTTTTGAACGCCATTACTATTATCCACTCCGCGATGAGAAATAGTTAGAGGACGTCTAAGAGAGGGTGTACTTAAATAATTGATATTATAGGCACCGACACCAATTCCAAACACAACAGCAGCAAAAACAAACAAGCCAACTTTAAACACAGTCCATTCTTTTTTAGAAGTAGTTTTCTTTTCTTCATACCAACTAGGAACACTTGGAAGTAAGTTTTCGCTATCCATAAAATTAATTGTAATATAGAAGATAGTTACAGTTGAAAAGATAATATTTAATAACAATGTAAATTGAAGCAGAGTCATTGAGATAACTGCACCAACTAGAGAATATTCTGGGAGCTGTTGCTCAACGATATATTGCGCACCGAAGATGACAGAAAATCCTACTGCTGAAAACAAAAGAATGCTACCGCTGATTACGGCAAATTGACCAATAAATTTAAAGAAAATCTTTTTCGTTTTGATCCAGCTATTTTTTACCGCTACTCTTAATGAAAAATCTTTCAAAATCATTTCAGGTAATACAAAAATCATTCGAATCGCTAAATAGAAGAAGAGTAGATAAAGCGCAACAACTAAAGCAATAATTGCTACTCGATTCTCAAAAATAAAGTCCATAATAAAAGCCGGGATTTTTATTTTAGCTAAAATATCTGAGTTGAATCCTAAACCACTAATTGGTAAGATTAAGAAAAAATAAAATAAGAAAAAAAGTACCGTGCTAAGTCGGATTTTCTTAAGTTGCAATAACGTTCCTTTCAGCAGTAAGGCTAACGAAATAGTACGTTTCTTTTTGATGAAATAAACACTTAGTAAAAGAAAGGTAAACTCGAAAAAGACAGCCGTTAAAAGCAAAATAATAATTAAAACTAAGGCAATCAAAATGGCTGGATGTTTTGAAAAAATCATTGGGATTGTTTCATAAGAAAGATAATCAATTTGTCCTCTTTTCAAAATATAACGAGTACAACTCGCTAAAAAAGGGAGTAAGATAAACAGCATAAAGCCATGCATCAGAAGTACATCACGAAAATAAGCAATGGTTCCCCTAAAAAAATTCACCATATTTTTCCAACTATTTTTTATAAAATTCACTTCAACCACTCCCAAAACGATAAAATCTATATTTTCTTCAAATCTAAAGCATGAGGCAAAATTAAAAACCAATTTCGTTCTCATGCTTTCTTCTGTATTATTATATAACGTATTTAATTAAAAACCTAATAAATTAGATAAAAAAGTACTCCCATAAATCAACGCTAAACTATATAAAAAGATGGAGGCTGGTTTAGCTAAAAGGATAATTAAGGTAAATTTTTTGACGGACATCTTTGTTAGACCTGCCATTAAACAAAGTGCATCATCAGGAGCGACTGGAAAGAAGATAGCCAATGTAAACAAGCGTTCAAAACGTTTTTCGTTATCTAGCCAACCGATATATTTGTTATATGTTTTGTCACTAACTAGCCGTAAAATAAACGGTTTACCATAATGACGTCCTAATAAAAAGATAATGACTGAGCCAAGGCAGATTCCGACATAATTATAAATAAAGCCAGCCATGGGACCAAAAATCAAAACACCAGCAGCACAGCTAATCCCGCCAGGAATGATAGGAATGACGACTTGAATAATTTGGAGAAGCATAAAAAGGATTGGTCCTAAAACAACAGAGTCTCCAACTAAACCTCTCAAGGCATCAATATCTTTAAAAACGCCCAAACGCATAAAATAAATTGTTGCAATAATTGTCGCAATGATTCCGGCAATTGAGACTATATTAATAATTTTTCTAGAAAGCGCAATACTCATTCCATTCATCTCCTTTTACTAAGGGGCTTTGCTTGATTGACTTATCTTATTTTACCATTTTTAAGAATAGAAAATCACTAACAAAGTTGTAAGTTTAGATAAAGTATATAAAAAATTTTTTCTTTTGACATCCATCTTTGGACTGACTTATGAGCTTATTTTGGATGATAGCTATCAGTTTACTTTCTATAATGATAGGAATATAATAATTAGTAGATATTAAGGCGCACCTAAAAAATTAAATTATCTTTAAATGATAGTATAGAATGAGGAATTGTTATGAAAGAAAAGAAAATCGAAAATGAAACCGAAAAATTATTGCATTATGCGAACGGACCTAGTTTAGAAGAAATTAATGATACAGTGGAAGTACCAAAGAATGCTTCTTTTTTCAAAACCCTTTTAGCGTATAGTGGGCCAGGGGCTTTAGTTGCTGTGGGGTATATGGATCCCGGAAATTGGATTACCTCGATTGCAGGTGGTGCTGATTTTAAATATGCTTTACTAAGTGTGATTTTACTCTCTAGTCTAATTGCGATGTTGCTGCAAAGTATGGCCGCAAAGCTGGGAATTGTAACAGGACGTGATTTAGCGCAGGCAACAAGAGAGCACACGAGCAAGCGAATGGGGTTCTTCTTATGGATTATCACTGAATTAGCGATTATGGCAACAGATATCGCTGAAGTAATCGGTGGTGCAGTTGCGTTACAACTACTATTTGGTTTTCCTTTATTGCTTGGAGTTATAATTACGACATTTGATGTGTTACTGCTTTTATTGTTAACGAAATTAGGTTTTAGAAAAATTGAAGCAATCGTAAGTTGCTTGATTGCCGTAATTTTTTTCGTTTTTGCTTATGAAGTAGCGCTTGCAGACCCAGCAATCAGTGAGATTTTAAAAGGCTTTATTCCTGATACTCGTATTGCGACTAATAAGTCTATGTTGTTTTTAGCCTTGGGAATCGTTGGAGCAACAGTTATGCCGCATAATTTATATTTGCATTCTTCGATTGCTCAAGTGAGAAAATTTGATCGTAATGATGATGCTGAAAAAGCGAAAGCGATTCGTTTTACAATTTGGGATTCAAATATTCAATTGACGGTAGCTTTTATTGTTAATTGTTTACTTTTGATTTTAGGTGGTGCGTTATTCTATGGTACAAATAGTGATTTAGGTAAATTTGTTGATCTTTATGATGCCTTAAAAAATCCCAATATTGTTGGTGATATTGCTAGTCCAGTCTTAAGTATTTTGTTTGCTGTCGCTTTATTAGCTTCAGGTCAAAATTCGACGATTACGGGAACTCTTTCAGGCCAAATTGTGATGGAAGGCTTTATTCATTTGAAAATGCCATTATGGATGCGTCGAGTTGTGACTCGATTGATTGCGATTGTTCCTGTAATTATTTGTGTGATTTTATATGGTGGACAAGAGTCTGCAGTCGAAGATTTATTATTGTATACACAAGTATTTCTTAGTATTGCCTTACCAGTTTCGATCATCCCACTAACCATTTATACGAGTGATAAGAAAATCATGGGTAACTTTGCAAATGCGAAGTGGGTCAAATACTTAGCGTGGATTATCGCGATTGTCTTAACTTTATTAAATTTATTCTTGATTTATGGAACATTGACAGGTATGAATAGTTAAATGGAATAAGAATCGATTTTTATTTCGGTAATATGGTAGAATATAAAGGACTAAAAATGAAATGAGGCTAATAAAGTGACTGAATATTTAAATGTAGGTAAAATAGTCAATACTCAAGGATTAAAAGGTGAAGTTCGTGTGATTTCTCAAACGGATTTTCCTGAATTACGTTATAAAAAGGGAACAACACTAACACTTTTCCAAGATAAAAAAGAACCCATCGAATTAGTAATCAAATCTCATCGTAAACATAAAAATTTTGATATCGTTAGTTTTGAGGAGCATCCCAATATTAATGATGTTGAAAAATATCGTGAGGGTATTTTAAAAGTAGCAAAAGATACGTTAACTGAATTACCGCAAGATGAATTTTATTATCATGAAATTATTGGTTTAACAGTTATAGATGAAGAAACTAAAGAGGAAGTTGGGAAAATTAAAGAAATTCTTTCACCAGGAGCAAACGATGTCTGGGTTGTTCAACGAGTGAAGAAAAAAGATGTTTTGCTACCTTACATTGATTCTGTAGTCAAGTTAGTTGATAAAGAAAAAGGTATCATCGAAGTTGAAATTCCTGAAGGGTTGATTGACGATGAAAATTGATGTTCTGACTCTTTTTCCAAGAATGTTTACAGGTCCATTAGGTGAATCAATTATAGGAAAAGCGGTTGAAAGAAAGTTACTTGAAATCAAGGTCTCTAATTTTCGGGATTATTCTGCAAATAAACATCAATCGGTAGATGACTATCCTTATGGTGGCGGCGCAGGGATGTTACTAAAAGTTCAACCAATCTATGATAATCTTGAAAGTATTGCTGAGCAAAATCCTCATACTAAACAAAGGATTATTCTATTAGATCCAGCTGGGAAACAATTTGATCAGAAAATGGCAGAGGATTTTTCAAAAGAAGAGCATTTAGTTTTTATTTGTGGTCACTATGAAGGATACGATGAACGAATTCGTAGTTTAGTGACTGATGAGGTTTCGCTAGGTGATTACGTTTTAACCGGTGGCGAGTTAGGTGCAATGGTGATGATTGATGCCACTGTCCGACTTTTACCTGAGGTTTTAGGAAACAATTTATCGGCTCAAACGGATTCACATTCGACTGGGTTACTCGAACATCCACAATATACACGACCTGCAGAATTTAATGGAATGAAGGTTCCTGAGGTATTAACGAATGGGAATCATAAATTAATTGATGAATGGCAGCAAAAAGAATCATTGAGACGAACATTGGAACGAAGACCAGATATGTTAGAAAAAGTGGAACTAACCGAACTACAATCAAAATGGTTGGCAGAAATTAAAGACGGAAAAGATTAAAATTTCCAGCTAAAAAGAGGGGGATATCGGTGGTTATACCAGCAAAAAGAATTGACCAAGAAACTTGGAATCGTAAAGAGCACTTTGATTTTTTCTCTGAAGGTACTGGGTTACCATTATACGATATTACAACTCAAATAGATGTGACTCATTTTTATCAATACGTAAAACATATGGATATTTCTTTTTACTATGGATTGATTTATGCGACAACGAAAATCATGAACCGAATCGAAAACTTTCGCTATAAGATTCGGGAAAATGAAGTGGTAATACTTGACCATTTACTACCAAGTTTTACGGACTTAAAAGCGCAAAGTGAACTATTTCATATTGTTACGTTTGATTTTAAAGGAAGCATGAAAGAATTTTCTGATGAAGCTAAAAAAATTAGCGAGAATCAAACGGTTTATTTTTGTAAGACGAATTTTCCGCAAGATACGATGATTCAATTTTCTTGTTTACCTTGGTTTTCTTTTACCAATCTCGGTAATGAGTTGAGTTTAGATCGAGATGATTCAATCCCAAAAGTTACATGGGGAAAATTTGAGCAAAAAGATGATCGTCTGTGGTTACCGTATTCTGTTCAAGTCAATCATCGATTGGTAGATGGTTATCACCTTGGACAATTGATTAATCAGCTACAAAGCTACTTAGACGAGCTAGTGATTGAACCAAGTTACTAAAGGCTATCAAGAAAAATCTCTTTACAGTAATGAATCGCTGTGTTAAAATATTTTGGTGAGTGCAAAGCGCTCAACTATTACGATATTCCGCTGTGGCAGGGCCATAAGAATGTTTGGAATGAGGAGAAAAAAGAATGAATCCATTAATTCAAGAATTAACACAAGAACAATTACGTACGGATATTCCTGCGTTTCGTCCTGGGGACACTGTTCGCGTTCATGCGAAAGTTGTTGAAGGTACACGCGAACGTATCCAGTTATTTGAAGGAGTTGTTATCGGACGCCGCGGCGCTGGTATCAGCGAAACTTATACAGTACGTAAAATTTCTAACGGTGTAGGTGTGGAACGTACATTCCCATTACACACACCACGTGTTGCTCAAATCGAAGTTGTTCGTTATGGTAAAGTTCGCCGTGCGAAACTTTATTACTTACGTGCATTACATGGTAAAGCAGCTCGTATTAAAGAAATCCGTCGTTAATATTCGTTTTATAAACGGTGAAGAATCCTTGTATATCAAGGGTTCTTTTTTTATGCCGTGTTATTCTATAAACTCGTCCGAATAATTACTAGTCTTCATTTTTAGTCAGGTACGCACAAAAGTTCAAATAATGCTAAAGTAGTTCAATTTCTTGTTTGAGCTTTTCCCGAACGTTCTTGGTTACATGTAGGTAGATTGTTTCTGTTATTCGACTATTCTCGTGACCGACTCTATCTTGAATCGCATAGAGAGGGACGTTTAATTCTGCAAGTTTTGATATGTGAGTGTGCCTAAAAATATGACTGCTTAACTTTTTATCTATTGATGTCTTAGGCTTAACATAATCTCTTAAAAAAGTATTGATTGCTGTTAATTGTATAGGTGTTCCTTTGGTGGTGCAAAATACATAGGAGCTATTTTCACTAAGCTCACAAGCTCTCTCGTAAACCTTAACTGCTTTTTGAGACAAATCAATATTTCGCATTCCAGCTTTTGTTTTAGTGCTGCTTGACTTGTTTTGATCCTCGATTTTCTTACCATGATAGTCCATAGTTCCATCAACAGTAGTTACAAAAACTTTTTTATCATAATCTATCAATACATCTGTTTTCTGCATCGCAATCGCTTCGCCAGCTCTTAAGCCGTTTAAATATAACCACTCAAACAAAAGGGCATACATTTCGTTTTTATCTTTAGTTATCTTTATTACTTCCTTATACTCATCGTCTTCCAAAAACGTTTCTTTTACATTGTCATACTCTTTGCGTCTATAAGAAATTTCTACTCTAGACATAGGTGAGAAAGGGATATATCCATTTTTTTCAGCAAATTTAAAAATTTGAGTAACACGACTCTTCATAATTTTTACATAATCATTTGACAAATTTTCTTCATAAAGAAGTTTATCAAAAACTTTGTTTAATAAGATATAGTCGATTTTAGCAATTTTAATATTTCTGTCTAAGTATTTGCAGAAGGTAGTAAGCGATTGGTTAGCTGAGTAAGAAGTGCTATTTTTAACTTGTTGCTTGTATCTATCAAACCATTTATCCAATACCTCTCCAAACGTTATAGAAGTATTTACATTAGTTGTAGTGTTAACAGCTTTCTTTATTTTATCTTCAAGAATAGCTCTCGCTTCATTTTGGGCAGATATTGACTTGCTGGATAATGTAACAGAAACACGCTTTTCCTTTTCGGTATACGGATCGTTGTATCTTTCTATGTATTTGTATTTTCCTTTGTCCATTTTCTTAACCCACATTGATAATTTCCTCCTATTTGTGATAAAATAGACATAATTAAATAAGCCTATTCTAGGTTATTTTTTTGCGCACGCCTTCTACCGCCAAGTAAGAGGGGCGTGTTTTTATTATTCTAACAAAGTATAAGCGTTTGTATAAATCAAAGGAACTTCTTTTTCATCATTAGCTTTATTAATGTATTTGTATGTGCCTAAAAATTGACCATTTAAGTGAATGGTATCATCTTCTAACAATTTAGTTTCAAGACGACTCTTTTCTATAATCGCAATATAAATATCATTTGTAGGGGGCATCAAAAGGTATTGCATAAAATCCCCTTCCTCTGTTACTTGAATAATTTCAGCGTTGATTAAATTTATTTTAGAGCCAATGAACTCATTAGGATTTCTTAATAGGTCCTTGTAAATCGGAAGTTGATAATCATCTTGATTATAATTGTCTTTATTAACTGAAGGCACATTTTTTATTAACTTTTTAAAATAATTTTCTTCTGATAATTCACTAGAAGAGCTTTCTGACGTGTTATTTGATTCATTTTTTGTTTTCGTCGGCGAGTCTAATCTATCAACTAGTTCATACTTAACTATAAATGATCCCATAACGCTTTTTACTGACTTAATTTTAACGATAAGTATTTCTGATTCTTTTACATTTGGGTTTTCATCTGAAACAAAATTTAAATGTTCACCAGTTTGAATATTATATCCGAAAGCGCTATTTGGTGCGAGCTTATCTACAGTTATTTCAACTGTTTTACCATCTAAGTCTTCACCTTCGTTAAGTAATTTTTCAGCTTCCACAACAGAGTAATCAGCTTCTTTTTTACTAGAACACGCTCCAACAATCAACACAAAACACAAAATTAAAGACGCTAGAAAAACTTTCTTTCTCATAATTATCCCCCAATATGATATAATATTTATGAGTTTGCATAACATCGCTCAAACTTGGTAGGGGAGGGCGATGTTTTAATTTAAGGATTTTTTGTACAGATACTCATAACCAATCCCTATATTAAAATTTTCGATTAAGCTAGAGTAGTTATATTCTCCGTTGTTCATATCAATCATAGTATCTATCGCGAATTCATTTGCTTCTAATTCCATCTTAGAACGATAGACAGAAGACCTCTTGTAAAGCTCGACGTATTCTTTATGACTAATCAAATGTTTTAATTCATGTAAAACTAATTCAAGCACTTTTTCTTCGTCTAAATTTATATTGACCATTATTGCTCTGGCATCTGGTAGAACAAACCCTTCGCATTCCGACTCAACAAAAACCAAATCTACATTGTATTTACTGAGTAATTTCTTTATTTCTTCCAATAGACTACCTCTTTAATAAGTATTTTACCTACAAACAACTATTAAAAATTATAGAGTAGCTTAAAAACTATTCTTAGTCCTTGCTAAATTTCCCTTCTAAATATGCCTTTGCAATTTCTTTGTCATGGTCCGATAGAGGTTTCCCGTCAAAACTCATGGCATTATCAATCATTTTTGCTAAATCTACTTCACTTGGTGAGCCTTTACTTTCATTTCCTAACAGATAGTCAATTGATACATTAAAATATTTAGCAACGGACTCTAATTTATCAACCGATGGAGAACTTTTATCCCACTTAGTAATAGATCCACTAGATAATCCAGCTTTCCTTTCGACTTCAGCCAGGCTGACTTGTTTTAAGTTAGATAAATCCTTGATTCTTTGTAATATTGACACAATTCCACCTCTTCGAAAATTTTCTTTGTTTTTCACTTGACGTGGAAAATATTCCGTGATATATTATATTCGTAATCAACAAATAAACACGGAAAAAACTTATTGGCGTAAGTTTTCCACAATACTAGCGTAACCTATTAGAACTATCTTTTTTTTGCTCTGCAATAAATATAGAATATTTTCCGAGATAAGTCAATAGGTTTCTCTAATTTTCTTATAGAAAGGGGTGTCATTTTGAAAATCTACGAAAAAGTAAAAAAGCTTGCTATTGAAAAAGGAGTGTCTATTGCACAAGTAGAGCGGGATTGCGAGTTGTCTAGCGCTTCAATTTCAAAATGGAATGTATCAGTTCCAAGTGCAAAAAAACTTAATTTAGTTGCGAGTTATTTTGATGTTGATATTCAAGATTTATTAAGTGAAGAAGAGGTGTGATTATGGATTTAGCAAATATGACATGGTTAACGAAAGAAGAGTTTATGAAACGATACGGTTATTCCGACACGACTTACTGGAGAAGGATGAAAAAGCTTAGAGCTCATGAAGAATTCCGAAAAGCTTACGTATCACCAACAGAAGGTGAGATTTGGATTGTAGAAGAAATCTATAAACAATTTTTAATTTGGATGTCGGATAACAAACATGCGATTGATTAAGGAGGATAAAGATGAATACACCAGAAATTATTGAGTTTAACAATCAACGTTTATTAACAACAGAACAGTTAGCTGAGTTTTACGGAGCTACAACTATTCAAATTCAGCAAAACATTAGAAATAATCGTGAAAAATTCGTTGAAGGAAAACACTTTTATTTGTTGGAAGGGAAAGAGCTTAGAGAGTTTAAGAACAGACTAGAAAATTTCGAGTCTGTAGGGAAAAATGCAAGAGCTTTAATTCTATACACAAAACAAGGAGCAAGCCGTCATTCGAAAATGTTGGGGACCGATAAGGCTTGGGATATGTTTGACGAATTAGAAGAGAACTACTTTAATCCTATTCCACTAATCCCAACCACTCACAGAGAACTAGCACAACTAGCATTAGCAGTTACAGAAGAAACAAACCAACGTGTAGACCAAATCGAAAAAGATATCACTGATCTAAAAGAGAATACAGTTATCTGCACAGGTGATTACAACTACATTGGCAGTCGAGTAAATAAACGAGTTAGCGAAGTAGCCAAAAGTTTCGGGAAAATCACAAATAAACAACGTGGCGAGCTATACAGGGATATCAACGGCGGTATTAAGAAAATTACTGGAGTAAATGCTAGAACTCAGTTGAGACAAAAACATTATGATGCTGTAGTCAAGTTCATCTTAGATTGGGAACCATCAACAGCAACTAAAACAATTGTCCGTCAAATGTCATTAAATCTAGACGACATAGCATAGGAGGAATATAGGAATGGTGTTTTTGGGAATAACGATTATTTGGTTAGTGGCAATAATTTGTTGTAGATTAATGAAAAAATATTACCACTCACCAAAAGCGTACTATATCTATGCTACCTTAATTTGCTTAATTACTACAGTTTTTCTAATATATCGCGAATTGAATAGATAAGTTTCGTTTGCATATTTTGTTTGCAACTTTTCAAATCATCATTTGCCAAATTTTCATAAAATTCAAAAAAGGCATCCATTTTTTTAGGCGGTACGTATGGAAGACATTTATAAAAAGAACTTTTTAAAATCGCTTCGTTCTCATAAGTGGTTTTACCAATAAATGAACCGTATGCAGATAAAAATTCTTCAAAACACTGACGAATATGCTTATTACTAAAATCTAGACTGTTTTGCTTAATTTGTAATTTCTCCATTTTGTAAGTGTGTTTGTTGTTTATAACTGTAGTAATGATTGGGGCAATTAAAGCAATGATAGCAAGCACGACCGTTAAACTCAAAGTAGAATCTAGTTTAATAGTTTTCACCACCTTATTAGTAAATTTCAGCAGACCACTTACTGATAGAAATATTATACCAAATTAAAGGAGATAAAATGCACAGAATAAAGCATAAACTACTACCCACACTAGCACTAGTCATCCTAGTAGTAACTGCAGTAACGTGTATCAAGGTTGGCGAATATGTAATGGCTGTAGCGTTTGCGGTGATACTGCAAGTGATAAGCGTTGTGTGGCGAATATTGGAGGAGGAATAGAATGAATATTGATAAGGAACGTTACGAAGAACTACTAGAGCAAGAAAAATTTTTGAACATCTTACACTCTCTAGGTATAGGCGATACTCTCCTGTACAGAATAGCTTTCAAAATAAGCGTTAACGAAAAAATATCAAATTGGACCATTGAAGAATTCCAAATGGACAGGAAGGGAAGGTGAATAAAATTGAAAAACAAATTAATCGACGCACTAAAAGACACACCATTCGCAATACTACTAGCCGTTGTGTCAGCAATGTCAATTTGGGCTGGGCTGTTAATAATCGCTGTGTATGTAGTAAATAAGGCGCTAAATTGCCCGACAGTTACCTGGATAAATGGTCGTAAGCGTAAGAATGTAAATTAGGAGGAGAAAAAATGATTGATAGAGAAGATTTAAAAGACTGGATGAAAGAATCGGAACGTCAAAAAAGTATTGAGAAATTAGAAAAGTATATCGATAAAGTTATAAAAGCAAACGTATTAGAAGGAAAATACACATTTTTTGTTACGACTGGAACTTGGGGAGAACGAAGCAGTGAAAAAACAGAGTTTTATGATTTGTGGTACGACGAGACATTGAGCAAGAATAACCAATCAATCGTGCATAACAAAATTTTAGATAAATACACAAAGAATGGGTTTAACGTAAAAATTGATCGTGTAGATTGCGGTTGGAATCACCAGTATTTAGCTTTAAAATTTTCCAATGTCAATGAATTAGTTGAACAAAAAAAGACCAACAAGGATGGCCGTCCTAGTTAGTCAGTTACACAAAATAATTTAGATAAGTATACCAAGAAAGTGAGGATTTGGCAATGAACGAAAGAGAACAGAAAGCAATTGATAACTATTTAACCACTCCTCCAGAAGAATTTTACAAAGAATACGCTGACGATGAACCATCAACTACCGATGACGAAGGGACCGAAATAGATAAGAAAGACTTTGTGTTTATCGCTTACTACCTAGAAAGCAAATTTATTGCTGATCATTCTTATTCTGAGTCATATCGGAGATATGTATTGGTCCAGGATAACTTTTTAGATTTGTTAGAACGTAAAGGAATCGCAAAGCTCGATACAAGCAAACTAGAAATTATTAGCGGGAAGGATTGGTTAGCTAATGTCTGATGGGAAAAAATTAATTCATAAAATTGCTGAAATTACTCAAGAAGTAAAACGAATTCCAAAAACAGGATGGAACGATTTTCATAAGTATGCCTATGCAACTGAGAGTGATATAAAACAAGTAATAAGGGAAGAACTAGCAAAAAGAGATTTAGTGCTATTTTCAGATATCGTTTCACATAAAGTGGATGAAGTGTTAACTGCAAAAGGGAAAACGGAATACAGAACAACTATAGAAGTTATCTATACGCTAGAAGATGCCGAAACAAGCGAAACAAGGATGTTTAAAGGAGTCGGTACTGGACAAGATGCTGGAGACAAAGGAGTTTATAAAGCTCAAACTGGCGCCTTGAAATATGCCCTTACTAATTTATTCCAAGTCCCTACTGGCGCAGATCCAGAAACCGAAGGAGTTCATTTACAACCACCAAAAAAAGCAACTGAAGATCAAATAAAAACTCTAAAAGTATTAATCGGTGTAGTTGCTAAATTGAGAGGTCACACAGAAGAAGAAGAAACGGCGAATATTCTATATAAAAAGGGAATTGAAACGTTTGTTGATGATGTTACTGAAGAGCAGTACCAAACTTTATTGAGATACTCAAATGAATTAAAAAATCATTACGAAAAAGTAAAAGAAGTTGAGAAAAAAGCTCAGACAAAAGAAGCTAAAGAGAAGTGATCTAAATGGACTACTCACTAAAGGTCGTGGGGTATGATTCAGAGTCGAATATCGTCAAGGTAAAACTAGATGAAACTTTAAATTTAGAGCGTCTTAACACATACTACAACAACGATTTGAGCAATGTAGTAGGCAATTTGAATCTATCAGACCCACGAGCCTTTTCTCACAAGCAGAGAGCGTTATATCGAGCTTTACTGAATGATATTTACGATAAATACGGCAACGAGAGTAATAGCACGCATGAATGGTTCAAAGAAAAATATTTAAGTGAATTCGGTAAATTAATTAGTACTAAAAATAGTGCAGACACAAGCGTTGAAGAAATGAATAACTTAATAGAACTAGTCATTGATTTTATGCTTGAATGGGGTGTTCCGTTTAAAAAAGGTTATGAGCTGTTACCTCGTGATGAAAGTTACTTTTACTATCTATGCCTTAAGCATCGTAAGTGTTGTATATGCGGTAAGCATGCGGAGGTATGTCACGTTGATGTAGTCGGTAGCGGAAGAAACAGGAAAGCGATCGATCACAGTGAATTGAGGTTTTATGCAGGATGCAGATCTCACCATCAAGAAGAACATAATTTGGGAATAAATAACTTTTTAAATAAATATAAAATAACACCAATCAAACTGAATGATATAGATAGAAAAAAACTACGAATAGGAGGGTGACTATGATCAGCAACAAAGCTTTAAAAATCGAACAGAAATGGTTGCAAGTTAGAAAAACATTATCTAGCAAAAACAAAATAATACTTGAAATACTGACATTTGCTTTTATAGCTGCTCATTCTTCAAAAAGTGGAATAGAAGTAGAAAAAATAACGAAAAACATAACTTTAGGAAATGAACTAAATACAAGCATTATTTATAAAATGACAGTGAATGAGGATTAGTTAGGAGGTTGACAAGTGGCTGATATAAAGTGGGTGAAGCTCGCCACGGATATTCCTGACCACAGAAAAATAAAGAGAATCCGTAAAATGCCAGACGGTAACAACATTATCTTATTTTGGGTTTTCTTGTTGGCAAGAGCTGGCGAGAGTAATCACTCTGGCGGTTTGTACATGACTGACACATTACCGTACAGCGTTGAGGACTTATCGGCAGACTTTGACTTTACAACAGAATTTGTCGAGTTTGCATTAATAACCCTTGAAAAATACGGAATGATCACTAGGTACGATGAAATCATCTTTATTAAGAACTGGGAAGAGTATCAAGCGGTAGAAGGACTTGAAAAAGTAAGGGAACAAAACAGGCTTAGACAGGCTAAATATAGGGATAAACAGAAGCAACTAACGTTAAGTAACGTTATGGATAACGCTGAAATAACGCCGAGTAACGGAACAGAACTAGAACTAGATAAAGAACTAGAACTAGATAAAGAAAAAGATAATAAAGATAATCGCAAACCTCGCAAGCGAGTTTACGAGGATACCTCAGTTTATAAAATTTTAGCAAATTTACTTTACGAGAAAATCAATAGTGATGCAACCAACGAGTCTGAAATGACCAAGAAACCCAACTTTGATTCCTGGGCTGACGATATACGCAAAATGATTGAGATTGATAAACGAACCAAAGACCAAGTAGAGAAAATGATCGAGTGGTGCCAAGCTGATGGCTTCTGGAGCGGTAACATCTTGTCGGCTAAGAAACTCCGTGAAAAATACGACACGATGGCCAAACAAGCTAATAGTCAATACAAACAAACAAGCTATCAACGTCAACCAGTAAGGCAAGAGGCGTTGCCTGATTGGGTAGATAACCCAGTTGAGGAAAAGAAACTCTCTGCAGAAAGGCAAGCAGAGCTTAAACGAGAAATGGAAGAACTGTTAAGCGGAGGTAGCGGATGAAAGAGCTAGACATACAGAAATCAATTAGAAATTCGCTACTTGTCATCGGCCATCGTTGTTGGCAAGTGGATAGCGGTAAAAAAGTAACTTACAAGACAAGAGGATTCGGACTTGAAAAGGGATTCCCTGACCTATTTGGTGCTAGGCAAGGCGATAACAAACTATTTTTTATCGAGGTCAAGAAACCTGATGGAGTCCTTAGCGATGATCAAAAGAACTTTTTGCTAACCGCTCAGCAAAACGGAATTTTAAACGGTGTAGCAAGGAATGTAGCGGAAGCAATACAAATTATACAAGGCGAGAGAACAATTTTAGACGAAATTACGGAGGGATCGAAATGATAAACAATGTTGTACTGCAAGGAAAATTAGGTCAAGACTTTGATCTGAAATATACGCAGTCAGGTAAAGCAGTAGCGACTACAAGTATCGCAGTGAAAAAGAACTTTGCAGATAGTCAAGGGAATTACGGAGTTGATTGGATCAATATTGTTTTTTGGGGGAAACAAGCTGAAACAGTAGCAAATCATTTTATGAAAGGCAATGAGATTCTTGTAACAGGGTCGATACAATCTAGAAATTACGAGAACCAACAAGGGGAAAGAAAATACATCACGGAGATTGTTTGCCAATCATTTAGTTTCCCAGGAGGGAACAATAGTCTGAATAGCTCTCAAAGCTCACATAATCGAAATACAGGCGGTCAAAACAATTTCGAGGATAATTCTTCATACGGCAATCAAAACGGCTCAAATCGAACGTCAGGCGGTCAAAATGACATGTCAGGGTTTAAGCGAGATAGTGACCCGTTTGGTGGTAGTGGGTATCAGAGTGATCAATCAGATGGGCTGCCGTTCTGAGGTGATGAAAATGGATGAAAAACGAAGAATCGAAAAGAGAGTAATACGCAAACTAATTTGGGATGCTGAACTTGGAGACGAAGAAGCGAAAAAAGCATTGCATAAAGAGCTGTTTAGGAAAGAAAAAAATAACAAGAACAATAACAGAAAGATACCAATTAAAATAACAAATAAATACGATCAAGAATTTATAGTTGGCTCCATAAAAGAAGCTGTTGAGTTTGCGAAAGTATCTCAGTCAACTGTATTTTCTAATCTTAAAAAAGGGTCCCGAGATTATAAGGGAAATTTATATGAGAAGGTGAAACCGAATGAACAAATATAGGGCGTGGGATTCAGAGAAAAAAGAAATGTATGAAGTTTTCGGATGGAACGAAATTGATAAAGAAGTTTATATGTGTTCAGTTCCTGAAAGCAAATTTAGAGACGGATCAATGCATACGTGGCACCAAGTGACCAAACAACTGGATGAAGTAATCCTCATGCAATCCACAGGGCTGAAAGATAAGAATGGTGTGGAGATATTTGAGGGAGATTATATACAGTGTAAGCAGTACGTTGGCGGTAATTTTGTTGAGTATCTTTATGAAGTAGGATACGTGGAGTTTAAAGTTGCTGCGTTTGGGTTGCATCGTAAACAAGGATTTTATAGACCTTTTAAGGACTGGCTAGAAGATTACGAATATGAAATTCAAGGTAACATTTACCAGAACCCTGAACTGCTGAAAGAGGTGGAGTAGATGAAAACTTGTCCTATATGCGAAAAAGTATTCACGTCGTTTCAAGATGTAGTGGAAGTAAACGGTAAAATTTATCACGAAAAATGTATTGAAATAATTCCAGTTAAGTTTTGTGCTTATGTTCCAGGAGATTACGAAGATGGATTTTTAGGAAATTTTGATCCAGATGATAAGAGTTGGGTTTCTAATATTTTATACGATGGAGAATATTTAGAAGAGAAAAAACATTTAGTGACTTATCTAAATTTTGAAGACAAAGTCGACTCACGAGAATTGTTTGCCGTTAGCAAGGAAAATGCGATTGAAGTAGCCCATGAATGGCCATTTGTTAGTGAAGTGATTAGTGCGGAAGAGGTGGAGTAGATGATGGGTGATGACGATTTTCCAGAATGTCCAGAATGCGGAGAAGAGTTAGATTGGGATGATTATTGTGATCAATGTGATAGAACTTGGTCCCAAGAAGAATTAGACGAACATATGGAAAAAGAATGTGAATCTTATATAGCGTTTATGAAAAAGATTAATCCGGAAATGTTTGGAGAGGTGGAGTAGATATGTCAATTAGAAAAGATATAGAAAAACTACAAGAGCAACTAGAAACAACTGACGAAAACGCAATGGAATTATACGGAAGATTGGACAATGTAATTGATAATTTAGAAGCTATTGACGACGACAAGGAGCGTTCCGAAATTTATGAAATGATTGAGAATGCTGTGACCATTTTGAAATCTGTTAAGAACGAGATTTATTAAGGAGGCATAAAATGAACGAGATTGAGAAATTGAAAAAAGACTTGGATTTAATCATTACTAAAGCGAATGAATATGATCGATTGGATCAAAAGTTTAAAAGTATATGCAATAAAGGCGTCCAAGAAGCGCTACAGCATATTGCAATACTCGGTTTAAATAATACAGATATCACCGAGCAACAAGCACTAAACAAACTAGCAGAGCGTTTCCCGATGACTACTGACCAGATTGTATCAACGTTGGAGATGGCGCAAGCAGGCGTTAATCATGAGCCTGTAGAGGTGCCAGAGTTTGTGGCAGATGAAATTAATCATCAACGCTATATGGTGGGATCATGTATGCAATCAGATGGATTATTACTTAAAAATGTTTTTAGAGATTTGCACAGTAGTGGTCGTATTTCTAGGGGGACAAAATTTTGGACAGGTGGAGAATTTTATAATTGGATGCAAGGTAGTGACAACGTTGAGCTGTTTGTCAAAGCTGTTTTAGATGGCTACACAGTGACTAAAGAGCCGTTGTATATTATGCCAGTACCATGTACTCACAACGGTACACTACACTATTGCTTAAAAGATGACGGTGAGATTAGTTTTAGACAGGGTAATGCTTATAAATTTAATAAGGATCAAATAAAAGAGTATTTTCCTGAGATTAAGGATTTGGCTGTACCTGTAGAGGAGGAAGCGGAATGATTAGGCTAATGATGCAAAGGCTTTTTGCTCCAACAAAAGCGTCACGGTACATTGTTAAACGATCTAACGTCATCCAATTTGATGAGATGGGATATCCTCTAAGACTCTGCATCATGAGTGACGGGGATCAAGCTTGGTTGGATACTTATGAGCAAAAAAACGACATTGTTTTAGAATGGGAGGACTGACAATGAGCGATAAAACATTGAAACATGAAATATACAAACACGGCAGCTATTTATACAGTCTGAAAGAATCAGGTTCAAAGTTTGTCAATATTGACGATGAAATTAAGAAATTTGATGAATTGTTTGAACTGTCATCAAAAAAAAGAACAAAGAATTCAAGTGGCAGCACCACCAGGTTATATGCCGAGAAGGGGATGAGTAGGGATGGAGCGTGTCAAGACGGATAAACAAAACTGAAAAACAAAATTATTAAACCTATTAGTAAAAGCACGAAGAAGCCAAATCGATTTTTGGTGTTAATTCCCATACCGTTACCTTCAGCTTTCGATATAAAAAATCTTGGATCAGAAAAGAATACTCCTTTTTCTTGTTTAGATTTTACAATTGAAGGCAAGCTGCATAGCGGATATGCAAGGAAAAGAATAGAAAAAAATATACCAATCCAATTTATCATTTTAAATCACTCCTTTTTTTGATTATATCACTAGGAGTGAAAGAATTGAACAATATTTTAACGAAAGGAGACGGAGGTTAGGCGCCTACCAAAGATATCTTACTCCTTTATGATAAAAATGAAAATACTAGAATTATTTGCAGGTACTCGATCCATCGGTAAGGCTTTTGAGTCAAGAGGGCATCAAGTATTTAGCGTAGAGTGGGACAAAATGCATAAAGATATAGATTGGTACGCAGATATCAGCAAAATTACTGCTCAGGACATACTTGATAAATTTGGTCAACCTGATGTAATTTGGGCAAGTCCTGACTGTACGTCGTATAGCATAGCAGCTATATCGCATCATCGGACAAAAGAGGGTGACGGTAATCTTGCGCCAAAATCAGATTATGCAAAATTTTGTGATGTAGTAAATCAACACGTATTAAAATTAATTAGAGAGCTAAATCCTAGATATTACTTTATCGAAAATCCTCGTGGTGGGATGCGCAAAATGCGATTTATGCAAGGTATACCAAGATATACGGTCACATATTGTCAATACGGAGACAGTCGCATGAAACCAACAGACATATGGACCAACCATCCTAATCCGAGATTTAAACCGATGTGTAAAAACGGGGCGCCTTGTCACGTTGCAGCGCCAAGAGGTAGCAAAACAGGGACTCAAGGATTAAAAGGCAGCATTGAGCGATCGAGGATACCAAAACAACTTTGCGAACATATCGTTGATATTTGCGAGGTAGCGCCATGAAACGAATATTAAACTACCCAGGTAGCAAATGGACAATGGCCCAAACAATTATAAATCAAATGCCAGAACATGAAACATACGTCGAACATTTCTTTGGGTCCGGAGCAGTGTTTTTCAACAAGGATAAATGCAAAGTTGAAACTATAAATGATATGGACAGTCGCATTGTTAATTTTTTTGAGGTTTGCCGAGATAATCCGGAACAGCTGGTAAATAAAATAATAATGACACCTCATAGCCGTGAAGAGTATTACAAGAGCTATGAAATTTCTGATGAACCTGTTGAAGATGCGAGACGTTTGATGGTCAGATGTTGGCAAGCGATTGGAGCCAAGACGAGTGATAAGACTGGTTGGCGATCGATTATAAATTATAACGGACCTGATACTAGCGGTGAATGGGCATCAGTATGGGAGAGAATTGAAGAAGTTGCATACCGACTCAAAGGCGTGCAAATAGAACACCAAGACGCTTCGAAATTGCTTGAAAGGTATAATCGTAAAAATGTATTAACTTATGTAGATCCGCCGTACTTGTTAGAAACAAGATCAAAAAGATTGTACAAACATGAATACACATTACAAGATCACGAAAAACTGTTGAACCAACTATCAGAATTTAAAGGGAACGTGATTCTTAGTGGGTATCAATCTGATTTATACGATACAATTCTGTCTGGTTGGCATAAAATAAATTTTGACGCTACAGCTGAGTCAGGAGCTAAACGCACAGAAGTACTATGGCTCAACTACGAGCCGAACGGACAAATGAGTTTGTTGTGAGAGGGGGATTGTTTATGCGTGAGTATGGCAGAAAGCTAGAGGAGGGAAATAAAAAAAGAGCCTAGTTAAAGGCTCTGGGAGTTAGTATCCCGGTGGAGTTACGGTCACAGTTTTCTCAATAGAATTCTTGATTTTTCCGTCGGAATAATAATCATCTGTTTCGTAGGTATATCTAAAAGTATATCTACGTATATTATAATATTCGCCGTTTACTTGTTCATTAAAATTTACAGTGTTGTCATCAGGAGAGATTACGTCGTTTATCGGTAATTCTACCCAATATGTATTATTATCATAATCACAATAAAAACCCTCAACAGCGACAATTTCTACATTAGTTGGATCAACTGAATTCCCATCCGCATCAGTGACCTTAGTTATAAGTGTCCATGGATTGTATACTCTTCTACGAAGTTGGCTTCTTGAAGCGACCTCTAGAGTAGCTTTATCCTCATTTTTAACGTAGAAAAAATCATTAAAATCTAAAGCTCCAGTCGCAAATGCAACCGTTGTACCAGCAAGTAAAACAACCAAAGTACTCAAAACAACAATAAGACTAACAATTTTCTTTTTCTTCAAAATAATAACCACCTTTTTATTATATTAGGATTATATTATAACAAAAATTATATGATAAAAATAGATTATTTGTTATAAAAAAGATAAATCATAAATCATTATGGAAATTATTTAAATAAAATAGGAGGATAAAGTTTGAAAACATCAACATTCAATTACATCAAAGATATCCTAGCGGATTACTACAAAATAGATGATTATATCAAGAAGCGAGAAGAAGAACTTCGCATACCTCATCGAGAGTCAGATTTAAATGCTGATATTAAAGGGACCAGAGGAAGTTATGATAATCAAGACAATATAATGATTACGATAGCTCAAGACAAAAGACTTGCGAGTCTAGAACGGAATAAGAGAGTCGTGTCTGATGTGTTAGACAATGCTAATAAAGATACAAGAACTATTATCCATGAATTGTATATGTTAAAAAGACCAACATACACTCTAGAAGGGTTAATCCAAAGCGGAAAGATTTTTTGTAGCAAAAGAAATGCACAAAGATTGCGTACGGAATTCTTTGAAGAAATAGCACATGAATTAGATTTAACTATATAGTTTGGCGCAAAAATGGCGCCGATTGAGGTTGTCAATAGCTTAAAATAGTATTATCAGGAATTAAGCGATCATAGCGAAAAAGACACTACACAAATGACGACCAGTTAGTCGCTATGGTTGTTTTATATAGCAGTCACAGATAATCAAAAATAAATGAGAAGGAAGTGAGACGGCTCCTTAAGTTGCTTATTCCTTTTCTGTGATTGCTAATATCGTCACTGTGGCGGAAAGGTAACGCTAATAACTTACATCAGTGGTAATGTACACCTGAGCTTAAGCAATGTACTTAGGCAAGAGACCGTCGAGGGTACTAGATAGTAGGCATGCTATCTTATAGTCCCGTAAAGATCAACTTGTGACTGGTTAGCGCTAGGTAGAACAAGTTGAAAATATCGGAAAATGGTGTTGCAAGGTTCGAATCCTTGCCAGTGACATTGGCATACCTAAGTTGGGACATTTATGTCACCAGAAACTAAGGGAGTCAATTGCAACCGAGGTGGATGGGAAAGAGGGTAGGTAGCGAGTAGCGTAAAATCCTATGTGTAGGTTGCTTAAACACAAGGAGCTTGACTCCAGTTTAAATTTAGCTAAAACGCACCCATGGTAAAGCGTAGGCCGGTAATGCCACATGCGAGCGGTTCGAATCCGTAGTCTAGGTGACCTTGGAGGACGTGCAAATCGTCTTGGGTGATTCATATAAGTCGTTCCCTAGGAGAGCGGCTTTATAAATTCGAACTAAACCACAGGAGCCTCTTAACAATGCCGATACGCTGTGGTCGTTATACATAAAATAAACTAAGGAGTGATTTAATTGGAAAACATCAATATTAAGTGGCAAGAAGGAACTGTAAAAGATGCAGGAGTAAACGGCGCACAAATTGTCGATGTATTACAAGTAGCTAAAGAACGATTAGAGAGTTTGAATTTACATTTCCCTTGCAGAGAAAACGCAATGACTATTACAAAGCTTGATGAAGCTATTATGTGGCAAAACAAACGTACAACAGACCGTGAAGCTCGTGGAGTGGAAGGTACGAACCAAGCGTAAAAAAATCACTAGATCAGTCATTGGCTGGTCTATTTTTATTGGAGGGGATAGTAATGGATATAAATGATTTTTTAGTAATCGGAATTATATTCAGTTCTGTATGGTTGATTACTTTATTAGGTTTGCTGTTTTATATAAAAAAGAAATTTTGATATTTAACAGGTCATCGCTTATGCGGTGGCTTTTTATTGTGTGATTGAAAGGAGGTGGCGCTAGTGTGGAAAAATGGGAGTTAGCCTATCAAGATTACCTAAACAAAATGAAATACAAGGATATAGCCGAGAAGTATGATGTATCAATCAATACAGTTAAGTCGTGGAAGTCACGCAAATGGGGTGCGCCACCTGAAAAAGAGGTTGCACACAAAACTAAAAAGGTTGCACACAAAGAAAAGGCGCAACCTGTAATAGAGAATGACGATTTGACGGAAGCGCAAAAAATGTTTTGTCTATTCTATTTGCAACACTTTAATGCGACTAAGGCTTATCAACAAGCCTATCAAGTTGATTATCAAACGGCTAATGCGATTGGATATAGATTGTTGGTAAATGATGGTATAAAAAAAGAGTTGCACAGACTCAAAGCGGAGCTGCAACAAGATACCTTCGTTGATGTGAAAGACTTGATACAAGAGTATGTTAAACAAGCCTTTGCTGATATTACTGATTTTACGGAGTTTGGCAAAAAGGAAGTTCCTGTAATGGGAATGTTTGGACCATTAACTGACGAAGACGGAAACGAACTCATGAAAGAAATAAACTTTGTTGACTTTAAAGAAAGCTCGGCAGTTGACGGAAGCCTTATCAAAGAAATCAAGTCTGGCAAAGACGGCGTTTCTGTTAAGCTCTATGACAAGCAGAAAGCTATGAGCGAACTGATGAAGTATTACGAGAAATCGAAAGAAGAAGGTCAGCAACCAAGAAGAGTAGTTATAACACGTCCGAAGCGTGGTGATCCTGTTGACTAGATACATCGATGAATCCGAAATAACTGAAGACGACTTAGTGATTAATATAAATGATCTTATTAACCCTTCGTTTGACGATGTATTTGACAGCGAAGTTGAGAATATCGCTTTGAAAGGTGGCCGAGCTTCAACAAAAAGTTCGGTGGTCAGCCTAAAACTTGTTACTGAATTTATAGAGGATGACAACGCTAATGCGGTTATACTTCGTAAAGTTGCCAACACGCTAGAAACTAGTGTTTACGAGCAAATCAAATGGGCCATTTACGAGCTACACTTAGAAAATGAGTTTAAGTTTCGTACCAGTCCTTACCGAATTATCCATAAAGAAACAGATACGGCTTTCTATTTTTACGGTTTAGACGATCCGATGAAATTGAAGTCTCAGAAGATTGCCAAAGGTTACGTTCGTTGGGTGTGGTTCGAGGAATTAGCTGAGTTCAAAAATAAAGAAGAAATTGACACAGTACGTTTTAGTTACACTCGTACCAAAATACCATATGGCAAAAAAGTACAAACTATTTACTCGTGGAACCCTCCAAAAAATCCATATGAATGGGTTAATGAATGGGTAGACGAGAGAATAGGTAGAAAAGACTTCTTAGTCCACCATTCAACCTATTTAGATGATACACAAGGGTTTTTATCTCAACAGTATTTAGACGAGATAGAGAACTATAAGGTTAACGATTACGACTATTATCGTTGGATGTTTCTAGGTGAAGTTATAGGAATGGGCGACAATGTTTATAATATGAACTTATTTAAAGCGATTCAAGAGCCTTTTAGTGATGATCGTATCATTTACCTCTATTACTCAATAGATGGAGGTCACATGGTGTCGGCTACCACTTGTTTGTGCTTTGGATTAACTGCTAAAGGTAGAGTAATTCTTTTGGGTACATACTACTACAGTCCAGCAGGTAAAACAGTAAAAAAAGCGCCTGATGAATTAGCAAAAGATATCAATGATTTTATCAAGCGAACATCTAGGGACGATCGTTGGAGTAGTGCAACAATCAGAAGAAGAACAATTGATAGTGCTGAGGGTGGTATTCGTAACCAATATTTTAAAGATTACAGACAACGTTTAGCAGCAGTTACGAAGGAAAAGAAAACAGTAATGATAGATTATGTACACGACCTTTTAGCACAGGGTCGTTTTTATTATCTCGATATACCAGAAAACAAAATATTCATTGAAGAACATAGAATGTACCGATGGAATGAAAAAACATTAAAAAAAGATAATCCGGAAGTAATAAAAGATGACGATCATACATGTGATGCTTTCCAATATTTTGCAGTTGATAACGCTAGAGACCTTAAGTTAAAAGTGTAGGAGGGAAAACAATGTCTGTAAATATACGTGATTCAATAGATGAAAAGATAGAGCAAATGTCATTAGGTGAATTGAAAAGAATTGTTCGAGAATGTTATTTCAATACCAGAGTACGCAATTTTCGTACTGCCTACAGAAAGTCTTTAGAAAAAACAATAGAGGACGTATCAATTGAAACAGGAGTATCGGTTGATACTATTGCTAGATTTGAAATGCTTGATTATGAATCGATATCTAGAAAAGATTTTTTCATTTTGAAGAAATACTATGATGATTTGCCTGAAGAGGATGATGTTTCGTATCAAGTAATAGGCAAAGAGGTGGTTGAATGTTCGAACGATTAAAAAATCTATTTAGGAAAGGAGGACAAACGTTAGGAATGGTTGAAACTTTAAGCAATATTACAGATCACCCTAGAATAAATGTAGATAAAAGCGAATTAAGTAGAATCTACGATAACCTAGCGATGTATAAGGGAGACTACCCAAAAGTGAAATACATCAATTCAAATCAAAAGAAGCAAGAGCGTGATTTCTTTTATCTAAACATGATGGAACAATCAGCTAAAACTATGGCTAGTCTTGTTTTTAATGAGCAGTGCGAGATAACTGTAGCGCCTGAATACAAACAAGCGAAAACAGATGATGAACGAAAGAAAGCTCTTGATAACGACGCAAACCAGCTCATTCAACATGTATTTGAGCATAATGATTTCAAAAAGAACTTCGCTAAATATTTAGAGCCTATGTTCGCTTTAGGTGGGTTAGCTGTTAGACCGTATTACGATACAGGCACAGGAGAGATTGAGTTTTCTTGGGCATTAGCAGATTCATTCTTTCCGTTAAGAAATAACACTAACTCAATAAGTGAGGGAGTTATTACTAGTAAATCTCAAGATACACAAGGAAATAAAACGTATTACTACACGTTACTTGAATTCCATGAGTGGCTTAATGACGGAAAATATCAAATCACGAACGAGCTTTATAAGTCTGACAATCCTAATCAAGTTGGTAGCAGAGTTAATTTAAAAGAAGTGTACAAAGACCTACCGGAGAGCGTGCAATTAGACCTTAAAAGACCTAACTTTTGCTACCTTAAACCTAATGGATTTAATAATATCAATCCTTACAGTTCTTTAGGGTTAAGCTTATGCGATAATGCTAAACCAACTCTAAAACAAGTAAATGAAGCTTACGACCAATACCATTGGGAAATTAAAATGGGGCAACGAAAGATTATTGTCTCGGATCACTTTATTAATACCATACCTGATGAACAAGGAAACGGAATTACTCAGGTATTCGACGATGAAACTAATGTATTTCTAGGTTTATCAGCAGACCAAGATGACATGAAGAACATTGATATTACTCATGACATTCGATCTAGTCAATATATCGAATCAATTAATCATTTTTTGAGAACTTTAGAAACTCAGATAGGTTTTTCAAGTGGCACGTTTAGTTTCGATGGTAGTAAAGGAATGAAGACAGCTACAGAAGTAGTGAGCGAAAACTCAATGACCTACCGAACTAGAAACAGCCACATCGTAGAAATTGAGAAGTTTATCAAAGAGCTAGTCGTATCGGTGTTAGATTTAGCAAGGCTGACGGTCGGAAAAGACGGCAAGCATCTTTACGAAGGCGAATTGCCATCGTTTGAAGATATCAACGTTGATTTTGATGACGGAGTGTTTATCGATAAGAACTCTCAAATTGATTACAACCTGAAAGCTGTTGAAAACGGCGTAATGTCAAAAGTAACGTTTATGATGAAACAATACGGTATGTCAGAAGTCGAAGCACAAGAGGAATTGGCTAGGATCAATCAAGAAACACTAAGAAAAACGTTTAGCGACGACGAAGAAATAAGCCGAGTGCTTAATGAACGTCTTTTATTTGGACAACAGGAGTGATGTAAATGTCACGAGCTAATCCAGACCATTTAAACAGCTTTTCTAGCGAGTTAATAAACCGTTACGAAGCAATTGAGCTAGAACTACTCAAGCAAATTACAAAACGTTTGAAAGCAAAAGGAACTGAAGGCATAAATGAGTGGTATATCGATCGGATGAACCAGTCAAGATTATTAAACAGCAAGTTTTATAAAGAATTGGAGCGCAACTCTGGTGTTTCAAGCGAATTAATCGGCAAAGCTATTGAAGAAACAGCTAAAAGTTCTCAATCGGATATCGACTCTTACCTTAAACAAGTAATGTCGATAGATACAAACATGAATGACTTAGACCAGATAATGCAAGCTTACCAAAAACAAGTATTTGTTAATTTGGATAACTATGTTAATCAAACGTTAGTTAGCACAATGTTTGGTGACGGGCCAATCATGAAAATGTACGAGAATATTTTGAACAATACAATGGCTAGCTTTGGAGCTGGGAACATTACCTTGCAGCAAGCAATTGAAAAAGCAATCATTAGTTGGGCGGACAAAGGAATACCAAGTTCATTTATTGATAAAGGTGGCAACACTTGGAGTCTTGAACGTTACGTTGATACTGTCATGCGTTCTACACTTAATCGACTATATAACGAGGTTAGAACGTCAAGAATGGAAGAATACGGTATTACCACAGTTAAAATGAGCGTGCTTTTAGATGCTGCTCCACGTTGTGCACATTGTCAAGGTAGAGTGTTGGATATGCGACCAATCAATCAAAACGATAGTGAGTATCCGTCAATCTATGAGTTTGGCTATGGACTTGCTGGCGGAACGTTAGGAATTAATTGCCGTCATTCTATTTACCCATTTATTCCAGGCGTAAACATCGACCGTGAACCAAATGTTAAACCAGAAGAAGCAATCAGAAAGTCGAGGATTCGGGAAAAACAACGTGAGATTGAACGACGTATTCGAAAAACTAAAAAGAATATCATTGTATCTAACGAGCTTAAAAGTCCTAACCTTGAAAAGTATCAAGCGTTGCTAAGAAAGCAACAGAGCGACATGAGAGAGCTTTTAAAAGATGCTGATTGGTTAAGAAGGAACTACGGTCGTGAGAAAGTGATAACTCCAAAAGATACGTTGATGAAAGGAAGTTTGTAATGGCTCATACTCTAATCAAAAAGAAACAACAAGTCACTTGTAATAGTTGTGACAAACTGACACCTTATGTAGTTAAGAAACAGAAGCTATTTGGAGAATTTGAACGAATCTATGCTGAGTGTCAGAATTGCGATTATCAAAAGACAGTCTACTATACCAATAAGAAGTTAAGAAAACTATTAACTAAGCAACAAAAGGAAACTGATATCTCTAAAAAGCAATTGTTAACAGAGAAAATCAATAGCGAAATGGAATTGCTGAAAAATAAGTTTGAAAAAGGTGAAAAGTGATGAAGTTATCAATTAGAAAGAAGAATAACGCAACAGGTAACGCAATGACTTCTAATAATTACGATATATTTATTGACGGTGAGGAAGTAAAGGGTAAAGGTATTCTCGGTTTTGAATTGGTGATGACAGCTAATGAATTACCGAAATTAACAATCAACTATCGTGTTTCCGAATTAGAAATAGAAGATTTAGAAGTAAAGTCTAATCACTAGGCTTTTTTATTTTACCTCGACCGGAATGTCGTTAAACTATCAAATCCACGGTGTCGTAACACCGAATAAAAACGAAGGAGAATCATAATGAAAAGAGAAGAATTAAAAGAGTTAGGTTTAACAGATGAACAATTAGGATCAGTCATGGCTTTGCATGGTAAAACTGTCACTGGATTAAATACTCAAATTAATGCTTTAGAGGGGGAACGTGACCAATTCAAGGAACAGTTGACTAGTAATCAAACAGAACTTGACACCTTGAAAGAAGCATCAAAGGGCAATGAAGAGTTATCTAAGCAATTAGAAGAGCTACAAGCGAAGTATGACACGACTAAAAGTGAGTCTGAAACAAAACTAGCTCAACAACAGAAAGACTTTGCAATCAGACTAGCGCTTAAAGATGTAAATCCATTGGACGAAGATATTGTATTGGGTCAATTAAATACTGATACGATTCAAGTTACTGACAATGGACTACAAGGCTTAAAAGAGCAAGTAGAAGCGTTGCAAGAAAGCAAGTCATTCTTGTTTCAGCAACCAGAACAAACAGCAACACCAACGCCACAAATCGTTACTGGTGGAAATCCGAAAGGGTCTAGCGTGTTGTCGGAAGAAGACAAAATAAAAGAGGCTTTAGGTCTCAAATAAAGGAGAAAAAAACATGGCTTATAATTATGCAAAAAAGAATACAGGATTGTATGAACAAAAATTAACACAAGAAACGTTGACATCATTAATTGAAACACCAGAAGTAAACTGGTTGAATGCACAATCATTCGAAACAACAACCATTGAAACATCCGGTTACAAATCACACACTCGTGATAAAGGGTTTAACTCCGGGAAAATGGAAAATAAAAAGCAAGTTTACACTTTAGAATTTGATCGTGACATTGAATTTTACGTTGACATTGCCGATGAGGATGAAACAAACCAAGATTTGGCAGCTGCTAGAGTATCAGGAACTTTTGTTACCGAGAACGCTGGTCCAGAAGTAGATGCTTATCGCTTCTCTAAAATGGCTACAGCTGCAATTGCAGAAGGAAAAACAGCGAATACTAAATTGACCGTAGATAATGTTTACTCTGTATTGAAAGCAGCTATCTTACCATTACGTAAATATGGAGCTGGCAATATCGTTGGCTACCTATCTAGCGAAACAATGGACTTGTTAGAACGTTCAAAAGAATTTACACGTAATATTACAAATCAAAACGTTGGCATGACCGCACTAGAATCACGTATCACGTCTTTAGATGGCGTAATTTTAGTAGAAGTTTGGGATACAGATCGTTTTGCTACTAAATTTAACTTTACAGAAGGCTTTGTTAAAGCTGCGGATGGTCTTGACATTGATTTCTTATTAGTTGTTAAACAAGCAGTTATTGCTAAAGCGAAATTTAACTCTATCTACTTATTCGCTCCAGGCACACACACGGAAGGCGATGGATGGTTATACCAAAACCGTTTATACCATGATTTGTTTGTTTTAAAAAGTCGCAAAGATGCTCTTTATGTTCACACGAAGGAGGCCTAATTAATGATTAAACTATTTAAAGATAACCAAGAATATCAAGCTGCTAAAGACTCTTCATTGTACACCGAGCTGAAAGAAAAAGGTTTTGTGGCAGAAGGTGAAGAACCTGAGTTGACTGAAAATGAAGCTGCAATCTCTGAATTAAATGAGAAAATTGAGAAGCTAGAAAAAGAAAATAAATCTTTGAAAAAAGAAAATAAAAGTCTGAAGGGTGAGCAGGGAGAAAATCCTTCTAAATAGGAGGTAAATCATGCAAGACTATCTTACAGAAGAAGAATATGAAAAATTAGGATTCACCGAAATTGGTGAGTCCTTTAAATTTGCCAATTTACTCATGAGAGCAAGCCTTATTTTAGATAACAAGACACGACATTTTTACAACTTCACTAAGTTTGAGGATGATTTTGAGTGGCGCGTGAATAAGTTTAAAAAGGCTATCGGTATGCAAATTGAATACTTTATCCAAAACGAAGCAACCTCTACGTCACAAATGAATGACAGACCGATGAACGTCACTATCGGTCGAACAACAATTTCTAGAGGTGGCAAAGCTCAAACTGTAGAAGGTAGCGAGGTCACGCTAGAATGTCCCGATTTATCCGTTGTATTGGAAGGCACAGGACTATTGAACAGGAGCGTGAGGTAATGCTTAAAATTGACTCTAAAATGTTGGTAGATAGTTTTATCTATGAAGAATACAGTGGCGATGATGAATGGGGAGAGAACAATTACGAACTACCTGTAAATATTGAAAAAGTAAGAATCGATCGCTCAACTGTTTACAGTAGAGATAAGACTCAGACTCAAATAGTCGCTGATAGTGTGATATTTTGTTATGCCAGTGCTACAACGCCTTTCAAGGAGTTTAAGGAGCAATCAAGAGTGACGTTTGACGGTAAGCAATGCATCATAAAAAAAGCTATTCCGATTAAAGAACCTTTTAGAGATGCTATTTGGTCCTACGAATTAGAGGTGATCTAATGGTGAGAGTTAAAGTCGATTTGAGTGGTGTAAACAAGAAATTGAGCGCTGGTAATATGCAATCAGCAAAATACGGCATGATGAATCAAATGTTAATGGATATGCAGCCTTTTGTACCAAATGACCAAGGAACATTGCAATCCACAGGAACGATTAGTGCTGATAAAAGTTCATTAGTTTGGTCTACTCCATATGCTAAGGCTCAATATTACGGAACTAACGGTAAAGTAGTTTTTAGAAAGTATACAACACCTGGTACTGGTCCTTATTGGGATTTAAGAGCAAAAGGACTTTACATGAATGATTGGCAAAAGGTTTTCTTAAGGGGGCTTAATCTATGAACAAAGAATTAGATTTTATTTATCGATTTATAGACAAGCTCAATACCTTAGCGTTAATGACTAAAGTTATTCCAGGTAGTTTGAAGGACGAAAAAAGTATTGCAGTTACTTTGTTACCAGGTGGAAAAACGATTACTACCTACTACAACGGAATGCAAGAGAAAGCAATTAATATTCAAGTTGCATTGAAAACGAAGAACCAAAAAGAAGCAATTGATAATCTCAATAAAATATCAGAGTTTGTCGAAGAATTATCAAGTTTAGAATCAGAAAATAATAGTTTCCAGTTTGTGAAAATAGTTAATTCCAGTGAGCCGTTCCATCAAAGTAATGATGATAAAGGCAACTGGATTTTTGTTTTTGATACTGGAGCACAAATAATAATAGATAGGAGCAAATAAAATGGCAAATACATTATTAAATTTCTTTTTAGCCGAATCAACGATTTTTAAGTTAGGAGCAACAAAAGATAAATTGTTTGATCTTGGTGGTGGTGTTACTAACATTACACCCACGTTTGAAGAAGAAACAGAGGATGTGAACTATTACGCAACAGGCAAAGAAACATACGTAACAGCATTAAACTATCAAATTGATGTGGAAGGACACAGATTGTATTCTGACGCTAGTCAAAACTTTGTCCGTGATTTATTAGTAAAAAAAGAAGATCGTGACGGATATCTACAAATTACAGAACCCGATGGACGGATTTTGGAAGGCGAAGCAACAATTTTAAATATCGTTCCTTTTGGTGGCGAAGCTGGTCAACGACAACAGTTCAATTTCTCGGTTAAATTTAAAGGCACTCCGACAGATACACCTAAACCCTAGTGATCCCGATACTGAAGATATCGGGGATGAAACAGAAAAAGAAGGCGAGGGCATAGTTGAAGATGAATGAACTTAATATACCGATTAAAAAAAGTTACTTTGTCATTAATTTGACAGATGAAGATACAAATGAGTCTAAAACAGCTCTCAGATTTTATTATGATGATGAGCGGTTGAAGAACTTTAGAAACGAGTTCGAAAGTTTGAATAAAAAGCTGGAAGACATTGCTAAAGAAGCTGAAAAGGAATCAGATCAATTTGATGCTACTGAAGCAATTTTAGAAGAATATTTTGAAAATGTATTCCAAAAAGGTGACTACGAAAAGATTAAAAAAGTACAACCTGTTCAAATTTACAGACGTAACTTAATTATTGAAACGTCTGAAATGATTGGAACAGCGGTGGAAGAACTTAGTATTAAACAAAGTGAAAAAGAAGCGGCTTTCTATCTTGTAGAAAAGTAGGTGTTTAAATGCTTTCTTTATATAGAGATAGTAACGATTCGATAGAAATTGATGGTGTGAGTTATCCTATTGATTGCAATTTCAATGTTGTTTTAGCTAACTTAGAGCTTTCACAGGTAGACAATATCAGCGAAATAGTAAAGATAAAAATAGCTTTAAAGAACTATCTAAACGTAACCGATGAACAATTAGCTGACTGGAGTTTCGAAAAACAAGTAGCGATATACACTGAAATAAGTCTCAAACTTTTTAATTCAGGATCTAACACAAACGAACAGTCAAATACAACAGATGACAAATCAGCATACTCCTTTTCGGAAGATGCTGATTTTATTTTTGCATCGTTTATGAAAGATTACGGAATCAATTTAATTGAGAAGCGTAATAACATGCACTGGAATGAGTTTAAAGCGTTGTTTCTAAGTCTTAGCAAAGATACTAGGATAGTCGAAATTATGCAAATAAGAAGCTGGACGGAATCCAAAGAGGATTCTAAAGAACGTATAGCTGATATGAAGAAATTACAACGTATATACGCTTTAAAGACTACGCAAAAAGAATTAGAGCTTATCGAATTAGAACGTAAAAAAATGGCTTTAATGTCACCAGAAGAACGCAGAGAGTATGCGAAAAAACGCTTTGAGGAAGGGGGATAACATGGCAGACGGAAGAGTAGTTATAGAAATAGAGTTAAATGATGGTCAAGTTATAAAAGGTGTGGCCAATGTTGATAAACAACTGCAAGGCATTGATCCCTCGGCTCAAAAAGCAACTCGAAGCGTAAAAGATATGGTGACTGCATTAGGATTAGTTAAATTAGCTAGTGCAGGTTTTGACTTGCTCAAACAATCAATGGATGCTGCTATCAGTCGTTTCGATACGATGAATCGTTATCCGAAAGTTATGAAGTCATTAGGATACTCAACAGACGAATCAACGGCAAGTGTCAAAAAGTTAGCAGATGGAATTGACGGACTCCCTACAACTTTGGATGAAGTTGTTTCAACATCACAACGTATGACTGCTATAACTGGTAACCTAAACAAATCAACAGATGCCACAATTGCCCTCAATAATGCGATGTTAGCCAGTGGAGCTTCAACAAGTGATGCAAGTCGTGGGTTAGACCAATACGTCCAAATGCTTTCTACAGGAACGGTAGACTTGCAGAGTTGGAAAACGTTACAAGAAACGATGCCGATTGGTTTACAAAAGACAGCGGAAGCTATGGGATTCGTTGGAGAAACCGCTCAAAGAGATTTATACGCTGCTTTGAAAGAAGGGACAATCACATTTAAGGATTTCCAAAACCAGTTAATCGAGTTAGGAACTGGCACAGGACAGTTAGCTGAAATGGCAAAAGTAAATAGCGAAGGTATAGCAACGTCGTTTGGTAACTTAAGAAATGCAGCTGCTAAAGGAATTGCGAATATTTTAACAAGTCTTGATAAGTTAACTCAAAAGGTAACTGGCAAAAATATCGCTCAAAATATAGATTCTTTGAAAGTATTAGTAAATGGTGCTTTTGCTGCAATTGGCAAAGTTATTGAGGGCACAACACCTATTTTAATTGTAGCTGCAAAAGCTTTTTCTGCATTAATGAAAGTGATAGAACCTTTGACACCAGCTATAGTTAGTTTTGTCGCGACATATGCCACCTTAAAGATTATAGAATCAATTAACCAATCGATGAAGCAATCCGTAATTGTAACTAAGACTATCACTGCAGCGATAAAATTATGGGAATTGGCAACTCAAGCACAAGCCAGAGCTGATTTAGCTTCGTTGGCAGCATCAAAATTAAGTAGTGCTGCTATGGTAGCGAAAACCGCTATTATTGGGGCTCAAATTACTATGACTACAGCTTTGGCTGGTACTACGGGAGCTTTAAGTGTTGCAACTGGAATTGCTACTGCTGCGACAATTGCTTTTAATGCAGCCGTCACGCTTTTAACAGGCCCTATAGGTATTGCTACTGCGGCAATAGGTGGCTTAGTTGCTATAGGAGCAACTTTGTGGAAATGGTTTAATAAAGAAACAGAAGCGTCTAAAAAGCTCAACAAAGAACAGGAAGCTCTAGCGGATTCAACTAAAACTTTAGCAGATACTACCAAAACAAATACTGCTAACCGTCAAGAAAGTGTACAAAGTATCGAAAGCAATACTAAAGCCTATAAAGATATGGCTACCAGTGTTGATGAGTTGGCTAACAAAGAAAACAAAACTCGTGGGGAAAAGAAACAACTTAAAGATCAAGTAGAACAATTAAACACCGCTTATGCTGGTTTAAATCTTTTGTACGATCAAGAGACTGGGAAACTTTCGATGTCTGCTGAAGCAATCAGAGCGAAGATTGATGCTTACGGAGGGCAAGAAAAGGTAAATGAAACTCAAGAACAGTTAGTGGAAATCATGAAAGAGCAGAATGATGTTGAAGCGAAACTGAAAGAAAACGCTGCTCTTAGAGAAGAATGGAATCAAAAGCTAGAAGACGGTTCCGTTAAAGGGCGAGAAGCAAAAGCAGCTTTTAAAGAACTAGATGAACAAGAAAAAATATTAAAAGAAACTCAAGTTGGATTAAAAGAAGAATATCAATCTACACAAGAAGCTTTAAAGCAATCCAGTGAAGCTGTAGCGGCTGCAGAAGAAGAGAGTGCTCAAAGGCGAGTTGTCACATACGAATCGTTATCAGAAGCTCAAAAAGCAGCGGTAGACGCTATGAAATCCAAATGGCAAGAGTACTCCGATTCAGCTAGAGATATGTTTAATACGCTTAGTGATGAACAAACGTTGTCAACTGAGCAAATGATTGCAAATATGCAAGAGAACCAACGTGTTATAGGAGATTGGGCCAATAATATTGCGATATTATCTGAGAGAGGAATCAATGAGGGGTTACTCAATAAGTTACGTGATGCAGGTCCTGAATCAGCCGGACACGTTGCTGCTTTAGTGAATTCTTCTGACGAGCAATTGGCTAGAATGAACGAAATATTTGATAATGGTGGTAAAACAGCTACCGACGCATTGAAAACAGCTTTTGACACAGGTAAAGTTGGTGTCGATGAAAGTGTAATGGGAATGGTTGCTAACATTGGAGAAACAACAAAGAATAAAATCGACGCTGCTGATTTTAAGAATCTCGGTAAAGCTGTTCCTGATGGAATCGCTGGTGGTGTGGAAGGGAATTCCGACGCTGCTGCTAATGCGGTCGGTGATATGGCTGACGATATGGAGCAAGAATATCGTTCTAAAACCGATACGCACAGCCCATCAAGGATTTATCATAAGTTTGGAGAAAACCTTGTACAAGGATTAACTAACGGTGTAACACAATCTTTAGGTTTAGTTCAAAGCGCGATTAATAGTTTGTCAGAAAGTTTGAAAAGACCTTTCGACGGATTGAACAACGAAATGTATCAAATAGGCGCATATGCTATGCAAGGCTTTGCGAATGGATTGAGTGCAAATGCTAGTTCAGTATATTCTACAGCACAATCGATTGCGGACAACGTTAAAAATACGATTCAAAAAGCTATGGATATCAACTCTCCTTCACGGTGGATGAAAAACTTTATCGGTAAAAACATGATGGTCGGTTGGAGTGATGGATTAGAAAAATATGGACAAATGCCGATAAACGCAATGAAAAAAGCAGTTGATATGGTAAAAATGCCAGTGATTAGAGCAGAGCAAGTGATGGGAAATATGCCTAGTCTGAATATTGCTGGAGCTGGAAATACATCAAATTCCACAACAAATCATTATTCGAGTTCTTATGAAGGGTTGTTTAAGGGAGCAAATTTAAATGTGCGGTCTGATGAAGACATTCCGAAATTAGCTAAAGCAGTTGTTGAAGAAATGAATAGATTCAATCCGAATAGAGATCCTGGTATAAGGAGGTCGTTTTAATGAGCATGATGAGCATGGATAACGGATTAGTAAAAAAAACATGGGAAGATTTCGGCTTGCGACCTCTCAAAGACCATGAAAACCCATCTCAATCTGATTACAAAGCATTGACTTTAAAAATACCCGGGCAATCACAAAACTTATATTTTGGTTCTGAAATCCAAGGGAAACCACAGATTGTTATCAATTTTAAAAAGATGGTAAAAGAGGAATATGAAATAAACGAAATTGTTGACCGAGTGAATTTATTTTTATTCGATGAATTTAAGCAACCAAGGTTTCTGAAAGTTATTTTCGATTACGACCCTTTCAAGTACGTTTGGTTGCAAGTTGCTAATGGTTTTACTATTGACCGTTCCAGTATCATGAATGGATTTTCGATTCCGTTTATGCAAAACGATGACAATAGATATTCAGTTGAAGAAGTTAACGACGTTAAGTGGGGAAGCGTAGTAATTGACTTTAGAGCTAATTACAAGTTAGGACACGAAGGAAGTGGTGCGGTTGATTTACCAGTGATAGGTACGACTAGTTTCTATCCAACCCTAGATGGTTATGCGGTACAACCGTTTATTATTCTACAAGGTAAAGCAGATACTATCTCAATCACAAGTGGCGCTAGCGTAATAAGGCATAGTTCTTTCAACGGAAAATTAGAGATCGATACCGAAAACTATATTGCTTATGTTAACGGCACAGAAACGATGTTAGAACGGTTTGATGAGTTTTATTTAGTGCCTAATCAAAGAGTCTATATAACTGGTACTGGATTAGATTTAAAAGCAACTATGCACTACAGATGGAAATATATTTAGGGGGTTAGAAATGATAAATATATATTTTAAGAATCCCATGAAAAACTTAAAAGTGCCTATAAAAAATGCGTTTAACACAAGTTATAGTATGAAAGCTAAGGAGCTGTTTACAGCTTCTTTTTCTTTGCCTGCTGATGACGCGTGGGTTGATAAACTTGACCAACTTGATTTTATCGAGGTTTACGATGGACCTAAAAGGATAGAGCTGTTTATCATCGTTGAAAGTAAAGAAACGTTTAACAACGGCGTAGCAATAGTCACTTACGACTTATTCGATGCGTTGTATTTGTTGAATTTTAGTGTCATGAATGATTACCATCAACTAGTTAATCCGACAACTGTCAGTTCACTTAATTACGTATTAAATCAACAAGCGGTTCCTGACTGGAAGCTTGGAACGTGTGAATTCTCCAGAGGTTTTTCTTATTCATGGGAAAACGAAAACGGATTAATCAACCCACTATTTTCTATTCCTAATGAATTCGGAGAAGACTACGAGTTTGTTAGAAATACCACTAGCTATCCATTCACTATAAGTTTGAAGCGACCTAATTCAAAAGTTAATGCCAGAGTTAAACAAGGGTATAACATGAGAGGGTTTGAAATCAAGCGTGTTGGGAAAAATATTGTTAATTCCATTATTCCGAAAGGAAATGCCGAAGGTGTGAATACCGTTGATATTAAACGCTATAGTAAAGGGTCTATCTACATTCAAGACAAGCCTTCAATGGTTAAATACAGACCAGCTTGGTATATATGGAAAGATGAGCGGTACACAATAGAAGAAAATCTCTATTCCGCGGCACTATCAAAATTAAATGCTTGGAAACAACCGAAAATTACATGGACCGTAACTGCAACAGATTTAACTAAGGTTCTTAGACATCCTAGTAACGTAGCAGCAAACAGAAATAGAGAAATCAAAGTAAACGAATTAAACTACATGGATGTTGTTCAAATCGAGACGAAGAAATACGGAAAAATTGAGTTGAGAATCACTGAACGTGGTAAGTCTGATGTTGGTGGCAATCCAGGAGAGTTAAATCTAACTATGACGAACGAAGAGCCAGGAGCTGACCAAGCTGATTACGCTAGACAACAAGAAATTGCAAAAATGACAGCGATGGGCGCTCAGTCGTTTATACCGTTTGTGTTTGATAGAGAAGCTGATCCAGATAAACCAGTAGAGTTTAGTTTCAGAGTTCCAGAAGAAGCAGTAAATGTTAATAATGCTTTTTTAAGTATCAATACAACAGCGTTCAGAGCGACTTCTAAAGCAAATACAACAGCGCCACAACAAGTACAAAGCTCAACTTCTAGTGCAGGTGGTGCTTATGTTTCGAGTACAACGAGCGCTAGTGGCGGTGGCTATGCAGGAGGCTCTACTAGCTCAGCTGGCGGTTCTGCACAAGTTGGTACCACAAGTTCGGCTGGAGGGGATCATAGGCATAGAATGTTTGTTGGTTATGATCCAGGTCCGGTAGAATGGAAAGAATATGTCTTTTCAGCATATAATCAAGCGGTTGTTTCATTAAATATGAGTAGTTATAGTGCATCAAAATCAGAATTGTATACTGAAGGTTCGAGTGGTAGTCATAACCACACTGTAAATGTAAACATACCTGGTCACACTCATAACGTCCAAATAAGCATACCGAGTCATTCGCATGGTGTAAGTATAAATATACCTAACCATACGCATCAAGTAAGTATTACAATTCCGGCACATACTCATGATATTGTCTACGGGATTTTCGAATACAGTAAGAGAGCGAATTCTTTAGAAGTTTGGATCGACGGAAATAAAGCAAGTATAAATAGTACAAATGTAACTGACTTTGACTTAAAAGACTTGATGAAAAAAGATGGTTCCGGAAAAATAACACGAGGGAATCACACGCTTAAAATAAAACCGAATGAACTAGCTAGACTAGAAATACAACTGATGTTGATTGTGTTTATTAAATCAAGAATTGGAGAAAAATTATGATAAAAAAGGCAAAAATTATAATGAAAAGTGGCGCTTCAGTCGATATTATTGTTGAGTCCAATGAATATTTTAATGAATTGGCTGACAATCTAGAAAAGAAAAAAGGGTTGTATAAAATCAATGAAGGATGTCGGATTGATACAACTGATATTTCGTTAATTTCATATTTAGAGGAGAATCCTAATGGCTAAAATTGTTAAACTAACACAACAGAAAATTGATAAAGAATCAGGAATGAGTTATCACAGTACAGAGAATGTACCTGTTGATAGCTCATTCGATTTATTCGACGACTACTACGCTTACGTGATTGGTAAAAAGAAAGATACGGACGGAAACCAAGTTTATTCTGGAATGATTGGGAAAAACAAATTAGTCCGTTTTGCTGACGTCGTGGATATCGAGGTAATTGAGGAGGGGTAGCTTTTGGCAAGAGAATATATAAATAGAGAGGATACGCTTAATGCTGGACGCGTGAAAATTAACAGAGCTATTGATAAATCGTACGAGGCTGAAGAAACTTCAAGTCAAGCTTTAGAAGACGCTAATAAATTAGGCAACGAATCTAAAGCAATAGCAAACCAAGCAAACCTAAAGTCGGATGCAGCCAATCTAAAGTCTAATAATACTGAAAAACAATTAAATACCATCATACTAGAATCAGGCACAAGTGACGCAGAAGTAGTTCAAATGAGATTCAGCGAAGACGGTACAGAATACGCTGTAGCTAATGAAAGATTGAACGCTGAATTCAAAGCCAAAGCCAATGCTAAAAATGTTTTATATCAATATAACTTAAAGCAACCCAAAATTTTGGAAGATAAATTATATTGTTCGTCTACGATTAACACTAATGAGTTAGTTTTTGATAATGTGCAAATCCCTTTAAAAGTTGGGGATAAGATTGGAATTGAAGGAGTTGGTGCACCTAAAAATTTTGTGAATTTTTTATTAGTTGTAACTGGAACAGCTTCTAAAGCAGGATCATTAACATTGCGTATTAACGATGTTAATCATTTGGTTAATTTTGCATTAGGAGATTCAGCAAACACAATAGCTTCCAAAATTAAATCAACAATAACAAATTACAATTCGCTAATCGATGAAAACCGAGTCTTGTTTAAGACAACTAGCGTGGAAAGTCATGAGGTAATATATTCGACTACTGATACATCGGTTTCGCTAGCAATTGTAGTAGATAATGTTATTAAATATAATTGGTTAACAGCTACTGTTTTAGAAGTTAACAATCAAACTATTAAAATATCCCAAAATTCTAATAGAACAGTTAATCAAGCGGAGATTCTTTTGGATCATACTGACAATTTAAAAGATGCCCTGATGGGTTTTGGGAATTTGAATAATACGTTTTTTTTCGAGGGAACCCGACTAGATATCTTTGATAAGATGCCTCAAATAAATAATAAAAAAAATATAAAAATTTATGGATTAGGAAAGCATACAACTATTTCGTTTGAGCATGTTAAATGTACTTATGATCCATATATTTTTGGTAATAATGTCTTGTACTACGTAGATGGACAATCAACGTCATTTTATGAAAGCCAAGATATTATTTTTGAAAATTTGACTTTTAAATCAAGTGATTATGGAATTTCCATTTTCAGAGCATGTAAAAATTTTTCTGCGAACAATGTTGATTTCATCATGGGAAGGGCTAAAAATGTCAATCACATTGGCATTGGTATTTACGATAATCCCTATAATCCGGATGCTCCTGGTTCGGAAAACTTTAATTTTACAGGAGTAGATTTTTATGGTGCTGGGATGATGTTAATATCATTAGGTGATTTTGAAAAACCTAATAAAAATCTTTACTTCAAAAGAACAACATTCAATTTAGATTCCATAGGGAACTATGGAGATTTGAACTTAGCTGAAGTGTTAAAATTAGACAATAATACTGATGGTGTTTTGTTAGAGGATTGTGTTTTTAGAGGAGGAGAACTTTCCTCTCTGACAATTGAAGAAGGTACAAAAAATGTTAAAGTTTTAAGAACGCAATTTGTAGGAACTAAAAATCAACAAGTTAGAATTGCAACAGGGCAGACAAACAAAATGTGTAGAAATGTTTTATTCGATAGTTGTGAATTTTCTAATTTTAAATTTGGGGTCAGAGTTGATACTAGCTCTGGATGGACTATTGATGGATTAACTTTCAAAGATTGTCTAGTCGATAACGGAACAACCGACAATACTTCTGTATTTTTGCATGGTTCAAAAGTTAATGATTTTAACATTGATGGTATCAAAATCAAAAACTCTGGAAAAATGAAATCAGCGATTATTATTCTAATTGATAGTCGGACTGGCACGTTTAAAAAAGTCGATGCGCCAATTGTCGGAAATATAGATGTCGGTCAGATCAGAGTTTTGACAAGCGAAAATATCGTAGTAGATAACTGTGATATCGCAACTGCCTTTTTCGAAAATTGCCCAACTGCTGTAGTTAGAAGGAGTAATATCAAAGCGAGATTAAAATTTATTGATGTTTTAAAAAGTGACGTTATGTTCAGTTCAATAAATGAAGATGATTATAGTTATAGAAACTATTTTGGAGAAATAGATATTACCTCTACTAAGAGTTCAACGGAAACTTCTGTTCATAATATCGAGTTCAATAGATTTTTTTCAACAAAAAATAATTTTGCTATTAAAACTAACAACAGCTCTATCAAAGTAAACGAAAGCAATAATGTTAAAAGAGGTGTTGAGTAAAAAAAAGTAGAAATAAAAAGATATAAAAGGACTAAGGAACGGCTTATTATTAGCTGCTCCTTTTTGGTTATTGGTGATTTGGATTTTAATTAACTAGTAGGGCGGTGAGTTATGAAATTTTTCGGAATAACTATAGGAGAGGTTGCTACTTTAATAGCGCTAATCACTAGCGTTGTAAGCGGCTTGATGTTTTTGTTAAAAGCAATTGTGATTAATCCTGTAGTTGATAAATTAGGTCAATCGATAGATAACTTAGAGAGGTCTATTTTACAGTTTTCCTCTCAATTAGACGAGAGCAAAAAAGATAGGGAAGGTTTGCATATTAGAATTAATAAAATGGATAAGCGTGTTACCATCTTGGAGGAACACGACAAATGGGAAGAAACACACAAGAAAGGATGAATATTATGGATAAAATTTTAATCTCAGCAACAACAATTATTGCTTTTGTATTGGCTGGTACACAATTGATAAAAACTTATACTGGAGCAGATAATAAATGGTTGCCGGTTATTAACTTAGCGTTAGGTATCGGTATTGGTTTGGCTTGGAGTTGGTCGTTTGACCAACCTAACTTAATTTACTTTATTTGGGGCGGAGCTGTTGCTGGATTGTCAGCAGGTGGCTTTTATGACTTAGGAGCAAGTTTTGTCAAAAGAAAGGATGAGGACTAATGCCAGACATTAATAAAATGATACAGTGGATGACAGCAAGACAAGGTAAGGTAACTTATAGCATGAGCAGCCGACTTGGGCCAACAAGTTATGATTGTTCAAGTGCTGTTTATTTTGCGTTAATTGCTGGCGGATTTTTACCACCAGGCAAGATGGGGAATACAGACTCCTTATTTAACGACCTCGAAGCTAACGGGTGGTCAAAAGTACCGCTAACAAACGGAGGATATAAAGTAAAACGTGGGGATGTTTTTATTTGGGGTACTCGTGGAGCGAGTGGTGGAAGCTTTGGACATACGGGTATTTTTCTAAACGAGAATGACCAAATGATCCATTGTAATTATGGATATAACGGGATTACGGTTAATGACCACGATACTATTTGGGCGTATAATGGCAAGCCACCAGTAACCGTTTATCGTTATACTGGGCAATTGTCAGGCGATGGGTCAAGCTCTAATCAAACCAATACAAATAATGGTCAATCAACAGTAGTTACGCCTAAAGGTAAATGGATTGCGGAATCAGCGACATTTACTTGCACAGTTGATGAGATTATCTTCCGTGGCGAGACTGCAGATAAAACGCCAAATAGTCCGATTAATTTAAATAGTTTAGGCAAAATAAAGAATGGTCAAAAAGTAAAATACGATGCCTATATGCTTGATACCAATGGCTGGGTATGGATTAGGCAACCAAGAGCAAATAACAAGTATGCCTATTTGCCAACTGGTACAACAGCAAACGGTAAGCGTAATGGTCCGTTGTGGGGTACATTTAAATAGCAATGCAAAAAGCCTTAGATTAATTTCTAGGGCTTTTTTATTTTGTCCTCAATAAATCTGCTAAATCCTTCGGCGACCTCAGTGCTGCTAAACACCAAGCGAGCAAATCCGTGGTCACATACTAAGTAAATAATATTGTCATCCAGTACAACTACATAATCCATAACAACCTCCTTGCGATAAAATACGCAAAGAGGTCAGGTTATTATTTTTTTATTGTGGTAAAACATTTTTACGTTCTGCAATCAGTTGTTCGAATTCCGCTAAATCTTCAATACTAGCTTGATTACGAATAAATGACCTAGCTCTAGAACGATCGCTTAAATACTTAGCTTTAGTCTTGTTTTTTTCTTGCCAACGTTTATTGGCTTCTGTTTGTGTGTTTTTGTCAGTCATTTGATTACTCCTTTCTTGAAATTGCGATATCATTGATGAGTACAGCTATCATAGCAACATTAATTATTGATTGTAAAATATTGTTACTTTTATCAATGAAGACAAGAACCAACTGTAAAATGATGAGTAGTAGCAACACGATATAAATATATTTTTTCTTCATGATTTCTATGCTATAATTATATAGAAGGAAGGGGCGTTTGCCCCAACCTAGGTTATTTGTCGTCTTTATTGATTTTCATTAGTAGCCAGATACTACTAAGAAAGAGAAAAACAATATTGACGGCTTTTTCTATATCTTCTAGCATTTCCTACCTCCTTTCTATATATTAAATATACTATGCGTAGTATGAAAAGTCAACCTTTTTCCTAAATAAAAACCGCTTTATTCACAAAAAAATCCCTCTACAAAAGAGGGACTAAGCTATCTGAGCCATAGGTTTTAATACAAATTCACGGATAAAATTATCAGGATTTCTAATGTTAAATTTCTCTATCACGAATTGGTTTCTACTATTATAATGACCAAAGGTAGCAAGTTCATATTTCCCATCATCTAAAAATAGTATAAGGTTAGCTAGTTCTTTTCGACTGACAAGGCAATTGATGTCCTCTGTTTGAGTGTGCAAAGTAAAGCGTACTAGCATATCAGGAAATGACTTAATTACTCTAATTTTATCTACTACACCAACATAGCTATTTTTCTTCATAGTATTCACCTTCCTCAGCATTTAAGTAAAACACAAACTTATCAAGGCCAACCTCATTGATTAATTTTTGCCCACATCCCCAGATAATAGACTGTAAGCAATCGTAATCAATCAAACGTGCTTCGTATTGATCGATGATGTTCATACGTCCGACCACTTTTTGAAATCAAACAATTCAACGTTTCTAATCTCATCATAGTGAATTTTCTCATCACCAATCATATAACCCAAATCATCGTAACCGTTTATAAATCCTACAGTATCCTCAAAGTAGTTGCCATCTGTATCTGTCATTTCTAATTGCACAACCACTTGCCGATTATTATTAAACGCAAACTCAAATATTTGTCCAATCTCATTTTCGGTCATTTTCCGCTTTTGCGGTATAACTTTTGCTATCCTTTGTTTTTCGGCTGCTATTTGCGCCGTATGCTCTGATAGCATAAATCCTAGCCATTTTTGAATGCCGCGATCCTGGTACTGAGAAAAGTACGGGTCGTGTAAATTGTGTTCGTCTGTCATGGTGTTCACCTCAAAAACATTATACGAATATACGTTCGTATTGTAAAGCGAAAAACGAATAAATTTAAAATCTATTTTTGGAAAAAGATACGCAAAAAAGTACGCAAAAATCATTGAACATCGAAATATGATTGAAATAAAATAGCAATTACAAACATCAATAAAACCATGTACGGAAACGGATGAATATAGTTTGAAATAACAAAGAAAATATAGAAGAGGTACGTGCATTACATGGTAAAGCAGCTCGTATTAAAGAAATCCGTCGTTAATATTCGTTTTATAAACGGTGAAGAACCCTTGTTTATCAAGGGTTCTTTTTTTATGATAATTTTAATGTTTAATTGTAAAAATATTTTTTGTAACATTTAAAATTGATTTTAAGATAAACATGTTCTTGAATAAATACCGATTTTTATAGCAATCACTTCGCATTCTTGGTATCCTAAAATCAGTAGGAAAAAGGAGAGGACAGAATGAAGAAAAATGGACTGCTACTTGTTATATTTTTTCTGGTTTTAATAAGTGGATGTGCTGAAAAAGAAATTTCTAAAACGACCAAAGCTTCGACAACAACTATATCAACAAATTCAACAGCAACATCAACAAATAATAAAAAGGTTATCGATCAGATGTCAGAGCAAGATTATCAAAAATTGCTCGGTACGTGGGAGTGCATCGATGATTCTAGTGAAACTGGTATTGTCTATATTTCTAAGAATGATCAAGGGCTAACTATTCAATATGATGATAGAGAAAATAGTCAAACAGAATTTATTTCTAAAACAAACGAAGGCTCTTCCGTTTTTTATCGGTTTGAAAATAAAACAACGGAACTTGCTTTTATGTTTGATTTACTCGAATCTGGGAATATTATCTTAAATTTCGGGACAACAAGGACGGATGCAACTGGTTTAAGTAAACCAATGGAATACAAACGAATAAAAGATGATATACCAGATAAGATAGAACCTAACTATACGTTACAACAAATAAGAGAATTAGCAGAAAAAACAGAAGATTTAGATTGATTGATAGAAAGTATGTTTTCGGAAATCGATGATTATAAAATATTAGCTATTCCTAAAACTGACGGATTTAGTTTTATGGGTGGTTTAGATAATGGGGAAACGACAGCTGTCGAGCAAGATGAAAATGGAGAAACTATAAAAGAATACAATCTTTCTATTGATCCAAGAGCAACTACGATTAAAGAAGCAAAGGAATTAATCAATCGAATAAAAGAAGAAAGATTAACTGAAAACTAGCGAAAAGCAATCAAAACATCTATTTAATTGCTCAATAAATAATAAGGTGTATACTTATTTATAGAGGTGACAGATGAATAACGTGGTTAATTATTTTGAAATGACTAAAAGATACTATAATTAAAGTAATAATGGCATTAAGCTAGTCGTTCTCTTTTTCAGTTTATTGATTCCACAATTACTCAGAGATTTCTTAAATCAATTCGTTGGGTTTTGGTTTTCAATAGTTATTGACATCGCATGATTAGCTATATTTAGTCATTTAATCTATGCTTGGAAACACTAAATCAAGCAAATCAAAATAGTTAAGCAAAGTATTAAATGTTTGAGTTTATAAAAGGAGTGATTACAATGAATGATGTAAAGTTGATTTCTCAAATGCTTGAAGGGGATTTTTCAAATAAGGAGCAGTATGAGCAACTATCTGAGACAGAGCAAATAACATTTCCATTTGCTACGCATAAAAATCATATTTTGAATAGTAAAATAATGAACTTGCCTACAGGCTTTCAAGGAATTTATTTGTTTGAAGAAAGTTATTATGTGCTAAATGGAAAAGAAAAGTTTAAATCAGATGTTTTTCTATTTGAGTTAAATGAATCGAACCAAGTTGTCCTTTCTGCAACAGTGATTCCAAAAGAATGGCTTAACAAAAAATATGAAGAGGTTTCTCCAGTTGACTATAATGAGCTAGCTATTTCGGATAAATTTACTCCGCTTGTATACAAAAAAACAGAAGATAAATTTAGTGGTAACTCAACTAGTCAATTTACCTCAAAAACACAATTTATTTTGGAACAAGAAATATCGACGGAAAATTTAATTATAAAAGAAGAAATGTATAATGGGGAGAAAAGAATTTTTGGTTTTGATTTGCCGATTGTTTATAAAAGAATTGAACAATAAGTAGACGATTTAAGCTTCGTTTAAGTTTGATTGGTTAATATGAATGTAACCCAATAGTAAATACCTTTTTATTACCTTTCTAACTCCTGGCCCATCTCTTTTGAGGTGGGTGCTTTTTTGAATTATATTGAAATTACGAGTCAAATGCTTAATAGATTCTTTATAAATGAGTTTTATGAGTAAACCTAGCTTTGGAAAGTTTGGGAAATAAAAAAGCTGAAAAAGTGTAAATTATTCTACCCTTAAATCATTAAGTCTAGTCTAATTTTTTCACTCTTCCACCAATGATATGTGCAAATTTTTCGGCTGCTTCTTTATTTTTATAACGTTTAGCCATCTTCTTATTTCTAGTTCTTTTTCCATCTGTCGTGAGATAGCCGTGAAGTACTTTTATTGCATACATAAACGAATCGCCTCTTCTCATGATTGCTATTATAAACTATAAAGCGCTTACAATCAAGGGTAATAACAGAAAGAATGAAAAACATATGAAATAGCGTTTTTTACAAAATAAAAAGAATGAATTCAACGGTTGATATTTTAAAAATGAATGGAGAGGATGAGTAGTTTAGTGTAGATTTGTCTTTCATAAAAATTAATTTGTTAATAAAATTTTTTGAAACAAGCTGAAATATTTTTAATGTATTTGTTGAACATTAGCTATTTCGGCTTGTTTCTTAAATTTTAAAAGAAGAAATAATTATTGAACTTCTTTAAATTTTTGTCTTTTATCCCAAGGACAACAAGAAGGGCACACAGCAAACTTTTTACCAGAAAATTGATTTTTAGCTTCAGTTAAGGCTTCTGATCCATTTGCCTTAAAGCCAATCATTGTACGTTTTTCAACTGAAGGTAATTGATCGCAGTCCATTGTGTGAATAATAGTTTCACCATTGTGATTTGGTTTATCTGTAAAGAAAAAGAAATTCACCATGCTCACCTCGCTTTCAAAATAATTATATCACAGAACTTAACGAGTCTACCTAGGATAATTAAAAATAACTTTTAATAATCAATAAATAACTAGGGAGTGTTTGAATATTATAGTTATTAATAGATTTTTGTTTTAGTTGAAACCCATTGTCATAAAATCTAGCTTATATCCTACATAAGCAATGTTTTCTTTTTTTCTTTCTCGCTAAATGTCCTGAAAATTCTGATTTATTAATCATTTTCAGCTATGCTCTAATATAATTGTTTTAATAAAATTAAATATTAGTATAACATAATATTTGATAGCTTTTGCTTATTGGCTAGTACTATAAAAAAATGAAAAAATAACGTTTAAAAGAAGCAGAATATTCATAAAATGATCATATTTGATCGGTAATATACAAATATACCAACAAACAACCCTAACAAAATATTTTTCATTTTTAACTCCTTTCCCACCTTTACCCTGAGGTGGGTTTTTTAGTTGTTAGAATTTTTATCACAAGTTTACAAAAACCTTTTTATTTTCTGTGGATAACTATAAACGATTTATTCACAGATTTGCGTATCTATAAGTATACAACCTTGATAAATCAATGGTTTCAGTTTTGAGAGTTAATAAAAAATGTTTCACAAAAAAGCAAAAGTTTCACGTTTGATTTAAGAGAGCTTGAATGGCGATATTTAACATGGTAGAATGACAAACAGATACGCTAGAACGGAGATAAATTCATGGTTGATATTAAACAATTATTGAAAGATAAATTTGGTTATGATGACTTTCGACAAGGACAAGAAACCATCATTAATCATGTGCTTAATCAAGAAAATGTGCTTGGAATTATGCCCACTGGTGGCGGTAAATCGATTTGTTATCAATTGCCAGCGTTGATGCTAGAAAATCTTACTTTAGTTATTTCACCTTTAATTTCATTAATGAAAGACCAAGTGGATGCGCTAAATATGATGGGAATTCCAGCGACATTTATTAATAGTACAATTTCACAACAAGAGATGAACCACAGAATTCAAATGGCGGTCAATAAAGAAGTAAAATTATTGTATATTGCTCCTGAGCGTTTAGAGTCTTATGATTTTCAACAATTGCTCTTACATGTTCCGATTGATCTATTAGCAGTTGATGAGGCGCATTGTATCTCTCAGTGGGGACATGATTTTAGACCCAGTTATTTGCGATTAGCCGAAATCGTTGAACAGTTTGAACAAAGACCAACTGTGATTGCATTGACAGCAACTGCAACCCCTCAAGTATCAAAAGATATTATTGAGCAATTAAAAATTCCAACAGAAAATCAAGTGAAAACCGGTTTTGCTAGAGAAAATCTCTCTTTTCAAGTAGTGAAAGATCAAAATCGTGATGTGTTTCTTTTAGAATATTTAAAACTAAATAAAGAGCAATCTGGTATTATTTACGCGAGTACTAGAAAAGAAGTGGAACGAATTTACCACCTATTACAAAGTAAGAAGATTGCGGTTGGTATGTATCATGGTGGAATGAATGAGCAGTTGCGGAGTCAAAATCAAGAAAAATTCCTTTACGATCAAATACAAGTAATGGTTGCGACAAATGCATTTGGGATGGGGATTAACAAAAGTAATGTTCGTTTTGTTATTCATGCACAAATTCCGGGAAATATTGAATCTTACTATCAAGAAGCTGGGCGTGCAGGTAGAGATGGATTACCAAGTGATGCAATTTTACTTTATGCGCCGCAGGATTTACAGATTCAACAATTTTTTATTGATCAATCTGAAATGACTATCGATTATAAACAAAAGGAATATTTGAAATTGAGAGAGATGTCTCAATATGCGAATGCTCAAATGTGTTTGCAAAAGTTCATCTTGCGTTATTTTGGAGAATCAGGAAATGAATGTCAGCAGTGTTCAAATTGTTTAGATGATCGTGAATTAGTGGATATTACAGTAGATGTTCAAAAAGCATTGTCTTGTGTGAAACGGATGGGAGAGCGCTTTGGTAAAGGTTTAGTCGGGAAAGTTCTAACTGGATCGAAAGACCAAAAAATTGATCAATGGCATTTTGATCGTTTGCCAACCTATGGATTGATGAAAGACAGGACACAAAAAGAGGTTACTCAATTAATTGATTACCTCACGGCAGAACGCTATTTAGTTCCTTCAGATGGACAATTCCCAATTCTTTCAATTTCTGATTCTGGCGTCGATGTCTTATTAGGGAATCACAAAGTATTTAGAAAAGAAGATCAAAAAGTCCGCAAAGTTGTTGAGATCGATGATCAATTATTCGAATCGTTAAGAGCGTTAAGAATGGATTTGGCTCAAGAAGCAGGTGTACCGCCTTATTTAGTTTTTTCAGATAGCACTCTGAAGGAAATGTGTGAGAAGAGACCAGAAAATTCACTGCAGTTACTACAAGTTAAGGGAGTCGGACAGAATAAATTAGACAAATATGGCGAACAGTTTTTAGTAGCTATACGAAAAGCAAAAGTTACTTTATAGTTTATCTTTTAGAGAAAGAGTTCTTTTTTTTTAGTTTCTCTCGGGCTATGAGTGAGTAATTTAGCAGATAAAATTGTTTTTTTTTGAGTAAAACAAAGATTGACAGTTGCGGTGTTTTATTCGACAATAGATAGGAATGTAATGAGAAAAGAGGAACGTTTATGGCAATTGGCGAACGATTAGTAGCAATTCGTAGAGAACTGCATCAAATTCCAGAAATTGGTTTGGAAGAAGAGCAAACGCAAAAATTTTTATTAAAAGAAATTCAAGAAATAAAGCAACCTTATATGGAGATACGAACTTGGCGTACAGGAATTTTAGTATTTATAAATGGCTATGCACCTGAAAAGACAATTGGGTGGCGAGCGGATATTGATGGGTTGCCGATTGAAGAAGAGGTAGTTTCTGTTTTTATGTCTAAACGTAAGGGGTATATGCACGCTTGTGGTCATGATTTTCATATGACGATTGCGTTAGGAACATTAGAAAAATTAACTCAAAAACAGCCTAAAAACAATTACTTGTTTTTATTTCAACCAGCAGAAGAAAATGAATCAGGCGGTATGCTAATGTATGAAGATGGAGTATTTGATGATTGGCTGCCGGATGAATTTTATGGTCTTCATGTAAATCCTGATCTCCCTGTAGGCACAATTACGACAAGAGAGGGAACTTTGTTTGCTGCGACGTGCGAAATCCATGTTACGTTTAAAGGGAAAGGCGGACACGCTGCGTTTCCGCATGCTTCAAATGATATGATTGTAGCTGCAACTAGTTATGTACAACAAGCGCAAACCATCGTTAGCCGTAACGTTAACCCCGTTGAAGGAGCCGTGATTACTTTTGGGACTTTTGTAGCTGGAACAACTAACAATGTGATTGCAGGAGATGCAAAAATAACGGGAACGATTCGAACATTAACTGAGGAAATGAATCAGTTGACCCAACGTCGAGTGAAAGAGGTAGCAGAAGGGATTGCACGTTCCTTTAATTGTGAAGTCGATGTTTTCCTTGATCAAAAAGGCTATGTACCTGTGGTTAATGATGTCAAAACTACTCAAAAACTAATTGATTTTATGAAACAAGAAGAAAATGTTACATTTGAGCATGCTCCTATCGCAATGACAGGTGAAGATTTTGGCTATTTACTTTCCAAAGTTCCTGGTACGATGATTTGGCTTGGTGTTGATAGTGATTATGGCTTGCATTCTGCCAAGTTTGATCCGAATGAAGCAGCTTTAAGTTTTGGTGTTGAGTCTATCAGTAAGTTTCTGAGTTCATTAGATAAGTAGCGAGATAGAACAAAACTTGTATCAATGATGGCATTTATATAGAAATAAAGAAACACGAAGAATCTCCAATAGTAATGGTTGGGAATTCTTCGTGTTTCTTGGTATTTTGTAAGTTCAGACTTATTTCTTGGAGCTGAATAATTCTATTCCAGCCGTTATCTTATATTTTTTTTACGTGTGCAGCTTGTAAACCACGTGTTCCTTCCATGATTTCAAAAGTCACTAGTTGATTTTCTTCTAAAAATTTGAAGCCTTCTTCTTCTATAGCAGTGAAATGAACAAAAATTTCCTCCTCTTCATTGTAAACAATAAATCCGTATCCTTTTCTGTTGTCAAACCATTTTACAAAGCCTTTTTCCATTCAATTCACTCTCCTTCAGGATAGTAGATCTGCTGGATTAGCAGTTCTGCGTCAGAAACTAAAAATAGAAATCTCTTCAAAATAAACTTTGTTGTTTTGAAAATAGCATTGATTTGCTATGTTGGCTCTTTGCTAGTAGAGTCTAGCATTATTATAAAGATAAAATTGTAGACCGTCAACGATTTCTCAAAAAGTAATAAATTTAATGGAAATAAGCGGATAAAAACGTTATAATATAAAATAACTTAACAAAAATAGTATTTACTTAAAAAAAGTTCGGAAAAGAGGTTGTTTATGAAGACGGATATCGAGATTTCACAGGAAGTTGACCTGTTACCTATAACAAAAATAGCTGAAACAATTGGTTTGGATCAAGAAGAATTAGAGATGTATGGGAAATATAAAGCAAAAATTGATTTTGCTGCTATTGAAAATCGTAAAAATGAAGAAGATGGACACTTGATTTTAGTAACATCAATTAATCCAACAGCTGCTGGAGAAGGGAAATCAACTGTGACGATTGGTTTGGGCGATGCGTTGAATGCAATCGGTAAAAAAACTGTTATCGCTTTGAGGGAACCTTCATTAGGTCCTGTTATGGGAATCAAGGGTGGTGCGACTGGCGGCGGGTATGCCCAAGTTTTACCGATGGAAGATATTAACTTACACTTTACTGGGGATATGCACGCCATCACAACTGCTAACAATGCTTTGGCTGCCTTGTTAGATAATCATATTCATCAAGGAAATGAACTAAATATTGATGTGCGAAGAATTATTTGGAAACGAGTCGTTGATTTAAATGACCGAGAATTGCGCAAGGTCGTTGTTGGCTTGGGTGGCCCTGTTCAAGGAGTTCCAAGAGAAGATGGTTTTGATATTACTGTGGCAAGCGAAATTATGGCCATTTTATGTTTAGCTTCGGATGTTGAAAATTTGAAATTCCGTCTAGGCAATATTGTGGTAGGTTATACGTATGACCGTTTACCGGTAACTGTAAGTGATTTAGGCATTGAAGGTGCGTTGGCTCTGTTACTAAAAGATGCAATCAAGCCTAATTTGGTTCAAACAATCTATGGGACAGCTGCTTTTGTTCATGGAGGACCTTTTGCGAATATCGCGCATGGCTGTAATAGTGTTTTAGCAACAAAAACGGCATTGAAATTGGGTGACTATGTTGTAACCGAAGCAGGTTTTGGGGCTGATTTAGGAGCTGAAAAGTTCTTAGATATTAAAGTGCCGAACTTAGAAAAAGCACCCGATGCAGTGGTAATTGTTGCGACGATTCGCGCGTTAAAAATGCACGGCGGCATAGCAAAAGATGAATTAAATATCGAAAATATTCCAGCTATAATTAAAGGGTTTGCTAATTTACAAAAGCATATTGAAAATATGAAAAGTTATGGTTTGCCAGTTATTGTTGCAATTAATGAATTTGTGAGTGATACAGCAGAGGAAGTAGCGACATTAAAGGATTTATGTGAAAAAATAGATGTTCCTGTTGAATTAACGAGTGTTTGGGAAAAAGGGGCTGTTGGTGGTGAACATTTAGCTAAAAAAGTGGTTGAGGTTATTGCTGAAAAAACGGCTGAATTTCAAACGATTTATGAACCAGGAATGAATTTAGAACAAAAAATAACAGCAATTGTAACTAAAATTTATGGTGGTTCAGGGGTTTCGTTTTCTCAAAAAGCTAAAAATCAGTTAGCGACTTTTGAAAAATATGGTTGGGATCGTTTGCCTGTTTGTATGGCGAAGACCCAATATTCTTTATCAGATGATCCTAAAGAATTAGGAAGACCAGAAGATTTTGTGATTACGATTCGTGAATTGGTTCCTAAAATTGGCGCTGGTTTTATTGTGGCGCTGACAGGTGATGTAATGACAATGCCAGGGTTACCAAAAAAACCTGCAGCTTTAAATATGGATATCACCAATGATGGTCAGGCAGTCGGTCTATTTTAATTATACTAAGAGGTTGGGACAGAAGTGTTTAACTCCAAGAAATAAGCGACCAATCACGAAAATTATTTTTCAAATTTTTGTGATTGGTCGCTTATTTCCGTAGGAGTTGCTTCTGCTCCCACCGTTTACTCGGCTTTAGAGGTCAGAACAAAAGTGTTCCTTACTTTTGTCTCACTCACTTTTAATTATTTTTTCTTTAACAGCGTTAATAGTGAATACTGTCATTTTTGCATTTGAAATAAACTAGGCTTCCAAAAAATTGTTCAGACTTCCTTCTTCACGTAAGTCTTATTTTGTTATATACTAAATAAGTTAGCAGAGGAGGGATCTGCATGGAAGTTCGAATTACAAGAAAAACTGGTTTCTATGGAATGGCAAGTTCTTTATTGGTAAAAAAGAACCAACAAAAGTGGTTTTCAATCAATCAAGGTGAAACAAAAACTGTAACGATTTCAGAACCAGAAGCGACTATCCAAGTTTCTTTTTTTGCTTTAAAAAGTAAGCCAATTACTATTCATAATAATCAAAATCAACTTCAATTAGAAATCACAATGAATCCAATTTTAGTGTCTATTTACCTTATTTTATTTTTGGCTATTGCATTAGCGGCGTTTTTTAGAGTCTCTCTTTTCGGAGTTGTTCTTTTGTTGTTGATGTACGTTGTTTATTTTTGTGTTATGTTAAAAAACGCGTACCTAATTAAGGAGGTTAATCATGGGTCAAAGGGCACAGGATTTTCTGAGTAGTTTTAACCGAATTGAAAAATGGCTTAGAGAGCGTTTAGATAATCCAGCAAATATGGGCTTTAGTGAACTTACCAGAAGAGTGAGTCGGCAAAGAAATTCTGAATTAGCTCAATTTGAAGATGATTTAATCCAAATGGCTCAGCTTAGAAATGCGATTGTTCACGAACAAATTGCCAATGATTTTATTATTGCTGAACCGAATGAGTGGGCTGTTGAGCGAATTCAGACAATCGAAAAATATCTATTAAGTCCTGAAAAGGTTTTGCCACGTTTTGCAAAAAAAGTGACAGGTTTTGAAATGGATATTTCTGTTGAAAAATTATTGTCAATTGTAGCAAAAAAACAATTTTCGCAATTTCCGATTTATGATTCTGGGATTTTTAAAGGATTAATCACGGTTAGAGGAATTGGTCTTTGGTTAGCCATTGAAAGTTCACAGGGAACGGTAAATCTTGCAGGAAAAAAAGCTTCTGATTTACTAATAAAAAATTATAAACAAAGTAACTATCAGTTTGTGTCTGCGGATACAACTGTATTTTATATCGAAAAATTATTTAGTGAACAAATCCGCTTGGAAGCTATTTTGATAACGAAAGATGGAAACCCGAATGGGAATTTATTAGGAATCGTTCGTCCAAGAGATTTATATACTATTTCAGAAAAGGATTGAAGCAATTGTTAGCAGTATATTTGATTATTAGTGCATTGATTGTAGGTATAGATCAATGGGTAAAGTATTTAACTGTCAGTAATATTTCATTAGGAGAAACAAAGGATTTTATCCCAGGCTTCTTATCGTTTACCTACATTAGAAATACAGGAGCTGCTTGGAGTTTATTAGAAGGCAAAATGTGGTTCTTCTATATTATTACTGTGATTGTCGTTGCAGTGGTCGTCTATATTTTGGCTAAACATGTTCATGGCAGTAAGTGGTTTACGATTGGTTTGACCCTAGTTTTGGCTGGAGCAATTGGGAACTTCGTGGATCGTTTACGATTAGGTTATGTTGTTGATATGTTTCAAACCGATTTCATCAACTTTCCAATATTTAATGTTGCAGATATGTCTTTAGTAATAGGTGTAGCATGTATTTTTATTTACTTGATTTTAGAAGAAAAAGCAGTGAAGGACGGCAAAGATGGAAAAAATTAACGTAACAGTTGAACAAGAAACTGGTAGAATTGATAAGGTTTTAAGCAAACAACTAAATGATCATTCTCGTTCGCAAATTCAACAATGGTTGAAGGAGCAACAAGTTCAAGTTAATGGTGAAGTAATCAAAGCTAATTATAAAGTAAAGCAAGGTGACGAAATCGAAATCACGGTACCTGAACCAGATGAACTAGATATTATCGCCGAGGATATTCCTATAACAATTGTTTATGAAGATGAAGATGTTTTGGTCGTCAATAAACCACAAGGAATGGTTGTTCACCCTTCTGCTGGTCATACGCATGGTACGTTAGTTAATGCGTTACTTTATCATGTTAAGGATCTTTCTTCAATAAACGGTGTGATTCGACCAGGAATTGTTCATCGAATTGATAAAGATACTTCTGGTTTATTAATGGTAGCGAAAAATGATCAAGCGCATGAAGCATTGGCTGCACAATTAAAAGATAAAACATCATTAAGAAAATATGTTGCTTTAGTCCATGGTGAAATTGGTCATGATAAAGGTGAAATCAATGCACCAATCGGACGGTCAAAAACGGATCGTAAAAAGCAAGATGTTCGTGAGGGTGGAAAAGAAGCAGTAACCCATTTTGAAGTTTTAGAGCGTTTTTCTGGGTTTACGTTAGTTCAATTACAGTTAGAAACAGGACGAACTCATCAAATCCGTGTTCATATGAAATATATTGGCTATCCTGTAGCAGGTGATCCTTTATATGGGCCTAAAAAAACATTGCCTGGTCAAGGACAGTTTTTACATGCAGAACTTTTAGGCTTTAAACATCCTAAAACAGGCGAAATGATGGTCTTTGAAGCACCTGTACCCGAGTTGTTTGAAAAAACTTTAACTGAATTACGCGATAACCATTGATTTATTTGTTAAGAAAGGGTACACTGTTTTAGAAAGAAAATTTAATAGATCCTTTAAGAGTAGTCCCGTGAGGCTAAGAAGGAAACATGCAGAGCTATCTAAGTGCGCTTAGACAATAATCTGTGTGTGATGAATAGTACATTAGTATTCTTGTATTGTAATCAATCCTCCTGCCCAAAACGGGTAGGAGTTTTTTTGTTTTGTCATAATAAAAGAAGATCATTTTAAGGAGGAAAAAAATGCAAACCAAAGAGGTAGTAGACGCGGTAACAATGAAAAGAGCGCTCACTCGTATCACCTATGAGATTATTGAACGAAACAAAGGAATTGAGGATATTGTTTTAGTAGGAATCAAAACGAGAGGGATTTATATTGCTCAACGAATTGCTGATCGTTTGAAACAATTAGAGCATCTTGAAGTACCAGTAGGAGAGTTGGATATTACGCTTTACCGTGATGATGTAAAAACGAGTTCGATGAAGGAGCGTTCATTAGCTGAACCAGAATTACATTCGTCTTCAATCCCTGTATCTTTAGAGGGGAAAGAAGTTATTTTGATTGATGATGTTTTATTTACAGGTAGAACTGTTCGCGCGGCATTAGATGCAGTTATGGATTTAGGACGACCACGTAAAATTTCTTTAGCCGTTTTAGTGGATCGCGGACATAGAGAATTACCGATTAGAGCCGATTATGTTGGAAAAAATGTTCCAACCGCAATGAATGAAGAAATCATTGTTGAAATGGAAGAAAAAGACGGACAAGATCGAATTTTAATTGCTAAAACACAAATGAATTAATTATAGAAGAGGCAGGTAGGAACATTGGCAGCGGATAAGGATTTTAGAAACGAAGACGCAGTTTTAGATATACATGATAAACCAAAACCACTTCACTGGATTGGATTAAGCTTACAGCATTTATTCACGATGTTTGGTGCAACCGTATTGGTACCAATTTTAGTTGGAATAAATCCAGGTATCGCTTTAGTCAGTTCTGGGTTAGGAACAATCGTTTATTTAACGGTAACAAAAGGGAAAATCCCAGCTTACTTAGGAAGTAGTTTTGCTTTTATTGCTGCCATGCAAATGTTAATGAAAAGTGATGGTTATCCAGCAATTGCACAAGGTGCGATGACTACAGGAATTGTTTATTTAATTGTAGCTTTAATTGTTAGAAAAATTGGTTCAGCATGGCTAGATAAAATTTTGCCGCCAATCGTTGTTGGGCCAGTTGTGATGGTTATTGGTTTAGGTTTGGCAGCAAATGCAGCAAATAATGCAATGTATAGTGATCAGCTGCATACAGTGTACGATTTTAAATATATTGCAGTTGCTTTAATTACGCTAGGCTTAACCATATTTTATAACATGTATTTTAAAGGATTTTTAGGGCTAATCCCAATTTTGTTAGGGATCGTAAGTGGTTATTTAGTGGCTTTAGCTTTCGGAATCGTAGATGTTGAGCTAATTAAAGAAGCGGCTTGGATTGCGACGCCAAACTTTAAGGTACCTTTTGTCCAATATCAACCAAAACTTTATTTAAATGCAATCACGACAATGGCACCAATCGCTTTTGTAACGATGACAGAACATATCGGACATTTAATGGTTTTAAATAAACTTACCAAGCGTAACTTTTTTGAAGAACCAGGATTATCGAAAACGCTGATGGGCGATGGATTAGCGCAAATTACAGCTGGGTTAGTAGGCGGTCCACCAGTAACAAGTTATGGAGAAAATATTGGTGTATTAGCAATCACGCGCGTACATAGCGTGTTTGTCATCGGTGGAGCGGCTGTGTTAGCAGTTGCCCTAGGCTTTGTTGGGAAATTAAGTGCAGTAATTTTAAGTATCCCTGGACCTGTAATTTCAGGAATTAGTTTCGTTTTGTTCGGAGTAATTGCTGCCAGCGGCTTAAAAATATTAATTGATAATAAGATTGATTTTGATAAGAAAAAGAATTTATTGATTGCTTCGGTGATTTTAGTCATTGGAATCGGAGGACTAGTCTTTAAAGTTGAAACATTCGAATTGTCTTCAATGGCATTAGCAACAGTGTTAGGAATTATTTTAAATTTAATTTTACCAGAAACCGCACGAAGTGAAGAATAGGAGGAAGAACTAAATGATCATCACATCTGAACGAATTAGTTTAAAACACCTTTTAACAGCGGAGGCGTTAAGCGACCAAGAAGTAATGGGTCTAATCCATCGAGCGAAAGAGTTTAAACAAGGAGCGACTTGGACACCAGAGAAAAAGCAGTATTTTGCTACGAACTTATTTTTTGAAAATAGCACTCGTACACATAAAAGCTTTGACGTTGCTGAAAAGAAATTAGGGATAGAAGTCATTGAGTTTGAAGAGAGCATGAGTTCGGTCAAAAAAGGCGAAACACTTTATGATACTGTCTTAACCATGTCAGCAATTGGTGTCGATGTAGCGGTGATTCGTCACAGTAAAGAAAACTACTACGATGAATTAATTCAAAGTAAAACGATTCAATGTTCGATTATCAATGGTGGTGATGGTAGTGGTCAGCACCCAACGCAGTGTTTGCTTGATTTGATGACAATTTACGAAGAGTTTGGCTATTTTGCAGGCTTGAAAGTTGCAATCGTTGGAGATATTACCCATTCTCGTGTTGCAAAATCAAACATGCAATTACTCAATCGCTTGGGGGCTAAAATATTCTTTTCTGGTCCAGAAGAGTGGTATGACAAACAATTTGAAGTTTATGGCCATTATTTACCGCTAGATGAACTAGTTGAAGAAGTAGATGTGATGATGTTATTACGTGTTCAGCATGAAAGACATGATGGCACAGAGATTTTTTCTAAAGAGGATTACCATAATGCGTATGGATTAACCATAGAACGAGCAAAACGATTGCAAAAAAAAGCTATTATTATGCATCCAGCGCCAGTTAATCGAGATGTTGAATTAGCCGATTCGTTGGTTGAAAGTCTTCAATCGCGAATCATTGAACAAATGAGCAATGGTGTTTTTATGAGAATGGCCATATTAGAAGCAATACTACATGGGAAAGCATAGGTGAGTAAGATGAAAATATTGATTAAAAACGGGAAAATAGTTAAAAAAGAAAATGAATTAGTTTCGGTATCCATCTGGATTGAAGAAGGAATTATCAAAGCAATCGGCACTCATTTTGACGAAAATGATTTTGATGAAGTTTATGATGCGAAAGGTCATTTGATTACACCGGGATTGGTGGATGTTCATGTTCATTTGAGAGAACCAGGTTTTACCTATAAAGAAACGATTAAATCAGGCAGCAAATCAGCAGCAAGAGGTGGATTTACAACTGTTTGTGCAATGCCTAATCTAAATCCGGTACCAGACACTCCAGAAAAACTAAAAGAAGTTTATGACATTATTCAACGTGATGCAGTAGTCAAAGTATTACAATATGCCCCGATTACTGAAGAATTAAGAAGTGAAACCTTGACTGATCAAAAAGCATTAAAAGAAGTCGGAGCTTTTGCTTTCACTAATGATGGCGTTGGCGTTCAAACGGCAGGTACTATGTACTTAGCAATGAAAGAAGCGGCAAAATTGAAGATGGCAATTGTTGCTCATACTGAAGATGAATCGTTATTGTTTGGTGGAGTGATGCATGAAGGGGAGATTTCAAAAAAATTAGGATTACCGGGAATTTTAAGTGCTACAGAAGCTTCGCAAATTGCTAGAGATGTTGTTTTAGCAGGAGAAACTGGTGTTCATTATCATGTTTGTCATGTTTCGACAAAAGAAAGTGTACGAGTGATTCGAGACGCTAAACGAGCAGGGATTCATGTGACAGCAGAAGTTGCTCCTCATCATTTGATTTTGATTGATGAACAGATTCCTGAAGATCATGGTTTTTGGAAAATGAACCCACCACTAAGAGGAAAAGAAGATCGAGACGCACTAATCGAAGGACTACTGGATGGAACAATTGATTGTATCGCGACAGATCATGCCCCGCATGGATTAGAAGAAAAATGTCAGTCATTTTTAAAAGCTCCATTTGGAATCGTAGGTAGCGAAACGGCTTTCCAATTGATTTATACACACTTTGTCGAAACTGGAAAATTCACATTAGAGCAAGTCGTCGATTGGATGGCGACTAAACCTGCTGAAATTTTTAATTTAACAGTGGGAACTTTAACAATTGGCAGTGCGGCTGACATTGCAGTGTTCAATTTAGAAGATGAAGTTGCAATTGACGATAAGGCGTTTGAATCACAAAGCATCAATACTCCGTTTACAGGATGGAAAGTAAAAGGAAATACTGAAATGACGTTTGTAGATGGAAAACTAACTTGGTCTAACGAGGAGGAGTAAGAGTTGAAGCGATTATTGGTTTTAGAAGATGGCACTGTTTTTGAAGGAAATGCGTTTGGTGCTGAAACGGATGCGGTAGGTGAGGTTGTTTTTACAACAAGTATGACGGGCTATCAAGAAACAATCACTGATCAAAGCTTTAACGGACAAATCATTACATTTACCTACCCAATGGTTGGTAATTACGGAATCAATCGTGACGATTATGAATCTATTTCACCTACCTGTAAAGGAGTGATCGTCAAAGAACATGCGCGACTAGCTTCCAACTGGCGCCAACAAATGACCTTAGATGAATTTTTAAAAAGAAAAGGTATTCCAGGTATATCAGGGATCGATACACGTGCTTTGACAAAAAAATTACGTTCTGTTGGTACAATGAAAGCGAGCATCATCGATACAAACGATGATTTACCTCACGCTTTTGATCAACTTAGAGCGACTGTTTTACCGAAAAATCAAGTGGCTCAAGTCTCAACAACAAAACCTTACCCAAGCCCAGGCGTGGGGAGAAAAGTTGTTGTTATTGATTTTGGTTTAAAACATAGTATTTTAAGAGAATTATCAAAGCGTCACTGTAACTTGACTGTTTTACCTTATAATACAACAGCTGAGACAGTTTTAGAGCTTTCACCAGATGGCGTCATGTTGTCTAATGGACCTGGAGATCCTAAAGATGTTCCAGAAGCAATTAAAATGATTCAAGAAATCCAAGGTAAAGTCCCGATTTTTGGTATCTGCTTAGGTCATCAATTATTTGCGCTAGCCAATGGAGCGGATACGTATAAAATGAAATTTGGTCATCGTGGACTCAATCATCCAGTTCGAGAAATTGCGACTGGAAGAATCGATTTTACTTCTCAAAATCATGGGTATGCAGTAGATGAATCTTCACTGGATCCTGATAAATTGATTGTTACGCACAAAGAAATTAATGACGGAACAGTTGAAGGAATTCGTCATCGAGAATATCCTGCCTTTACGGTTCAGTATCATCCAGATGCTGCGCCAGGACCTCATGATGCTCTACACTTATTTGATGAATTTATGGAAGCAATGGATGCGTGGAAGGAGCAAGACTAATGCCAAAAAGAAAAGATATCAAAAAAATTATGGTGATTGGTTCGGGTCCAATCATTATTGGTCAAGCCGCTGAATTTGACTATGCGGGAACACAAGCTTGTCTTGCTTTAAGAGAAGAAGGATATGAAGTTGTTTTAGTCAATTCAAACCCTGCGACCATCATGACGGATAAAGAAATCGCCGATCATGTATATATCGAACCAATTACGTTAGAATTTGTTTCACGTATCTTAAGAAAAGAACGTCCAGATGCATTATTACCAACCCTAGGTGGACAAACAGGCTTGAATATGGCAATGGAATTAGCTGCTTCTGGGATTTTAAAAGAATTGAATGTAGAGTTATTAGGAACAAAATTAAGTGCCATCGATCAAGCAGAAGATCGAGATTTATTCAAACAATTAATGCAAGAATTAGATCAACCAATTCCAGAAAGTGAGATTGTCACAACGGTCGCTCAAGCAATTGAATTTGCAAATCAAATTGGTTATCCAATCATTGTTCGACCCGCCTTTACTTTAGGCGGTACAGGTGGTGGAATGTGCGATAACGAAGAAGAATTACGAATTGTTGCTGAAAATGGCTTGAAATTATCTCCAGCTACCCAATGCTTGATTGAAAAAAGTATTGCTGGTTATAAAGAAATTGAATACGAAGTGATGCGTGATTCTGCTGATAATGCTATCGTGGTTTGTAATATGGAAAACTTTGACCCAGTGGGGATTCATACAGGTGATTCGATTGTATTTGCTCCGAGCCAAACATTATCTGACCACGAATATCAATTATTAAGAGATGCTTCATTAAAAATCATTCGTGCTTTAAAAATAGAAGGTGGTTGTAACGTTCAGTTAGCACTTGATCCACATAGTTTTAATTATTATGTAATCGAAGTTAATCCAAGAGTTTCCAGATCTTCTGCTTTGGCAAGTAAAGCAACAGGCTACCCAATTGCAAAATTAGCGGCAAAAATTGCTGTTGGATTAACTTTAGACGAAATGAAAAATCCAGTAACCGAAACAACCTATGCTGAATTTGAACCTGCTTTAGATTACGTGGTTGCTAAAATTCCTCGTTGGCCCTTCGACAAATTTGAAAAAGGGGATCGACTGTTAGGAACTCAAATGAAAGCAACTGGAGAAGTTATGGCCATTGGTCGCAATATTGAGGAATCGTTGTTAAAAGCGGTACGATCGCTAGAAATCGGAACGATTCATAATGAATTACCCGAACTAGCAGAAGTTAACGATGAATTACTAACTGAAAAAATCGTTAAAGCGCAAGATGATCGTTTATTCTATTTATCAGAAGCAATCAGACGAGGGTATACGATTGAGGATTTAGCCTCATTAACAAAAATTGATCTCTTCTTCTTAGATAAGCTATTGCATATTGTAGAAATTGAACAAGCATTAACAGATCAGATAGGCGAACTTGAGATTCTTAAAGAAGCTAAACAAAATGGATTTACTGATCGAAAAATTGCTCAATTATGGCATTGGACAGAACAACAGGTTTCTGATTATCGTCATGAACAAAAACTTTTACCAGTTTATAAAATGGTTGATACCTGTGCAGCAGAGTTTGAATCACAAACGCCTTATTTTTATAGTACCTATGAGTTTGAAAATGAAAGTATTCGTTCTGAAAAAGAGTCGGTTTTAGTTCTGGGATCAGGTCCGATTCGAATTGGTCAAGGGGTTGAATTTGATTATGCAACTGTTCATTCGGTTAAAGCAATTCAAGCAGCTGGTTATGAAGCAATCATCATGAATAGTAATCCTGAAACGGTTTCTACTGACTTTTCAGTTTCTGATAAACTGTATTTTGAACCATTAACACTAGAAGACGTGATGAATGTCATTGAATTAGAACAACCGCTAGGAGTAATTGTTCAATTTGGTGGGCAAACAGCAATTAATCTAGCAGAACCACTAGCGAAACAGGGCGTTAAAATTTTAGGAACATCAATTGAAGACTTGGATCGAGCAGAAAATAGAGATTTATTTGAACAAGCTTTACAAGCGCTGGATATTCCTCAACCTGCTGGAGATACGGCAACAAGTGCGAAAGAGGCGGTTGTGATCGCTGAAAAGATAGGGTATCCTGTATTAGTAAGACCGAGCTATGTACTTGGTGGTCGTGCAATGGAAATCGTCGAGAATCAAAAAGATTTAGAAGATTATATGCAACATGCCGTTAAGGCTTCCCCTGAACATCCTGTCTTAGTTGATAGTTACTTATTAGGCAAAGAGTGTGAAGTGGATGCCATCTGTGATGGGGAAACGGTTTTAATCCCTGGAATTATGGAACATATTGAACGCGCAGGTGTACATTCTGGAGACTCAATGGCGGTCTATCCGCCACAAGGATTATCTGAAGAAATTAAACAAACAATCGAAAATTACACGAGAAAACTAGCATTAGGTTTAAACTGTATCGGAATGATGAATATTCAATTTGTCATCCATGAAACAAAAGTTTATGTAATAGAAGTCAATCCTAGAGCGAGTCGAACGGTTCCATTTTTAAGTAAAATTACAGGAATTCCGATGGCGCAAGTTGCAACGAAAGTGATTCTTGGAGAAAAATTGAAAGATTTAGGCTATCAGGATGGACTGTTTCCAGAAAGTAAACAAGTTCATGTAAAAGCACCAGTCTTCTCTTTTACAAAACTGCTTAAAGTGGATACGTATCTTGGGCCTGAAATGAAATCTACTGGTGAAGTGATGGGGTCAGATCATAACTTAGAAAAAGCCTTATACAAAGCATTTGAAGCTTCAGGGTTACACTTACCTAGTTATGGTTCGGTACTATTTACGATTGCCGATGAGACAAAAGAAGAGTCATTAGATTTGGCCAAACGATTTAATGAAATTGGCTATAGTTTGCTAGCAACCAAAGGAACGGCAGCCTTTTTCGAAAAAAATGGCTTACATGTTCGAACTGTTGCTAAAATTGATACGCAAGAAGATGAAACGGTAATTGACTTGATTCGAAGTGGCTTGGCGCAAGTAGTAATCAATACAATGGATAAAAACCGGTCAGATTTAAACCAAGATGGATTTTTGATTAGACGAGAAGCGGTTGAACATGGCGTACCATTATTTACATCATTGGATACTGCAAATGCCATTTTGAGTGTATTAGAGGCAAGCTCATTTTCAACTGAATCAATTTAAAGAATTATTTTTAAATTATACAATCTTAATTATTAAAAATATGTGGTAAATTAAATGCACCTCTTTCGGAATTATGCTAAAACACACAAAAATTTGAAGAGCAATTTTCGTGTGTTTAATCATAGTTCTCAGAGGTACCCGCATTTATCTCAACCTTGGGGAGGAAGAAAATGAAACAGGAATTAATGACGATTGTTTCTCAGAAGCAATTAGCACCTAGAATTTTTCAATTAGTTTTGGCTGGGGAACTAATAAATGAAATGGAAAAACCGGGTCAATTTCTACATATCAAAGTTCCTCGAGAAGATTTATTACTTAGAAGACCAATTAGTATTAATGAAATCGATAAAGAAGCGAAAACGTGTACGATTATCTATCGCGTGGAAGGCGATGGGACACGTTATTTTTCTGAATTAACATCGGGACAAAAATTAGATGTGATGGGTCCTTTAGGAAATGGTTTTCCAATTGATTTCATGCAAGCTGGTCAAGTTGTTTATGTTGTTGGTGGTGGGATTGGTATTCCCCCAATGTACGAATTATCGAAGCAATTGAAGCAAAAGGGTGTGAAAGTTGTTCATTTTTTAGGCTATGCTTCAAAAGAAGTTGCTTATTTTCAAGAAGAATTTATTACTTTAGGTGATACTCGTTTTGCAACAGATGATGGTTCATTAGGTGTCCATGGGAATGTAGGAAACCTTTTATTAGATGCGATAGAAAAAGAGCAACCAGACGCTGTGTATGCGTGCGGGGCAAATGGAATGTTAAAAACGGTTGCCCAATTATTTAATGATAATCCAAATGTCTTTTTATCTCTTGAACAAAGAATGGCTTGTGGAATGGGCGCTTGTTACGCTTGTGTGTGTCACGTGCCAGATGATGAAACAGGAACGAAAAGTCTGAAAGTATGCGATGAAGGGCCGATTTTTAGAGCAAATGAGGTAGTCTTATGAAAAAAAATCTATTAGAAATCAATATCCCAGGCTTAACGCTGAAAAATCCAATCATCCCAGCAAGTGGCTGTTTTGGTTTTGGCGAAGAATATGCAAAATATTATGATATCGGAAAATTGGGTTCGATTATGGTCAAAGCGACCACTCCTCAAGCCCGTTTTGGCAATGAAACGCCAAGAGTAGCTGAAACGCCAAGCGGAATGTTAAATGCAATTGGGTTGCAAAATCCTGGTTTAGATGTTGTTATGAAGCAAAAATTACCTGCTTTAGAAAAATATGATTTACCGATTATTGCTAATGTTGCAGGAGCTTGTGAAGAAGATTACGTTGAAGTTTGTGAAAAAATCAGTTTAGCGCCTAATGTCAAAGCAATTGAATTAAATATCTCTTGTCCAAATGTGAAGCATGGGGGAATTGCTTTTGGGACTGATCCAGATGTGGCTTTTCAGCTGACAGAAGCGGTAAAAAAAGTAGCAACCGTACCGATTTATGTAAAGTTATCTCCAAATGTGACAGATATCGTGCCAATCGCTAAAGCAATCGAAGCAGGTGGAGCAGATGGATTTTCAATGATTAATACTCTTCTTGGAATGCGTATTGATTTAAAAACACGTAAACCAATTTTGGCGAATGGGACAGGCGGCTTATCTGGTCCAGCTATTAAACCAGTGGCTATTCGATTGATTCAGCAAGTTTCGCAAGTTTCAGATTTACCGATTATAGGTATGGGTGGTGTTCAAACAGTGGATGACGTCCTTGAAATGTTTATGGCTGGTGCGAGTGCAGTCGGAGTTGGAACAGCTAACTTTACCGATCCCTACATTTGCCCTAAATTGATTGAAGCTCTCCCAATACGTATGGCTGAACTTGGAATTGAATCTTTAGAACAATTAATCAGAGAAGTGAAGGGAGAACGTTAGCAATGAGTCATCGACCAATAATTGCCTTAGATTTTGCTTCGAAAGACGAAGTCGCTGTTTTTTTAGAAAAATTCCCAAAAGATGAAGCGTTATTTGTAAAAATTGGTATGGAACTTTTTTATCAAGAAGGGCCAGAAATTGTCCGTTGGTTAACTAAATTAGGTCATGCAGTTTTCTTGGATTTAAAACTGCATGATATTCCAAATACGGTGGAAAAAGCGATGACAGGTTTGGCTAAATTAGGCATTGCAATCACGAATGTCCATGCTGCTGGTGGAGTGGACATGATGGCTGCTGCGAAAGTTGGATTAACCAAAGGAACAAAGTCGGGTGCCAAAATACCGGTTTTAATTGCAGTGACACAATTAACTTCTACGAGTGAAAAATCCATGCATCAAGATCAATTGATCGAAGTCCCACTCAAAGAAAGTGTATTACATTATGCAACTTGTGCTCAAAAGGCTGGACTAGATGGTGTTGTCTGTTCGGCATTAGAAGCAGATGAGATTCATAAAAAGACAAGCAATGATTTTATTTGCTTAACTCCAGGAATTAGACCCACAGGAGCTGATGTAGGTGATCAAAAAAGAGTTGTTACACCCTCTGAAGCTCGTGAATTAGGATCAACCTATATCGTAGTAGGGCGTCCAATTACTCAAGCTGAAAATCCTTATCAAACCTATTTAATGATTAAACAAGAATGGAATGGAGAAAATAAATGACTGAATTAGCAAAAAATGTTGCCAAAAATTTATTAGAGATTGAAGCTGTTTTTTTAAGTCCAAATGATCCTTTTACATGGGCAAGCGGCATTAAGAGTCCGATTTATTGCGATAATCGTATCACAATGAGTTATCCCAAAATTCGTCGCGAAATTGCTTCAGGGCTTGCTCAAGCGATTAAAGAAAACTATCCTGATGTAGAAGTCATTGCAGGAACTGCCACTGCAGGAATTCCGCATGCCGCTTGGGTAGCTGAAATTCTTGATTTACCAATGGTTTATATCAGAAGCAAAGCGAAAGAACATGGAAAAGGCAATCAAATCGAAGGGCGTATTTCTGATGGTCAAAAAATGGTCATCATTGAGGACCTGATTTCAACGGGTGGAAGTGTTTTAGAAGCAGCGACGGCTGCAAAACGAGAAGGCGCAGATGTATTAGGTGTTGCGGCTATCTTCACCTATGAGTTGCCGAAAGGAAAGGAAAGATTTGCTGAAGCAGAAATGTCATTAGTGACGTTAACTAATTATTCAACTTTACTAGAGGCAGCATTAGAAGCAAATTATATCGAAGAAAAAGATTTAGCACTTTTAAAAGAGTGGAAAATTGATCCGGCAAATTGGGGTAATTAGTTTATAAGTAGTAGGCATGGTTTGGTGAGTGATAGGTAAGACAAAAGTAAAAATACTTCTGTTTTAGCCTCCATAAATTGAACCGTGTCTATTTATTATTGTAAAAATATAATCATAATAGTTTGTGAAAATTGACTCTGCAAAATAAATAGTATAAAGTTATTTTCAATAAGAGATAAAGGTGGGGTTTAATGAAGAAGATCAAAAATATTCGTAATATGGACGTTGAATGGGGATACACAGGGGAACGTGGGCCAGAACATTGGCATACATTATGCGATTGGTTCTCTGAAGGAGCTAAATTTCCTTATCAATCACCAATCAAACTCTCAAAAGAAATAACGGAAAAAATGATTTCCACAGAAGGAATTTGTTTTCATTATATAAAAGAAGAATTTACCGAAAAAGAATTTAAAAATACCTTTCACTTTGTACCACCAAATACAGAGAGTTATGTTGTTTACGAAAATGAAAAATTCTTTTTAACGGATATCCACTTTCACATGCCAAGTGAACATATTATTGAAGACGAACGCTTTCCCTTAGAATTTCATCTAGTTCACATGAATAATAATGGGGAAAACTTAGTTGTCGGTTGTTTGTTTACCATTACTAAAGAAAAGAATCGCTTTTCAAAAGATTCTCAGAGTATTTTATGGAAACGCGAAACGCATCAACAGTGGTTCAATCCAGAGATTTTTTTACCAGAAGAACGGTCTTATTTTAGTTATGTAGGTTCGCTGACGACCCCACCAACCAAAGGACCTGTTCATTGGTTTGTATTTGATACTGTTCAAAAGATGGATAAAGATTTTATAGAGATGATCAATGAAGGGATGTTACCGTTTAACAATCGTCCAGCACAACCATTAAATGGCCGTAAAGTTTACTTCTCTGATTGATCTTGGAGGAAAAAATGAATATTCAACAAATGAAGTATGTGGTCGCAATTGCTAACAACGGTAGTTTTAGAGAAGCGGCCAAAAAATTATTTATTACCCAACCTAGTTTATCAAATGGAATTCGTGAACTAGAAGAAGAAATCGGTGTTACGTTATTTACTAGAACAAATAAGGGTGCATTTTTGACCGATGAAGGAATGGCATTTTTAGAACATGCGGAAAAAATAATCACTCAAATGGAGTTGATTGAAAATCGATACCAAGAAGTGACGAAAAGTGAACGCTTTTCAATTTCTTCACAACACTACGATTTTTTAGGTGAAGTGATGGGACGTTTGATTCAAACCTTCGAAAATCAGTATAAAAATTTTCGCGTTTTTGAGACAACGACGCTAAAAGTGATTGAAGATGTTAAAAGTTTTCATAGCGAACTAGGCGTTATTTACTTAAATAATCAAAATCGAGTAGGGATTGAACGATATTTAGCGCAATCAAATTTAGATTATGAAGTTGTGGGCAGCTTTCATACACATATTTTTTTAGGAAATAATCATCCATTAGCCAATCAAAAAGAGATCACGTTAGAGCAATTATGTTGTTATCCTCAAGTTCGTTTTACGCAAGAAGGCAGTAACTTTGCTTATTTTTCTGAAGATTTGATTGAGAATCAAGAACAAGAAACCGTGATTTATACGAATGATCGCGGAACATTGATGAATCTTTTAGTCGAAACAAATGCGTATGCGTCTGGTTCAGGAGTTGTAACGGGTTTTACTAAAGAAGTAATCAAGTTAGTGCCATTAGCTAATAGTGAAAAAAATAATATTTGTATTTTGTACCAAAAGAATAAAAAAATTAGTGAAATAGGTCAATTTTTTATTGATGAAGTGAAGAAATTATTTTAATAAAAAGAACCAGCCGTTTATTTGACAAACCTCTATAAACAAACGGCTGGTTCTTTTTTATTTTATTCAGTTCCACCAACAATATAATCTAAAGGTTTGTTAGTTATGAATTTTACTACATTGTAAACAGCATCCATTGCCATTTCGTTGCGAGCTTCAACCGTCGCATTTCCAGCATGAGGGGTCAAAACGACATTATCTAATTGAGCCAACTCTTTACTGACTTTTGGTTCAAATTCATAAACATCCAAGGCAGCTCCAGCTATTTGATTTTGCGTTATAGCAGAACATAAGTCTTTTTCATTGACCAAAGGACCACGAGCACAATTGATTAAATAGGCAGAAGGCTTCATCAGTGAAAGTTGATTTGAGCTAATCATATGAACATTTTCTTCATTTAAAGAACAATTAATTGTAACGTAATCGGCTAATTTCAATCCGTTTTCTAAGGACACCTTTTTTAAAGCAAATTTTGTGGCAAAATCGACATCGACTGTTTTCGGATCTACATAATAAAAATCCATTTTGAAACCTGCAAGCATTTCAACCACTTTTCTTCCGATTTTCCCCATCCCGATAATTACTATTTTTTTCCTGTAAACTTGATGACCGCCCACATATCCAGTTACTTTCCATCCTTGAAATTTATGTTCTTTCATCATTGTATCACCAGACAAGAGTTTTCTAGATAAAGATAAGAGTAAGGTGACTGTTTGTTCAGCTGTAGAGGCAATCGAGTCGGTAGTTGGTGCATTTGTGATAAGAATATTGTTCTCTTTGGCAAAATCGGTGTCTATATTACTGAACCCATCACCTACATTTGCGATTAATTTAAGCTGAGGTGAAGCTTGGATTACATCTTTTGTTACAGAAACATCAATCCCGCAAACTAAAATTGAAACATCTTTTAATTTGTCAATTAGTTCTGCTTCAGAAATCGTATTTGGAGAAGTCCAATAATCAAAAGTAATCGATTGATTGTCAAGATAAGTCATCGCTTTTTCAGGTAATTGACTAGCAATAAAAATTTTTTTCATAGAAAACACTCCCTAAATACATTTAAGTTAGTAATAGTATATACTTTTAAACCAAGCAAATTTACTTTATTTTATCACATTTTTAGTCAATGGTAGATAAACAAAAAAGAAAATAAATTATTATTTTAAATGTGAATTAAATCTATTTGCGTATTTTATAAATAAGGAGGTTAAAATGGATTATAAAGAATGGGTGAAGAAGTATAAAAAATATTTATTAGTAGGTTTAGTTGTGATGGTGTCGATTTTAGTTTCATTGTTAGCATTTTATTATCAGAAACTTACTATTAACGATGCTGATAATTTGGAAGTGATAAAAAATAGTAGTCAAGGACAAAGTAGTGAAATGGTAACTGGCTCTACACCTCTGCTGTATGCTGATGTAAAGGGCGCTGTTAAGAAACCAGGAATTTATCAGATAGACGAAGAGATGCGTGTATGGGATGTTGTACAGCTTGCAGGGGGAGTGCAGGAGAAAGCTGATACTAAAAATGTCAATTTTGCAGAAAAAGTTTCAGATCAAATGGTGATTTATATACCAAATGAAGGAGAAGTAGTAGAGCTTGATCAAGAAACAACAAGCGAAAAAATGAAACAATCGAATAAGGTGAATTTAAATACAGCAGATGAGACAGAATTACAAACATTGACTGGTATAGGACAGAAAAAAGCACAAGAAATTATTGCATATAGAGAGGAAAATGGTGGCTTTAAAGCAATCGATGAGTTGAAAAATATCTCTGGAATTGGAGACAAGACGTTTGAAAAACTCAAAGAATCCATTAGTGTGAGCTGAAGTCTAATTTGAATCAAGTAAGACTTGATAAAGCAACATAGTTACACAAGTTTAATAAAAATTATCGAAGCTTTTCAAAATTTAGAGAAAAAGATTCTTGACGAGAGTATTACTATAAATTATTCTTTTTATAAGAGTAAAAAAATGATATAATTCAGCGGAATATCAAAGTAAAAATGATTGTATATCAAATAGAATGGAGCGATTAAATGACTTTAGAACGTATTCCTTGGGACCAATATTTTATGGCTCAGAGTGTCTTATTATCTTTAAGAAGTACATGTACACGTTTAGAAGTAGGCGCAACAATCGTTCGAGATAAACGAATGATTGCTGGAGGCTATAATGGTTCTGTCAGTGGGGATGTTCATTGTATTGATGATGGATGTTATGTGGTAGACAATCACTGTGTCCGTACGATTCATGCGGAGATGAATGCCATTTTACAATGTGCAAAATTCGGCATTGCAACAGAAAATGCCGAAATATATGTGACTCATTTTCCTTGTTTACAATGCACCAAGATGATTTTGCAAGCAGGAATCAAAAAAATTCATTATTTAAAAGATTATCGAAATGATGCCTATGCATTAGATTTAATCAAACAAGTTGGTGCTGAGGTAAATCAAGTTGTTTTATCAAAAAAATATTTTGCTGAATTACAATTAGGAGAAGAGACTGAACGATTTAAAGACTTCTCTGAAACAGAATAATAATTATTGGATTTTTTCAGTAATATTCTTGATTGGGCCAACCATTTGCTTATTGAAATTTCATTGGTTGGCTTTCTTTTTCTCAATTTTCATATTGATTCGAGTCTTAGCAACTAGAAATAAAGCAGTGATTTATGGTTGCTTTATATCGCTGTTGATACTGTTGCTTTCTGTAGCACATATTCGTATAAAAGAATCAAGAACACGTTTTGACGAGCAAACGACTTGGAACGGTAAGCTTTTTGTTAAACCAGATCAGTTTGAGGTTGATGGGGATCTTTTAAAGGTAGAAGGTTCTGTAGTAGGAAAAGTATATCATAAGCAAAAAATGGTGGCATTTTATCGAATCAAAACAGAAGAAGAACTGAGAGAATGGCAAGCAATTGATCAGCTAGTAACACTCTCAGTTTCTGGGCAAATGGAAACACCGCTTCCAAAAACGAATTTAAACGGATTTGATTACCAAAACTACCTGAAACAAAAGGGAATCTATCAATTACTTCAAATTGAGAAAATTACAGAGATTAAAAAGGAATCCATCAATTTTAGCAATTTACCGAGTTGTCTATCAATTTTGCGAAAAAAGGCAATTAATTATTGTAATAACACCTTTCTAACAGAGACAGCAATGTATTTTAATGTTCTGTTATTTGGTTTTAAAGCAAATGAATTTGCTCAAAAGCAAACGATTTTGGCAAGCATTGGGATTCTTCATCTATTTAGTCTTTCAGGAATGCATGTGGCTTTTTTTCTCAATAAATTTCGTCTTTTCTTTTTGAAATTCGGCTTTATGAGGGAACAAGTTTTTTGGTTGGAACTTCTTTTTTGTTTTTTTTATGCTGGTATCACAGGTGGATCAATTAGTATTATTCGAGCACTTTGTCAATCCTGTATAAAATTATTTAATCGTCGTTTCGATTTAGGATTATCTCAGTTAGATTGTTGGAGTTGTACCCTTTTGATTTGTTTATTATTTTCTCCTTATCTATTATTTTCGGCAGGTGGTCAACTTAGCTTCGGATTATCTTTTTCTATCCTATACATTCATCCAATTGCAAAGAGAATAAAATCAACTTGGCTACAAACAATCTTTTTTTCTCTACTATTAAGTTTAGTGACGATTCCAGTAATAGGACTGTCTTTTTTTGAATGGCAAGCAACTGGCAGCTTATTTACTTTTCTTTTAATTCCATTTTTTGAAAAATTCTTACTTCCAATGATTTCCCTCAGTTTTATTAGTTCATTCTTATTTTTGGTTCCCTTTTATCAAGGAGTTTTAGAAAAATTCTTTAGTCTTTTACAACTCGTATTTGATTGGTTCGGTCAAAACACCGTTTTTACGATTGTGACTGGTAGCTTTACACCCTTAATGTTTATTTTATCATTTATAGTAATTTTATTATTACTAGATTCTTTATTAAAGAGATCGAAAAAAACGCTTTTGCTTTTATTTGGTTTAGTATTGATTATGAATCAAAAATATTTTTCAGCTAAAGGAATTCTTGCTTTTGTTGATATTGGTCAAGGCGATAGCATTTTTATTCAAACCCCTTTTCATGCTGAAAATATCTTGATCGATACAGGAGGGAAAATGGAGATAGGGAAAGAGCCGTGGGCAATTAGACAAAAAGCAAAAGCTAATGCTGAAAATTCATTGATTCCTTTTCTAAAAAGTCGCGGAGTGAAAAAATTAGATAAAGTTTTTATTACTCATGGACATCAAGATCATTTTGGTGATTTATTGATTCTGAATGAAAAAATTCCGATAAAAGACGTCTATTATCCAGAAGGAACTGAACAAAAAATAGGCTTTCGAACCATAATTCAAGCTTTAAAAAAAGCTGGTACCAAATGTTATTCAATTTTAGCCAATACGACACTTGAGACCACTATAAATATGAATGTACTTGCTCCTAAAGTTGCTGGCGTAGGTGATAATAATGATTCATTAGTTTTATTCAGTCAAATTGCTAGGAAAAAAATTTTACTTACTGGTGATTTAGAAAGTCAAGGAGAACAACAATTAATCGCAGAATTCCCAGATTTGGCAATAGATATATTAAAAGTAGGTCATCATGGAAGTAAGACATCAAGCTCAGCTGATTTTATCAAAAAAATCCAGCCAAATGAAGCGATTATTTCTTGTGGAAGAAACAATCGTTTTGGTCATCCGAATCAAGAAACGCTTACTACCTTAGCAAAAAATCAAGTAACGATTTATCAAACGAAGGAGAATGGGATGATTTATTATGAATGGACACCTGTTACTTCATTATCCGCTGCTAAAACCATCTTAAAATAGTCTTAGTAAGATTTAAAACTTGGTTAGTGAGTTTCTTATGAAGAGTTCAAAGAGATGCTAGTAATTCTTGCTAGCTCATGATAGGATGGAAAAGAGAAAAGAGGGCAAATATGAATTTACAAAATGCATTAAAAGAAATCCGATCACAAAAATTTTCTTCTGTCTATTTATTACAAGGAACAGAAACTTATTTGATTGAACAATTTAAACTAGAATTAACTAATCAAGTTTTAAAAACTGAAGATGATCAGTTTAATTTATCTTATTTTGATATGGAACAAGTGCCTCTTTCGGTTGCAATTGAAGAAGCAGAAACGATTCCGTTTTTTGGAGATTATCGCTTAGTATTTATTGAACATCCATATTTTTTAACAGCTGAACGAAAAAATATAGCTATAGAACATAATATTGACGCTTTGATTCAATATTTACAACAACCTTCGCCTTCAACGATTTTAGTGATTGTAGCAAATTTTGAAAAGCTTGATGAGCGAAAGAAAATCACTAAAAATCTAAAAAAACTTTCAGAAGTTGTGGAAGTTAATCCTATGGGAGAACGTGAAGTTCGTCAATATATTGAGCAAACTATTCATAACGAAGGCTACACTATTCGTTCGGAAGCATTTGATTTATTGTTACAATTAACAGATTATAATTTGTCTAAAGGAATGGGAGAAATGCAAAAATTATTTTTATATGCTTTAGACTCAAAAAGTATTACATTAACTGCAGTTAGAGAGTTGGTACCGAAATCATTAGAGCATAATGTTTTTGATTTAACGAACGATGTTTTATCTGGTAATAGTGAGAAGGCGATACAGTTATATGAAGACTTGTTGTTGCAAGGAGAGGAAACAATCAAATTAAATGCTATTTTACTTAATCAAGTCCGTCTATTCTTACAAACAAAAATTTTAGCTAAATTAGGGTATCAACAATCTAATATTGCAGAAACGGTGAAGGTACATCCGTATCGTGTAAAACTAGCTTTGCAAAAAATACGGAATTTCGAATTAAAGCGATTAGAGGAAATCTATGATGAATTAGTTGAAAATGATTATAAAATGAAAACAGGGAAAATGGAAAAAGAACTCTTATTTGAACTGTTTATCCTAAAAATGTCAAAGCAATTAAGTAGGTAGTATTTTAATTCAAACAGAGCAGGTATTTGAAACAGGACGTGTTTTTCAAGTGATTGAAAACTTAACAAGTATCAGGATTGAAGAGATGAAAAAAATTTTATTCAATCTCTTCAATCTGTGAATAAAAAAAGAAGCTAACAAAACGTTAACTTCAAGAATTCATTATTTAGCGATTTTTTTGCCCAAACGAACTTTGTCGCGGTTTGCTTTGTTTTTATGGATTAATCCTTTTGATTCAGCCATATCCACAGCTTTTACAGCTTCATTATATAATGCATCTACGTTGTCACTTCCAGCGGCAACAGCTTCTTCAAATTTTTTGACAGCTGTACGCATCGCATTTTTTTGAGATGAATTTTTAGTATTCGCAGTAGTGTTTGTGCGTACACGTTTAATTGCAGATTCAATATTTGGCATTTCTTTCACCTCCGATAAAATAGGGTCTTACATATGGAAATCCATATGTAATTCAACATTAATCATTATACCTAATCCAACCTCTCATTGCAATAAAAGATGACAAGTTTTTTCCCTTAACACTAAAATAGTTTCTTAATCTATTAATTTTATTCTAAAAAATGGCAAGTAAAGAAAATTTTTAAATAACAACGAGGAGGAATTATTATTTAAATGACTAAAGAAGAACAACTAGAAAGAATCAAAAACTATGTAGAACAAAAGCTTTCTAAGGATCAAACGGGTCATGGAATAGACCATATAAATAGAGTTGTCGATATGGCTGAAAAAATAGCTTTCACTGAATCCTGCAACAGATTTATTGTAATTTCAGCCGCTTACCTGCACGATGTGGTTGATGAAAAATTAGTTGTTGAACAAGAGCAGGCATATTTTGAATTGATAAATTTTTTAAAGGAAATTGATTTGACCACTAATCAAATTGCTGAGATCATTACTATCTTGAAAAATATTTCTTTCAGTAGTAATTTGAAAGAAAGAAAAGAATTAACCATTGAAGGGAAAATCGTTCAGGATGCAGACCGATTAGATGCAATGGGAGCAATAGGGATTGCTCGAACATTTTACTATGGTGGTCATAAAAAGCATCTCATGTTTGATCCCAAAGAAAATGCAAGAGCTAATTTGACTAAGGAAGAATATCGAAAATCCAGTACGATTATTAATCATTTTTATGAAAAGTTACTTCTATTAAAAAATACTCTAAATACCTCATATGCAAAGAAAATAGGTGAAAAAAGACATCTATTTTTAGAAAGCTTTTTAAATGAGTTTTTAAACGAAATGAATGAACCAAGAATTTAGTTCTTACTGATTGAAAATATTGTATTAGATAAACAGAAAAGGGAAGGGATAGACAAAGATGGTTAGTGACAAGAATGAAAGGTAAGCTATTGAATTGTTTTGTTCTTCGTTTTTTTTGAAATAAGCGCCAGCTCATAAAACTTTTACATGAGTTGGCGCTTGTTATTATGGGGGGAGGGAGCTTAGGTTCTCGTAATAAACCAGAGCTAAAAAATATTAAGATTATCATTTGTTCGGTTTTAGAAACTAAGAATAAATCGATTCTTAACTTTGGTCTATTTTAAGCTAATTTTCGTGACGAATGAATCGTAGGCGTATTTTTTGTTTTTTCTTCAGTAATTGGAATTGTTCGTAACATTCTCAAACCATTTAAAATAACTAAGATAGTGCTTCCCTCGTGACCAATTACCCCCAAAGGTAAGTTGATGATTTGGAAAAAGTTTGAAGCAATCAATAAAAGAATAACAGTTACTGAAAAAAGAATATTAATTGTCACAGTTTTTTTTAATTTTTTAGATAACATATGGCTCATTTGTAGTTTTTCCAAATCATTTTTCATCAAGATCATGTCAGCAACGTCCATAGCAATGTCTGTTCCTTGTCCCATAGCGATACCAATCGCTGCATTTGCAAGAGCAGGAGCATCATTGATTCCATCACCCACCATAGCGTTAATCCCATATTGTTCTTTTTGTTGTTTGATTAATTCATTTTTATGTTCAGGCAAGCAATCCGCATGAACTTCATCAATATCAAGAATATCAGCTACTGCAGCAGCTGTTTGCGCATGATCTCCCGTAATCATCGTTGTATGAATGCCTTCATTTTTAAAATAGGCTAAAGTATTTTTGGCTTCTGGTTTTGGAACATCTAACAAACCTAAATAAGCGACGATTTTATTTTCCTTAAACAAGTAGATGACTGTTTTGCCTTCTTGTTGTAACTTATTGATTAAAGCAGCTAGTTCTTCAGAAACTACCGTTTGTTCGTTTAAAGAACTTTTCCCTAATTGCCAAACGACAGAATCAATCGTTGCCTCCATACCGAAACCTACGATATCCTTTACATCTAATTCATCATAATTTTTAGTATTTTCATTATTAAAATGTTTGATAATCGCTTGTGCTAATGGATGAGTTGATCTTCTTTCTAAGGCAACCAAAACATTTAGAGCCTCTTGTTTATCAGATAAGAAGATAGCATCCGTGACAATTGGAATTCCTTTGGTAAGCGTTCCAGTTTTATCAAAGGCAATTGCTTTTAACGAAGCAAGATTTTCTAAATAAACACCGCCTTTAAACAGAACGCCATTTCTAGCGCCATTTGAAATAGCAGCCAAAGTTGCTGGTGTAGCAGAAGCGACTAATGCACATGGAGAAGCAACAACTAATAAAACCATTCCTCTATAAAAACTTTCATTCCAAGACCAGCCTAAAAAGAAATAAGGAATAATAATCATTAATGGGATAGCAATCAAAACAGCTTTTACATAAATATTTTCAATTTTTTCAATAAAACTAGCTGTTTGGGAAGGCGTATTTTGTGCTTCATCAACAAGACGAATAATTTTTGCGAATAATGTATCCTCACTGTTTTTCGTTACTTTCATTTTAATAGCATTTCCGAGATTAATCGTACCACCAAAAAGTTCATTTTGATTTTTCTTTTCTACAGGAATCGATTCTCCACTAATTGCCGCCTCATCAATCGTTGTAGCATCACTAAGTAAAATTCCGTCGATAGGAATACTAGCTCCTTTAGGAACTAAAAGTAGATCGCCAATATGTAATTCACTTACTGGAACTTCGGATGTTTCACCATTTTCATTTAGAATCAGGGCATTTTCAGGTTGCATATTCATTAAACTAGTAATTTCATTTTTGCTTTTATTAGTTGTATATTCCTCTAATGCGCCACTTAAACAGAAAATAAAAGTTAACATTGCACCTTCAAACCAGTTACCAATAATACAGGCACCAATCGCTGCTAATGCCATTAGTAAATCCACATTTAAACGTTTGTCTTCAAATGTTTCGATTAAGCCTTCTTTTGTTTGTTTAAAACCGCCAAAAAGAATAGCAAGGACAAAACTAATATAGTAAAATTGGATACCTACTTTTTCCAGTATAAAACCAAGAATCATAAAAATAAGACATACCGCCGTAGAAAACATTGCTTTTTTTTCATTAGATAATATCATTGTAATCACTCCTCAAATAGAGCATAACATAAAAGAAATCTAATTGATAATGAAATTGTGTAATTGAGAACGATAGTGATTATCAATTAGAAAATAATCATATAAATAAAGGTTTTGATGTTGTTAGTTAAATATATTTATTCTAATTTAGAATGATAATCATTATCATCGTTTAATTAAAGTTTTAGCCTAATTATTAGGCTTGAGTTGTTGAATGAAGCATTAAGTATTGCCTGCTTGTAAGTGGTGAGGAAAAATGGATTTTCGGAATTCTGATTATTTTACATCGTGTGGCTGTTTGTCTCAACCTCTTTATTTTTATTCTGAAAGTGTTTTGTTCTAGTTCACTTAAAATTAATCTGTACTATTTCGATTAAGTGAACTACAAAAAACGAATATTTACAAAAAATAAAACTTGAATTTTGTAAATGTTCGTTTTTATATTGATTAAATTGTTATTTACAAGAGTAGCTGTTTATCTCAATCTCTTAGAATCAAGAAAATAGCCAATAACTAATCAAAAATACTCCTAGTAAAATTCGATACCATCCAAAGACAGTAAAATCATTTTTCTTGATGTAATTGATCAAGAACTTGATGACGATAACAGAAACTACAAAGGCAACAATACAACCTGTCAATAAAATTATCGTTTCTGAAAAACCAAAACTATTCCCTTTCATAATAAATTTTCCTACTTTTAGAAAACTTGCACCAAACATCACAGGAATTCCTAAGAAAAAAGAAAATTCAGTTGCAACGAAGCGAGAAGCGCCAATCATAATGGCTCCTAAAATAGTTGCACCAGATCGTGAAGTACCTGGTATCAAAGAAAGAACTTGGAAAAAACCTACAATGACAGCAGCTTTATAAGTGAAACTTCTTAAATCCGTACATTTTGGTTGACGAGTTTTATTTTTCTTTTCAATTAAAATGAAAGCTACTCCATAAACAATTAACATCAATGATACCACGAAAAAGTTATGGAATTTTGCCTCTAACCAATCATCCAGCGGAATTCCTATAATTGCTGCAGGCGTACAGGCAACTATAACCTTTGACCAGAGAATCCAAGTATCTTTTTTTTCTATCTCAGTTTTCTGAGGAGAAAAAGGGTTTAGTTTATGGAAATATATTACAACAACTGCCATAATAGCACCAAGTTGAATCACAACATTGAACATTTCCATAAAATCTGAACTTAAATTCATTTTGATAAATTCGTCTACTAAAATTAAATGACCGGTGCTACTAATCGGCAACCACTCAGTAACACCTTCAATGATTCCAAAAATAATTGCTTTCCAAAGATTAGACAAAAGCATATATTCATCCCTTTCTGAAAAAAATGTCAATCTACTATTAGTATAACTGTTTGATGATAAGAAACACAACAAAGGATTAAAGAAAAAGTAAAAAAAAATAATAGTCTCAGTCATCTATTGTAATTATTCGTTTCTTTTCTTATACTTATACTAGTTTCTAATAAATGGAGGGAATATCATGTTTGGATTTTTAAAAAAGAAAGAAGCACCAGTTATTAATGATACATTATATGCAGTAGCAACAGGAAAGATAATTCCAATTACTGAAGTGAATGATCCTGTTTTTTCTCAAAAAATGATGGGTGATGGCTTTGCTGTAATTCCTGAAAATGGTGAAATATACGCTCCTGTTGAAGGTGAAGTACTAAGCGTTTTTCAAACAAAACATGCAATCGGTATGAAAATGGCAAATGGTTTGGAAGTTTTACTACATATGGGAATCGACACGGTTGAATTAAATGGTGGCCCATTTGACGTGAAAGTTTCAGATGGAAGCAAGGTAAATAAAGGAACATTAGTTGCAGTCGTTAACCTTGATGACATTAAGGCAGCTGGTAAAGCAACGGATATGATTGTTGTTATTACGAACTCTGATGCCGCAAAATCAATTGAGTTAACTAAAACAGGTGACGTTGTTGCTGGTGACGAAGTTGGTCATGCGAAAGCTTAAAAACAAATAATGATAACTTAATAAGAAAACTAAAAAGTGGAGAGAGCTGATACAGTTCTCTCCACTTTTTTGATGCAAACTTTTATAATAAATAGTTTATTTGAAATTATATTTCATTTTTTGGCTTAAAATTTGTTGTAACTTGAAATTATATTTTATTTATACTATAATGAAGTCGTTCTAGTGAAGGAGGAAATTTAAATGAATGGATTATCTGTATTTTTAGGCGAAGACATAGATCAAAGAAAAATAGATTATTTGCATAAGATGCAACAAGCTGGTTTTAAAGGCATCTTTACCTCCTTACATATTCCAGAAGAAGATGCAAGTCTTTATTTTGATCGATTAAAGGTTCTTGGAAAGCATGCTCAAGAACTGAAAATGAAGTTGATGGTTGATATTTCTGGAGAAGCTTTAGCTAAAGCAGGTTTTTCATTCGAAAAACTTGATCAGCTTTTGGAAATCGGTGTTACTGGGCTTCGAATGGATTATGCAATTTCAAATCAAAAAATAGCAGAAGCCTCAAAAACTATAGATATTGGACTAAATGCGAGTACGATTACCCTAGAAGAACTTAAAGAACTAAAGCAACATGGTGCCGATTTCGAGCGTTTTGAAGCTTGGCATAATTATTACCCTCGACCAGAAACTGGATTGAGTGATGCGTTTTTAGTTGAAAAAAATAGTTGGCTTAAAAAAAATGGCATTCGAACATTTGCTTTTGTTCCAGGTAACCAACGATTAAGAGGTCCGTTAAAAGAAGGACTACCAACTTTGGAACAACATCGATATGTTAATCCATTAGCAGCCGCAATTGAGCTTAAAGAATCGTTTTGTGTGGATGCTGTTTATATTGGTGATCCAGAAATTGATGACCGAACAATCAATCAGTTTTCTTACCATGAAAATGAAAATATTTTGCTTTTAGAAGTAGAATCATCTGGTAGTGACTATTACTCACTTATTCTTGGCAATCATGTCAATCGTCAAGACGATGCTAGAGATGTTATCCGAAGCGCAGAAGCAAGATTTAAAGTGATTCCTGAAATAGTTCCTGAAAAAGCCTATACCAAGGAAAGAAACAAGGGTAGTGTTACGATTGATAATCAACTTTATGAACGATATATGGGAGAAATTCAATTAACGAAACATGATTTAGAAGCAGATCCTAAAGTAACCGTTGCAGCAACGGTCGTAGAAAAAGATCACTCATTGATTAAAGCAATTCATGCAGGTAAAAAATTTAGATTAGTAGAAAGTGGGCAAATAGCAAATGAATTTAGAAAACCTAACGACAGAACGAAGAAATAAAGATACGATGAATCTTGATCAAATGACGATTGTAGAAGCATTAGAAAAAATGAATACAGAAGATCAAAAAGTTGCGATTGCAGTTAAAGAAGCATTGCCTGAAATTGCCCCAGTAATTGAAAAGGCAATTGAAAGCTTTAATAAAGGTGGACGTTTAATTTATATGGGAGCTGGTACAAGCGGTCGCTTGGGAATTTTAGATGCTGCGGAATGTGTACCAACTTTTGGTGTTGAACCTGAGCTTGTTCAAGGATTAATCGCTGGCGGCGAACAAGCGATGACAGTAGCAGTTGAAGGGGCAGAAGACTCAAGTGAGTTAGGAAAAGAAGATTTAGTTCATTTGAATTTAACAGATAAAGATATCGTTGTGGGGATTGCAGCGAGTGGAAGAACGCCTTATGTAATCGGTGGATTAGAGTATGCAGCTCAAATAGGTGCTGTAACTGCTTCGATTTCTTGTAATAAAAACGCTGAAATCAGTCAATTCGCTCAATTTCCAATTGAAGTGGATGCAGGACCAGAATTTTTGACAGGTTCTACAAGATTAAAATCGGGAACTGCTCAAAAATTGATTTTAAATATGTTATCTACAATTTCAATGATTGGAATTGGGAAAGTATTCAATAATTTAATGGTTGATGTCAAACCAACAAATGAAAAGTTAGTTGAACGATCTAAACGAATTATTATGGAAGCAACGGATTGTGACTATGAAACAGCTGAAAAATACTTTGTAGCAGCAGATGAAAATGTAAAACTAGCAATTGTTATGATCTTGACTTCTTCAACAAAAGCAGAAGCAGAACAAAAATTAATCGATGGCAATCAATTTATAAAAAATACAATATAAATCAATAGGAGGAAGAAAAGTGGCTGAAGAGAAAATCACACGTATAGCGAGGGAAATCTATAGCAAAGTTGGTGGTACAGAAAATGTATCTAAACTTCGTCATTGTATGACACGTGTCCGTATGGATATTCGCGATTACGACTTAGTGGATTTAGAAGAATTAAAAAATATTGACGGTGTTATGGGAGTGGTTGAAGACGATACTCTCCAAGTCGTTATTGGACCAGGAACAGTAAACAAAGTGGCACAAGAAATGGTAGATATGGTGGGTGTCAAACTTGGCGACCCGTTCCCAGAAACAATTGTTACTGAAGAAACTGAAAATCATTCAGGAAAACAATTAGTTGAAGAAAAAGCGGCACAAATGAAAGCTGCCCAAAAGCAAAAAAATAATAGTAATTCTGGATTTAAAAAAGTATTAAAATCAATTTCTAATATATTTGTTCCATTGATTCCAGCCTTTGTTGGTGCAGGAATTATTGGTGGAGCTGCTGCCGTTATGTCAAACATGCTAGTAGCGGGACAACTCGATGCTTCTTGGCAACAGTATATTGATGTATTAAACATTATTAAAAATGGTATTTTTGCTTATCTTGCAATTTATACTGGTATCAATAGTGCGAATGAATTTGGTGCAACACCAGCTTTAGGTGGGGTCGTTGGTGGGATTACTATGTTGACAGGTATGAACCCCGAAGCCCCACTGCCGAATATACTAACTGGTGGCTCTTTATCAGCTGGCCAAGGTGGAATTATCGGAGTAATTTTTGCGGTATGGTTACTTTCATTAGTTGAAAAACAATTGCACAAATTCGTCCCAGATGCGATTGATATCATTGTAACGCCGACAATCTCTTTATTAGTTATTGGTTTATTGACAATCTTTTTGATTATGCCAGTTGCTGGATTAATTTCAAATAGTTTAGTTGGATCAATAAATGTTATTTTAGAAAGAGGCGGAATGTTAGCTGGTTTTACACTAGGTTTAACCTTCTTACCGATGGTCATGTTTGGGTTGCATCAAATTTTGACCCCAATTCATATCGAAATGATTTCTCAAACAGGAATGACCCTGCTTTTACCAATTCTAGCAATGGCTGGTGGTGGACAAGTTGGAGCAGCAATTGCTCTTTGGATTCGTTGTAAAAAAGACACTCAACTTGTTGAAATGATTAAAGGAGCTTTGCCTGTTGGGATTCTAGGAATTGGTGAACCACTTATTTACGGTGTAACATTACCTTTAGGACGTCCATTTGTAACTGCTTGTATTGGTGGAGGTATCGGTGGAGCTGTAATCGGAGCTTTTGGGAATGTTGGAGCTATCGCAATTGGACCAAGTGGAGCGGCTCTTATTCCATTAATTGCTAACAACCAGTGGATGGCTTATGTCTTAGGTTTACTTGCTGCGTATGCAGGTGGATTTGTAGCAACCTTCTTCTTTGGAATTCCAAAAGATTTAAAAGAAACAAATTAATAAAAGGTAAACAGTTGAGAGAACTGCTATAATGCATAATCTCAACTGTTTTTCTGTAGTATAAAATGAAAAAGAAAGTATTCTGAAAAATTAAGGCTTCATCTATCCTTTTTTAAAAACTATTACTAAATCTGACTTTTTTTACTTATTTAATTTAAAATTCATACCACTCAAAGAAAATGAGTTATAATAAAATAAGACCATTAAGAACTTTATCTTCCATAATCGAAAAGAGGAGAAGTAAGAAATGCAACAAAATATTATTTTTACAATTCAAGATCATCGACAAAATCTTCCAAAATCAGAACAAAAAATTGCCGATTATATCATTAAACATATCAATGAAGTAATTACACTAAGCGCCCAAGAATTAGCAAAAAAAGCTGATTCTAGTCCAGCCGCAATTATTCGTTTTTGTCATTCAATTAATGTCAATGGTTTTACGGAATTAAAACTATTGCTTTCAGCTAATTTGGGTGCGACAAATTCTGAAAACTATACCGAAGTTGAAGATAGTGAATCTACAGCTGCTATTAAGCAAAAACTGCAATCAAGAATTGTTCATGTTTTAGAACGAACGACAGAAGCTTTAAACGAGCAAGCAATCGATGAAGCTGTTTTGGCGATTGAAGAAGCTTCGGTTATTTATGTATATGGTTTAGGTGCATCATCATTGGTTGCCCAAGATATTTATCAAAAGTTTACACGGTTAGGGAAAATGGTTTTTTGTACATTGGATCATTTACTCTTGGCTTCGGCTATAGGTACCAATCATTCAAAAAGTATTTTGATTTGTATTTCTAATTCTGGAATGACAAGTGAAGTGATTGCATTAGCAGAGCTAGCTAAAAAAAGTGGAACAATGTTGATTGCACTAACGAAAAATTCGGCGTCCAGTTTAGCAGAAAAAGGGGATATTTTATTAGTTACGGCAGAAGCTGATGAAGCACCTTTAAGAAGTGCAGCGACAGTTTCATTAACCGCTCAATTATATGTGGTTGATGTACTTTTCTTTGCCTATGCATCAAAAAACTATGATGAGTCTATCGAAAAAGTGCAAAATTCTCGTAAAGCAGTAAAAGTTGTGAAGCAACATAGTTGATAAAACAGGTTTGTGCTACAATGACAATCCGTATATAAAAGAAACAACGAGGTTGGGAAAAAAGCGGTTAGCTCCGAGAAATAAGAAGGAATTTCCGGAAATTGCTCTTCAAATTTTTGGTAAATTTCGGCTTATTTCCGAAGGAGCTGCTTTTGCACCACCGTTTGTTCGGTTTTAAGAGATTAAACAAAAGTGTTTTTTACTTTTGTCTCACTCTCACTGTTTTTTTATATACGGATTGTTCTACCTTTTGTTATTTTCTTAAAGCAAAGCCATTTTTTATATACTGAGTATCATTTACAGAATCAATACTAAATGTGCCATTTTCATAAGTCAATCTAGTAACACTACCATTTTCAAGCCCAATTTGCATTGGTAAACTATTATCAATCAATGAAAGCATGAAGGAGATAGTTAAGCCGTGTGAAACAACTACTACATTGCCGCCGCCGTCTTTTTCTCTTTTATGAGCGATGTCTTCAAAACCATTCCAAACGCGCTCACGAATCTTTTCGTAAGGTTCCGCCCAATCAGCGGTATCAGCTGCAATGATTGCTTCAGCTAATTCTTGATAACTAATTCGATTTGTCATCATATCATTATAGTCCTTAAATGCTAAAACTCTAGGAACGACTCCCCATAATTCTCCGTCATAACCACCTTCTAAGGAACCAAAACACCATTCTCTAATTCGGGGATCGACATTATAAGGAATCGTATTTCCTTTTTCGTGTTCTTGTAAAATAATTCGTGCGGTTTGCATAGCGCGTCCACTATCGCTTGAATAAGCTTCTTCAAACGGAAAATCTTTCAAGCCTAAACCAAGAGCGTGGATGACTTTTTCGCCTTCTTTTGTCAATGGCGTGTCAGACCAACCTTGAGTTCGTCCAATAGTATTGAACATCGTTTTTCCATGTCGAACCAAATACAAAACAGTTGCTTTATTCATTTTTATTTCCTCCTAAATAAATTAGTTAAAAAATGGATTCGTTCTTTTTTCATGACCGATTGTTGTAGCGTCTCCATGCCCAGGGTAGGTAGGTAGTTCATCAGGCAAAGTAAATAAATAAGTATTTATGCTGTGAAGCAATTGTTCCATATTTCCAGTAGGGAGATCTGTTCGTCCAATACTGCCTTTAAATAATGCATCACCAGAAATAACAAAATCGTCAAATAGAAAGCTAACACTTCCAATCGAATGGCCAGGTGTAGGCATAACTGAAAAACGCATTCCGCCAATTTCATAATCAGAGTACGTGAACTCAACTTCGGCAGGGCGAACAATCACGTCAGGCATATCATCATGTCTAACTAATCCAGATAAGTTTAATTCAGGATTAGATAACCATGCTTGTTCCAAGGGACTAACATAAACAGGAACCTGATATTCTTTACGAAGGCTTTCAACTGCGCCAATATGATCGTAATGCGTATGTGTTAATAAAATAGCTGCAACTTTTTTATTCGTTTTTTGAATAAGAGCGCTAATATTTTCAGCATCATTTCCAGGATCAATAATTAATAAATGTTCATCATTATAAATTAAGTAGCAGTTTTCTTGAATAACACCTGTTTTAATTCTTTCGATTTTTAACATGGCTTGGCCTCCTAAATAAAATACATTTCCCAGTCATTATACCTCAGTTTCGATAGGAATTAAATCAAACTAGTTCTTTTAAAGCAGTTTTAAAAAAGATTTAGAAAGTAGCAATTTATGTAAAAAAGTTAAATAATGAAAATAATATGTGCAATTATAAAGGGAAGTCTACCCAAATATTAAAAAAAGGCATAACTGTTGAATTTTCGTCAATACTTCTTTGACATTCCTAATAAAATAGTGTAAATTAGCATAGGTGTGTAAAAATCCGAACGATTTTGGATGAATGTTCGTGTTTTTTGCGTATTTATTACGAATTACTTAGGAGGCAATAACTCATGAAAGTTTTTGATTATGAAGATGTCCAACTTGTCCCAAATAAATGTATTGTGAATAGTCGTTCTGAATGTGATACAACGGTAACTTTAGGAAAACATAGCTTTAAAATGCCTGTAGTTCCCGCTAATATGCAAACAATCGTCGATGAATCAATTGCTGAATTTTTAGCAAAAAATGATTACTTCTATATTATGCATCGTTTTGACGAAGCTGCTCGTATCCCTTTTATGGAGAAAATGAATGCCAAAGGATTAATCACGTCTATCAGTGTTGGTGTTAAAGAAGGAGAATATGCTTTCGTTGATGAACTAGCTGAGCGTAATTTAGTCCCTGATTATGTGACAATTGATATTGCTCATGGTCATTCTAATGCTGTAATAAAAATGATTCAACACTTAAAAAAGAAATTACCAGAGACATTTGTAATTGCTGGTAATGTTGGTACGCCTGAAGCTGTCCGTGAATTGGAAAATGCGGGTGCAGATGCAACTAAAGTCGGTATTGGCCCTGGGAAAGTTTGTATCACTAAAATTAAAACAGGATTTGGTACAGGTGGTTGGCAATTGGCCGCGTTAAGATGGTGTGCTAAAGCTGCAAGAAAACCAATCATTGCTGACGGCGGAATTCGAACACATGGTGATATCGCAAAATCAGTGCGTTTTGGTGCAACAATGGTTATGATTGGTTCATTATTTGCAGGACACGATGAATCTCCAGGTGAAACAAAAGTAGAGAATGGCGTTGTAGTAAAAGAGTATTTTGGCAGTGCTTCTGAATTTCAAAAAGGTGAGAAGAAAAATGTTGAAGGAAAGAAAATCTGGATTCAACATAAAGGAAGTCTTTCCGATACTTTAGTCGAAATGCAACAAGATTTACAATCTTCGATTTCATATGCAGGTGGTAAAGATCTTGAAGCCATTAGAAAAGTTGACTATGTGATTGTAAAGAACTCTATTTTTAATGGAGATACGATTTAAAGAAAATAAATGAAAGCAAGACAAAATTTTTTATTTTGTCTTGCTTTTTTACTTTACCTGTCGGAGTAATTATGGTATTCTAATTACAACGACAGACGTAGTACGTTAGGTGGAGTAAAATGGAGGTGGGAGAATGATTGGTAGTGATGCAATCAGAGGATACAACGATACGTTTATCCTAACTGTTTTACTTGAAGGTGATTCATATGGTTATGCGATTTCAAAGCGAATTCAAGAAATTTCACAAGACAACTATTCAATTAAAGAAACCACGTTGTACTCAGCTTTCAACCGTTTAGAAAAAAACGGTTATATTGAATCATTTCCAGGAGATATCACCCATGGAAAAAAACGAACTTATTATAAAATTACTGAAAAAGGAAATGTTTATCTAAAAGAAAAAATTCAAGAATGGTTTTTAACAAAAAAAGTCGTCAACCAATTTATTAAGGAGGAAGAAAATGAAAACAATTAATGATTATATAACTGCTCTTTTTCTTGGGGTAGAAGAAACTGAAAAAACAAAACAACTTAAGGCTGATTTATTGGCGAATGCAGAAGATCGCTATGAAGATTTAAAAGCACAAGGAAAATCTGAAAATGAAGCAATCGGAGCTGTGATTTCAGAATTTGGAAACATTGAAGAGCTACTTGAAGAAATGAATTTGAAACAAGATTATGAAACGGAGCATGGTCATGAATTAGATGAGATTACATCACAAGAAGCACAAAGTTTCTTAGCTATATATCATCGAGGAGCGACGTTAATCGGTCTGGGAGTAATGATTATTATTTTAGGAGTTGCTGCAATGTTTGCGGCATCTGCACTTATTAACGAAGTAATCGGAGTACTATTTATCTTTTTAGGGGCGGCAATTGGTGTTCCTTTCTTTATTATTGCTGGAACTAGTATGGCTCAAATAGGTAGACAGTTTAATGATCGCTTGATTCCTATTTCTGTCAAAAATGAAGTAAGAAAAAGAAAAGAACAGTTTCAACGTTCATTTGTGTTGTGTATTGTAACGGGTGTGTCACTATGCATCTTGTCAGTAGGTCCATTATTGATTTTTACGGAGACGTTTGATCGATTTATGTATGGGGACTTTTATGAAATGTTAGGATTGAGCGCGATGCTGATTCTTGTAGCGATTGGTGTGTTCTTTCTTGTATTCGGTGGCGTAATTATGGGTAGTTTCGATAAATTAGTCAATCAAACATACTTTGTTTCTGATGAAGACAAACCTGGTCCACGAGCAAAAGCTGATTTAGATAAAAAAAAACCACCATTGCTTTTGATTCTTGAAAAAGTTTACTGGCCAATCGTAGTTGTGTGTTTTCTGGTTCAATCGTTTATCTATGGTAATTGGGGCGTAAGTTGGGTCATTTTTCCAGTGGCAGGTATTATCTTTGGGATTTTGGAAAGTATTTTGACTAAAGAATAGTATTGAAGTAAAAAAGTAGTTTTTCTGTAAAGAAGAGCTACTTTTTTTATTGCTTTGATTAAGAGTTAAAGATAAATAACCATTTAAGATAAAAAAGTGATTGTTTATGTCAAAGCTATTTTAGCAGTAATTTTCTATGTTAAATTAATACAGAATCATCTTAGCTTTTTGAAAAAAATTATTAATAGGAGGTTTTATCATGATTCTAGTATTATTAATTTTATTTGTGTCAATCTTTCTTGTATTTAGCGTATTCAATACCTATAAAAAACAAGAAAAAACTCAATTTTATCAAGTTTTTTTAGGTATTTTTCTAGTGGGAACGGTTTTAGGATTGGTTATATACAAATTTTTAAATCTTTAGAAGAAATAGGTTTACATTAATTCTCTTCTGGTTATTAATTTGAAGTTAACGAATTCTTAATGGATAAGAAAATTAGCACAGGTGTTTTGCGCACCAAAAATTATATTTTCTTAATTACAAACCCCAGAAAAACATCTACAAAATTTTTCTGGGGTTTCGTTATTTTTATCTATCTGTAATGATTTTTGACATCGCTTTTTTCAAAGGAAAATAAACAAGAGCGACAATTATAATCGTACTGATTACATTAACAATTGTGGCAGGAAGTTTGCTTAAGGCACCAGTGAAAGCAATGGATAAATTAGATCCAGCTAAAAAAAGCATCGTTGTATTCTTTAATTGAGTCATAATGATTTTAACAATTCCTGTTATGGTTGCGACAGTCAAAATTTTTCCAATTGAATCTATTTTATTTCTAAATAAAAGCACAGTTAATGCTGCTGCACCACCAACAATAAAACTTTCAAAAATAAAGTAAGGTGCTTCAGCAGCGTAACCATTTAAAATGTCAAAGATAGCAAAACCGAGGCCACCAGCTAATGCGCCTTTTTTATAACCAATTAATAAGACTGCCAGTAGTAAAATCGAGTTACCTAGATGAATAAAACCACCCGTGGGTACAGGGATTTTGATTGTGGTTCCTAGAAAAGTCAGTGCTGCAAAAAGAGCAACAAGTACAATGGAACGAATTGAAATGGTATTTTTCACGCTGTCTTATCCTTCCTGATTGATTCTTTTTTCTGCTTCATTATAAGCGCCATGCCAAACATGCCCTAAAAATGGATTAATTTGTTGACCATGCTTGATTGCAGCTGCAACAAATGATTTGGCAATGGAAACGGCTTGAGGAACCGAAAAACCTTTTGCTAAACCAGCTGTTACTGCAGCCGCAAAGGTACAACCAGCCCCATGATTGAAATCAGTTTTATACAGTTCACCTTCAAGAATAGTAAAAGAAGTACCATCATAAAATAAGTCCGTTGCATGTTCTGTTTGTAAGCGATGACCGCCTTTAATAACAACATTTTTTGGTCCCAAAGTTACAATTTTTTTTGCTGCTTGTTTCATTTGTTCAAGACTAGTCAAGTCACCCATTTCAGAAAGAATGCCAGCTTCGACTAAGTTTGGGGTTGTAATCGTTGCTTTAGGTAAAAGTAGCTGAATCATTGCTGCAACGTTTTCTGGTTGTAATAATTCTGTTGTTCCTTTACAGGCCATCACGGGATCGATGACGATATTTTTCATATCGAATTTATCGATATAATTTCTTGTGATTTCAATTGATTCGACAGTTCCTAACATTCCTGTTTTCATCGCATCTAAAGGAGCGCCAGCAAAAATCGTTTTTAATTGTTTTTCAACTAAATTTGGTTCAATAGGTGTGACTAAATGGCTCCAACCCTCATCAGGATTCATTGTAACAATGCTTGTGATTGCTGAAAAACCAAATGTACCATACTCTTCGAATGTTTTTAAATCCGCTTGAATTCCAGCACCACCACTAGAATCAGATCCTGCGACTGTAACGACTTTTTTTATCATAAAATAATCGACTCCTTATTTTTTGAATTAAGAATAGTATAAATCAAATGGAAGTTGACAAAAACTGCCAATTGGGTTATTTTCAACTCATCCAATTTTTGCTTCTCTGAATTAGATAAATAGTTTATTGCTCAAGTATCGAATATGAATAGGAGTTAATATTATGTGGCATATTGAAAAGGAAAAAGGTGTACCGATTTATATCACTATTATGGAATTGATTCTTTCTTATATTAAAGAAGGGAAATTGTTGCCTGGAGAGCGTTTGCCTTCTGAACGAAAATTAGCTAGTTTTTTTGAAGTAAATCGTTCGACGGTCGTTCATGCATTGGATGAGTTAGTATCTTTAGGCTGGATTGTTCGCAAACAAGGAAGTGGAACGATTGTCAATGAAGGGAAGTGGGGAATCACTACAGTTCCAAAAACCGATTGGCGTAGATATTTGGAACAAAATGCTTTTTCTCAAAATGATCCTGTTACAAATAAAATAGAAGAGAGCATTAAAATGAATTCAAAAGATATTATTGATGCATATACTGGAGAGCTGCCTATGGATTTAATTCCAAGTTTTGATTTCCCAGCACTAACATGGAAACATTTTCTTGAAGAAGAACAGCAAGACGATTTGGGCTACTATCCGTTACGTCAAGCAATCACAGAATCGATTGAAAAGGAATATCATTTTAATTTGTCTCCTGACAGTTTATTAATCACTTCAGGAGCTCAACAAGCTTTATTTTTGATTTTACAAGTTCTTTTAAAACCTGGGGATAGTGTAGCAATAGAAGATCCATCCTTTCTTTATGCCTTGCCTATTTTTCAAGCTGCTGGAATTCGTTTATATGGAGTAGAGATTGATGGAGAGGGAATCAAGATTGATTCGCTTGAAAAAGTAATTAGACAGCAGCGAGTGAAAATGGTCATGGTAAATCCATCTTTTCAAAACCCAACGGGAAAAGTCATGACATTAAATCGGCGCAAAGCATTAATTGCAATTTGCCAAAACTATCAAGTTCCGATTCTTGAAGATGATGTGTTTGCCAGCCTTCATTTTCATTCATCAAATTTAATTCAACCATTGAAAAAACTAGATCCGGAAAATGTTCTTTACATTGGTTCGCTCTCAAAAATTTTAGGTTCAACGACAAAAATAGGCTGGTTAAGTGCGCCTTCTTCGGTCAGTCAAAAATTGGCTGAAGCAAGAAAAATGATGGATTTTTCTTTAAGTATTTTTCCTCAACTATTCGCTAATCTAGCGTTAAATGATGCAACTTTTTTAACGAAAATTGCTGAATTAAGAAAGACATTGTTCAAAAGAGGAGAAGCTGTTTATAGTATTTTGGCTAATATGGAAGAGTGGTCAGTTGAAAAACCAAAAGGGGGTTTTTATCTTTGGGCAGTTTGGAAAAAGGGTGACTTTAGACAAAAAGAGTGGGATTTATTTGTAAAAGAGGGGTTATTGATTGCACCAAGTATTTTATTTAGTGAACAAAGAAAAGGCATTCGAATCAATTTTTCTCGTATTAATGATGAGAATCTTGAGCTATTTTCAATAAAGTTTAATGAAATTACTCGGAAAATAGTTTTGAGTCAGAAATAGTATGATAAAATACCTGTAATGGAGGGGATTGTATGAATGAAACGTTAAAATTATTAAAAAATCGTCGTAGTTATCGAGATTTTGATAAACAATTTGTTTTGCCAGAGGAGCAACTGAAAGAGATATTACTAGCTGCACGTCAAGCACCGACCTGGATGAACGGTCAATTCTACAGTATTATTGTGATTCAAGATAAAGAAATTAGAAAACAATTGGTAGAATGGAATCCTGGGAACCCACAAATCGAAGAATGTTCTGCATTTTTACTGTTTGTGGGTGATTTACAGCGAACAAAAATAGTCAGTGACCAATATCAAAGCGATTATTTGATTGAAGACAGTATTGAGCCTATTTTATTAGCAACAACCGATGCTGCGTTGGCCATTGAAAATGCGGTTATTGCTGTCGAAAGTTTTGGCTTAGGCTCTGTAATCGTTGGAAGTATCCGCAAACAAGGAAAAGAAATAACGGAATTATTACAGTTACCATACCAAACATTTCCCTTGTTTGGTTTATGCATTGGAAAACCAATCGTAGAAATGAAGGTCAAACCGCGTTTACCAGAAGCAGCTGTGGTCCATTTGAATTACTATCATCCATATACTTATGAGCTGATTGAAGCATACGATCAAACAATGACCGCCTTTGGTGAAGCAAGGGAAACAAAAAAATGGAGTCAAAAATTTGCGGACTTTTTCGCGCAAAAACCAACATTAGTGACTGATCAATTAGTAGCAAATCAAAAAATATTTAAATAAAAAACGTTTTTAATAAAGAGATTTTTACTTCTCTTTATTCTCAAGATGTAGAATGATATAATATAAAGCGATTAAAAACATTAGAAAAAGAGGTGTTATTCATGTCTTGGGAACAAGTCTATGAACAATGGGTAAATGAAACAAACCTACCTGAACAATTAAAAAACGATTTAAGCGATTTAAAAACGGATCCTGAAAGATGTCAAGATGCATTTTACGCACCATTAGAATTTGGAACGGCTGGAATGCGTGGTATTTTAGGTGCTGGAATTAATCGAATGAATATATTTACAATTCGCCAAGCAACAGAAGGGTTAGCACGTTTTATTGATGCACAAGGAGACGAAGCGAAAAAAAGAGGCGTTGCAATTGCATTTGATTCTCGTCATATGTCACCAGAATTTTCAATGGAAGCAGCTAGAACCTTAGCACAACATGGAATTACTTCGTATGTTTTTGAAAGCTTAAGACCAACGCCAGAACTTTCTTTTGCGGTTCGACATTTAAATGCTTTTACTGGAATCATGATTACAGCTTCTCATAATCCTGCTGCATACAATGGTTATAAAGTATATGGGGAAGATGGCGGACAAATGCCGCCAGCAGATGCAGATGCATTGACAAAATATGTTCGTTCAGTTGAAAATCCATTAAAAATTGATGTATTGCCAGAAGCAGAAATTGAAGCTAGTGGGTTGATTCATATTATTGGTGATGAAGTCGATCAGGCTTATTTAGAGTTGGTTAAAACTGTAACGATTAATCAAGCTTTGATTGATGAAATGGGTGCTGATTTAAAATTAGTTTACACACCTTTACATGGTACTGGGAAAATGCTTGGAGAAAAAGCGTTGAAACAAGCTGGATTTGAAAAATTTGTTCTTGTACCAGAACAAGCAATTGCTGATCCAGATTTTACGACTGTTAAATCACCAAATCCCGAAGAAAAATCTGCTTTTGAATATGCAATTGCTTTAGGCGAAAAAGAAGGTGCAGACTTATTGATTGCTACAGATCCAGATGCCGACCGATTAGGAGCAGCTGTTCGTTTGCCTAACGGCTCTTATCAAGTGTTGACTGGGAATCAATTAGGTGCAATCTTCATTCAATATATTTTGGAAGCACATAAGCAAGCTGGAACATTACCTGAAAATGCTGTTGTTCTAAAATCAATTGTTTCTAGCGAATTAGCTACAACGATTGCAGCCAAATATAAAACGAAAATGGTCGATGTGTTAACTGGTTTTAAATTTATTGCTGAGAAAATTGAGCAGTATGAAGAAGATCATTCACAAACCTTTATGTTTGGTTTTGAAGAAAGCTATGGCTATTTAGTAAAATCCTTTGTGCGTGATAAAGATGCCATTCAAGCCTTAGTCCTTTTGGCAGAAGTTGCTGCTTATTATAAAAAACAAGACAAAACACTTTACGATGGGTTGATTGCTATTTTTGAAGAGTATGGCTATTTTGAAGAAAAAACGATTTCTGTCACATTAAGCGGAATCGAAGGTAGCGAAAAAATCAAATCATTGATGAAACAATTCCGTGAAGAAGCTTGGACATCTTTTGCAGATATTAATGTGATCCAAACAGAAGATTTCAAAGAATTAACTCGAACTGATTCTAAAGGAAACGTCGAGAAATTAACGACACCACCTTCTGATGTATTGAAATATTTCTTGGAAGATGGCAGTTGGGTGGCGATTCGTCCTTCTGGTACAGAGCCGAAAATTAAGTTTTATTTAGCAACAAAAGCAAGTTCTCAAGAAGAAGCGGATCAAAAAATCGCTAAGTTTGAAAAAGTAATCAATGGATTGATTGCTTGATTCTTAAGTTAAAAACAATAGTAAATAGCTGAGTGAATACTTTTTAGGAGTTCAAATAAGTAAATAAAGAAGAAGTTAGATAGATTATCTATAACTAACTTCTTCTTTGAATTACAAAAGAATTGGAGGATGAAACTCATGAAAATAGGATTTATAGGTGCAGGTCAAATTGGAAGTGCTTTGATTGAAGGATTATTAAAAGCAGAGGTCCTTTTACCAGAAGAGTTGATTGTCAAAGGTGGTTCAAGTGGAACGGCTGAAAAATTACAAGCACAACTAGGGTTTCAACTAGTGGATTCTTATGAGGCTTTTGGTCATTGTGACTACCTTTTTTTAGCAACGGGTTCCGCTGTTGTTCCAACCATCTTAACTGATTTAGCGCCAATTTTTCCACGGAAAGCTACATTGATTTCAGTTTCTGGTGGACATACAGTTGCTGAAAACCAATCACTGTTAGGAAATGATACACGAGTTGTTCATGCGATTCCTAATACACCAGTGCGTGTCAATGAAGGCGTAACAGGAGTGAGTTTTTCTAAAAACTTTACTGATTTGGAAAAGAAGAAAACCATTGAATTACTGGAATCTCTTGGAATGGTAAAAGAAGTGAAAGAAGAGTTACTTGGAACATTCGGAACGGTAGCAGGATGTAGTCCGGCATTTGTAGCCATTTTTATGGAAGCGTTAAGTGATGCTGCTGTAATGGAAGGATTGTCACGACCCGTTTCATTCGAAATTATTTCCCAAATGATTTTAGGAACTGCAAAATTAGCTATGGAGTCTAAAGAACATCCAGCACAATTGAAGGATGGTGTGACTTCTCCTGGTGGGAGTACAATTAAGGGCGTTGCTGCACTAGAACAAAATGGTTTTCGTTATGCTGTAATTGATGCGGTCAAACAAGCAAACAATTAAAAAAACAGTCACTTCTTGTTTTTTTCAAGGAATAACTGTTTTTTTACTAACAAATTTATTTTTGCTGATTCTTAAAAGATTTCAAGGCATCACTCACTTTTTCCATTTCCGTTTGGGTACCAATTGAAATTCGTAAATAATTTTGCAAACGAGGAACACTTCCGAAGTAGCGGACAAAAATAGTTTCTTTTTCTAAAAATTTGTAAAGCTCCTCCATATTTAAATCTGGGTGGGTTGTTAAAATAAAATTAGTTTTTGAAGGAAGAGACAAGAAACCGATTTTACTAATTTCTTGACTGAACCAATCACGAGTCGTACAAATTTTTGTTGTTATTTCTTGATAGTAGTTAAGATCTTTAGTGGCAGCTGCTGCTAAATTTTCAGCCAATATATCAACAGAATACGGATTGAACGATGATTTTATACTTTCTACTACTTGAATAAATTCAGGGTTTCCAATCGCATACCCCACTCGGAGTCCAGCTAATGAACGAGATTTAGAAAAAGTTCGCACAATCACTAAATTAGGATAGTTATCTAGTAGTTCAATAGAAGACTTCTCCGCGAAATCAATATACGCTTCATCAATGATGACAATAACATCAGGATGCTGCTGCAAAAGTTGTTCGATTTCGCTATTTTCTTTATAAATACCGGTCGGTGCGTTGGGATTAGCAATAATAATACCGCCATTTTTTTTCGAATAATCACTAAAATCAATTTTAAATGTATCTGTTAAAGGAATTTCTTGGAAAGGAATTTTAAACAAATCGGCCCATACGCGATAAAATCCATAAGTGATATCAGGGAATAAAATTGGATCTGAACTATTAAAAAAGGCCAAAAAACAAAAAGCTAAAACTTCATCTGAGCCATTACCAATAATTAATTGCTGTGTATCAACTCCTAATTCAATAGCTAACGCTTCTTTTAGTGATTGATTGGTTAATGAACTATATAATTTTAAACGGTCAGTATTGAATACCGTTAAAGCTTCGCTAACTTTTGGAGAAGGGGGATAAGAGTTTTCATTTGTATTTAACTTGACCATCCCAGGAAAATTGGGTTGTTCCCCTGGGACATAAGGGGTAATTTTTCTAATTCCTTTCATTAATCAGGACCTCCATCAAACCATTTTCTTTTTACTATAAAGAACTATGTTGAATAGTGCAAGGTCAATCTATGGAAATGGAAAGAAAAAAATCTTTTTTGAAATAAAAATTTCATTTTTTTTATGGGTATGATACTATAGAGGATAAGAAAAAAACGATTGAATCTAAGGAATAAGAAGGTATTTCCCAGTTTTTCCTTTTCTTTTATCAATAAAATGACGTGTAAAACCTTTTTCTTTCCATTAAGAATTGATTAGAGAATAAAAAAGTGCTATCCTAATTTTAGTTAAAAAAAACTAAACAGGTTTAATCTAGTTTGATGGATAAATATTTGAGGTTATGTGGACTGATTTTAGAACAACTGTTTTAGATAAACTTATTTAAGGATGTGGCAGTAAATGAATTTAACAAATAGATTTAATAAACAAGTGTATAAGATTGCAGTATCGACAATCCGTCGTTTTGATGAACAGGTTTCTGGTATCGATGGGATTTTGAAACTGACTTTAGGAGAGCCAGATTTTAATACACCAGAACATGTCAAAGAATCTGCTAAACAAGCAATTAAAGATAATTTTTCTCATTATTCAGGAATGTCAGGGTTACCAGATGTTCGTGAAGCAGCCACTTATTTTATGAAAGAAAAATATGGAGTGAGCTATCGGCATACTTCAGAAGTTTTAGTGACAGTTGGTGCAACCGAAGCCATTTCAGCTAGTTTGTTAGCTATTTTAGAGGCAGGAGACAAAGTCTTGATGCCAGCCCCAATTTATCCAGGATATGAACCAATTATTACACTAGCTTCTGCTGAACCCGTTTATATCGATACTAGTTCAAATGGTTTTGTCTTGACTCCAGAGATGATTGAACAGGCAATGATTGAACATGGCGATCAAGTGAAAGCTATTATTTTAAATTATCCAAGTAATCCAACAGGAGTAACCTATACTAGAGAAGAAGTTCAAGCAATTGCAGAAGTTGTCAAGAAATATCCGATTTTTGTGATTAGTGATGAAATTTATAGTGAATTAACGTATGACAATCAACATGTATCGATTGCAGAATTTATTCCAGAACAAACGATTTTAATTAATGGACTATCTAAATCTCATGCGATGACAGGTTGGCGTATTGGCTTCATTTTTGGACCAGAAGCGTTGATAGCTGAAATTATTAAAGTTCATCAATACTTGGTGACAGCCGCTTCAACGATTTCTCAAAAAGCAGCTGTTAGAGCATTGATTGAAGGAATCAATGATGCGGAAATTATGAAAGAACAATATCGTGAACGACGTGATTTCGTTTACGAAAAAATGACCCAATTAGGCTTTGATGTGGCTCGTCCTAATGGCGCGTTTTATATTTTCGCGAAAATACCTGCTAATCAAGAACAAGATTCAATGAAATTTTGTTTGGCTTTAGCACAAAAAGAAGCATTGGCAGTGATTCCTGGAATTGCATTTGGACCAGAGGCAGAAGGCTATATTCGTATTAGTTATGCTGCTTCAATGGAAAATCTAAAAGAAGCGATGAAACGAATGGCCAATTTTATTGAATTAGCGAAATAAATAGATTGAATCACTTGAAGAAATAAAATAAATAAACTAGGTTAATAGAAAATCAGAATGAAAAAGCGTCTCTTTCATTCTGATTTTTTTTTAGTATAATAAAAAACTAGTTTAAATTTACCGGTTGAATTGTATTCAAACTATCGAAGTGAATGCGTTACTTAGGAAATGCGGGAGATTGAAAATAATAAGTAATAATCAAAAAAATATTTTTGGAAAGGATAACATAAAATGAGAGTAGCCTTTTTGGATAGGGATGGGACAATCATCAAAGATTATAGGGATGAAGAGTGGCGAAATATTCAAAAACCTGATTTTTTTGATGGTAGTATCAAAACTTTGAAGAAAGTTGATGAATTAGGGTATAAAATTATTTTTATAAGTAACCAGTATCTTATAAATCAAAATATTATTACTGAAAAACAATTTTCTCAAGTAAATCGCTTATTTTTGAAAACTTTAGCAGAAAATAAAATTTCTGTATTAGATTTTTTTTATTGTCCACATACGGATGAAGAGTGCTGTGATTGTAAAAAGCCAAAGACTGGAATGATTGACAAAGTCTTGGAAAAATTTCCTAGTATTGATTTAAAGAGATCATTTTATATCGGAGATTCAATTGTCGATGTTGAGTTAGCAGAACAGTTTAGTTTGAAAATATTTCATATTAGTAGTGAAAGGATAAGAGACTATCCAGAATATCAAAATATTGACAGAATTGAGGATATTTTAGAGTATATTTAAAAAAAGCTTTTTTGTATAAAATAATAGAGATATTTTAAAAGGTAGCGACATACACATTCTTTACATTCCTTTACTCAATTTTTACAAGCTTTTGTTCGGGAATTTACATTTACTTGTTAAACTAATCTTGTAACAAATTGAGAAGAAGGACGTGTTAAAATGAAGAAACGCGCATTAGCGACAGTTTTATTAAGTGTAGGATTAATCATTGCAGGATGTGGCAGCCAAGGAAGCGCCACTGATGAGAGCAGTTCAAAAACCGTAAATAGTAATAGTAATGAACCAGTAAAAATAGTCGCTGTAGGATCAACTGCCTTGCAACCATTAGTAGATGCAGCTAAAGATCAATTTATTACCGAAAATGCCAATTACACGATTTCTGTACAAGGTGGAGGAAGTGGAACAGGACTTTCTCAAGTTGCAGATGGCGCAGTTGATATTGGTAATTCTGATGTATTTGCAGAAGAAAAATCAGGTGTAGATGCTACGAAGTTAGTTGATCATCGCGTTGCAGTTGTTGGTATGGGACCAGTAGTCAACAAAGATGTGGGCGTAACAAATGTAACCCATCAACAATTGATTGATATCTTTACTGGAAAAACTAAAAATTGGAATGAACTCGGTGGAAAAGATCAAGAAATCGCTGTGATTAATCGCGCAAGCGGCAGTGGAACACGAGCAACCTTTGAAAAATGGGGATTAGATGGCGCTTCAGCGGTTCAATCTCAAGAACAAGATTCATCTGGAACAGTTCGTCAAATTGTAGCGCAAACGCCAGGTGCGATTAGTTATCTTGCTTTTTCTTATATGGATGATACAACAGTTGCCTTAAGTGTAGATGATGTGAAACCAACGGAAGAAAATGTTGCTGATAATTCTTGGAAAATTTGGTCTTATGAACATATGTATACAAATGGAGAACCTAATGAAAATCTTAAAAAATTCCTGGATTTTATGATGGAACCAGAAGTTCAAGATGGACCGGTTAAGGAATTAGGCTATTTGGCAATCACGGATATGAAAGTTGATCGAGATGTTGACGGAAATGTAACGAATAAATAAAAAAGCAATAAAATAAGTAGAAAATCATGAAGAGGAAGTAACGCATCAGGATTTCTGCTTATTTTATTGCAAAAATTAAAGTGGATGGCAGGATTCGAACCTACACCTCTGATCGATAGAGAACAAACATCTGTCTAGCCTCCAAAGAGTTAAACACCACGTTCATCCACAAAAATATTGGTTGTTTTGAATATATAATAACGTTAATTATTTAAATGGAGTATAAGCTTGTATGAAAAAAATATGAATTATTTAGATTAATTAATGAAGTTGAAGGATAGACAAATGAAATTAGGTTTGCCTTGAACGAATAAGAAATCCGTAAGAAATCGTTGAATAGAAGAATGATTTCTTACGGATTTCTATTTGTAAATGTTGGATGTATCTTATAAATCAGTTCCTTTTGTTTTTTAGCGAGCTTCAGGCTCTGATAAATAAAGAGCGACTCTTAATTGTAATGAAAATTCTGGATCGTTGATCGGAGTGTTAAATAATTCTTCGCATTTTTTTATCCGGTACTTAACAGTATTCCTGTGAACAAATAATTCTTCAGCTGTTTTAGTGATTTCGCATTGTTTTGAAAGATATACCGATAATGTCTTACGTAATTCAATATCGATTTGTGTGACAGGAAAAGCTAAGTTTTTAAGGATGGACACGCAAAAAAAGTTAACATCTTCATCAGAAACGTTTTCGGTTAGTTGTTTAAGACCTTGAATCTTATTTTGGTAAACAAATCCATTACCTTCAGGTTCTTCTTCCAAGGCATTTTTACTTTCATTATATGAATAATGAATCAAATCAATTGTGTTAACTGGATTGCCAATACCAAAGCGGACAAAAACCTCTAAGAAAATTGCTAAGTATCCATGAATTTCCTCTAAAATTGGCAAAATATTTCCTTTTTGTTGAACAATCAAAACCCATTGATTTAGATGTTCTGTTGGAAAAAGTTTTATTTCTTCATTATTTTTTTCAATGTAGAAGTAGAGGTAATCATAAATTAGTTTGTCTATTTCTTTGGAATGATACTGTTTATTAGATGGAATCACACATTCCATGTATACGACACGATAATAATTAGAATTTAGAACAGGAAAATGTTTTTTATACTCAAGCCATTCAGATTCAGCAGTAATTTTTTTGTGCGTCAAAAGGTAGGTCAATAATTCTTTTCGTTCTGCTCTTTTTTCATTTTTGAGTGTTTGTTCTTTATAAAGTGTTAGTGTTAAGACTGTAATAGCTTGTTGAATGGCAAATTGTGAAAAGGGATAAGGCAACTTTTCTACATCGAAAATAACCAACATAAAAGGAAAATAGTAATCAGAACCAATTGGAAAGACACTAATTAATGTTTTAGTATCCTTTGTTATTTCAAATAAAAACGTGTCTTTTTGTTTAGAACGCTGGTATTCAGTTATTTTTTTTAGTAATTTTTTTTTCTTTTCTTTTGAATTTATCAACTCATAACTTGAATATTCTACACTTGAACTAACAACAGAACCAAAAGGATCAATTAAAAAAATCGATTGTTTAATCATAGAACCTAACTGTTTTAAAAGTGTATCAGCTGAGGCGCCGTGAATCATCAGATTTACAAATTTTTGTTGCATTTCTAGCGAAAAAAAGATTTGTTCTGTTTGATCATCCCATAAGTGACTAAGTAACTTGTGCCCTAAATCTCCAAGTGTCATATTAACAGGAATTTGAATGATTGGAAAATTTAATTCATTTGCAGTATCTAATACTTCTTGATCTAGACTTGGTAGAAAACGACCAACTTTGATTGCAATTCCAGCAGCAGAGACGTTTACTAAAGAACGAATAAATGAAGAAAGACCAGACATATTATTTTGAAAAACCATTGCTGTGGTAATGATTAAGGCGTTTTTCGGGATGTAATCGCTGACATCTGGTGTTTCTGAAATTTCTACTGTGTCCAAAGGTCTTTCTAAATCAGCATGTTCATTTAAAACATGTAATTCTGAAAAACGTGGGATTTCTAATATTTGTTTGAGTGTAGTCATTTATGATGACCTCCTAAATAAGTACTATAATATTTTGAATAGTTGTTTAAAGATAAAAATAATAGTGAAATCAAATAACAATCATTTCAAATGGGAAGGGGAGCTATATCGGTATTTTTTTGGCTGTTTCTATTAAAAGATTAATTGTTTGAGTCATTTTCGCTTCTGTAATACGAATAGTCGGCATTGAGACACTTAATGAGCAAGCAATCTCACCTTGCTTGTTGTAGACAGGAACTGCGACACACTTTACGCCCATTTCACATTCTTCATCATCTATTGAATAGCCATCAGTTTGGATTTTTTTAAGTTCTTTTTTAATCGCTCTTTTTGTAATATGTGTATGTGAAGTCAGCGGTTGCAGAATCGTGGATTTAAAGTAACAATCCAATTCTTCGGGGTTCATCGCTGCGAGATACAATTTACCTGCTCCGGTACAATAAAGGGGGGACCGTTTACCAATTTTTTGTGTAACTTTTAGTAAGCTATCAAACCCATCAATTGACTCAATATAAACTAATTCGTCACTATCACAAATTGATAGGTGAGTAGCTTCGGATAATTTCAATGAAAGCTCCTTTATAAAAGGACGGACAACTGAAACCATTTTTTGATAGATATCAGAACTGTATGCTAATAGTTGAAATTTTAGAGATAATGAATAATTTGCATTTTTTTTATTTTGTTGGACATAACCAATGGTCATTAGCGTATAAATTAAGCGTAGTGCGGTTGCTTTAGGAATACTTGCTTGTTTTGAGATGTCATTTAGAGACATTTCTTCAGAAGCAACTGTCATGATTTCAATAATTGTAAAGGCTTTTAAAAGCGAATGATTAACTTTTAATTGTTTCTCCACCATATAAATTTCCCTCCATAAAAATCATTTTGTTTCATTTGGACAAAAAGAAAAACGAACTGACAAAAATACAACGCTTTCATTGTTATTGCTATGTGAAGATGTTAACATGAAATAAAGTGAAACGCAATATCACTAAGTGAAACGAAAGAGGGAGATAAAATGAAAGCAGCTGAAGCAATTGTACAAATTATGGTAAAAGAAGGAATTACTGACGCTTTTGGAATTCCAGGAGCTGGGATCAATCCAGTCTACAAATATTTAGAAGGAGCACCAATTGAACATTTTTGTATGCGTCATGAAGAGGCTTGTATGCACGCGGCAGATGGGTATTATCGTGCTTCTCATAAAATTGCTGTAGCGCTTTGTACTTCAGGTCCTGGTGCTACAAACTTTGTAACAGGTTTGTACACTGCAAATATAGATTCTATTCCAGTTTTAGCAATTACTGGGCAAGCAAATAGCTGGCAAATGGAGCAAGATGCTTTCCAATGTGTTGACATGGTAAGTATTGCATCAACCGTTTGTAAAAAAGTATTTTGTGTCATGGATGCCCAACAAGTTCCCGAAATCATGAAAGAAGCATTTTATCTAATGCGTTCAGGCAAACCTGGTCCAGTATTATTAGATCTTCCATTAGATGTTCAACAAACTGAAATTGATTTTAATATTGATTCTTATGAACCAGCAAAAATTGTCAATGTTGCTCCAGAACAAAAAGATATTTCTGAAGCAATCGATATGATTGAAAAATCAAAAGCACCAGTGATCATCATGGGTGGCGGAGTTATCTTATCTCATGCTGAGAAAGAATTAATCGGATTTGCTGAAATGTTGGATATTCCTGTTATTACTACTTATATGGCTAAAGGAGGTATCCCAGTTGATCATCCGTTGAATGCTGGTCATGCGGGGATTCAAGTTGGTCAACCAATTGGAAATAAATATTTCTTGGAATCAGATTTAGTCATTGGAATTGGAAATCGATTTACTGATCGTCATACAGGTAACTTAGATGTGTACCGTGAAGGTCGCAAATTCATTCATATGGATATTGAAAAAGGCCAAATCGGAAAAGTATTTGCGCCAGATTTAGGAATTGTTTCTGATGCGAAAATCGGTGTAAATGCACTGACAGAAGAAGCGAAAAAACGTGGTCTTCAACCAATCAACAAACAAAGAGCCACTGATTTACCAGGTCTTAGAAAAGAATTAGCCCGTAAAACGGATTACGATAACAGTCCAATGATGCCACATCGAGTATTCCAAGAAATGAATGAAGCGTTTGACGATTCAACGATGTATACTGCTGGTTGCGGAATTACTCAAATTTGGAGCGGACAATTACAAGATATCAATCAACCAAGAAGATATATGCCTTCTGGTGGTGCAGGAACCTTGGGTTATGAAGTGCCAGCAGCGTTTGGTGCTAAAGTAGCTGATCCAGATGCGTACTCAGTAACTGTTTTGGGAGATTTTGGTTTTACATTCATGGGAGAAGAAATTGCGGTTGCTTCTGCAGCTAAAAAACCAATCATTGTAATTATCGTAAACAATGCTTATCTTGGTTTGATTCGTCAAAATCAAATCGGTGCTTATGGTTTTGAGTATGGAGTAGATATGCCTTATAACCAAGATGGCACAATGGATTATATCAAAGTAGCTGAAGGATTTGGTTGTCAAGCAGAGCGTGTATTTGCTCCAGATGAATTGAAAGCAGCGATTCAACGTGCAAAAGAATCAGGTAAAACATATGTGATTGATGCAATTTGTGTTCAAGAACAATTATGTGATATGGGTCCATCATTAGATAAAATTAAAAGTTTTGCTGACTAAGTAAGTTATATAAAGATACAAAGAGATAAAAGAATCCCGTAAATAATTATAGTGAAAAATAGACTAGATAGTTTCAAGTGTTGAGCGCCTTAATTATCTTACGGGATATTATAACTAATGAAAAAAATTATTAATGATTAGTATTAGGAGGAAAAAAACATGAAAGAAAGTATTCACAATTATTTTGATTTAGGATTGATTCAATGGATGAGCTATCCTCCACAAAGATATGAGTTGCTTGATACTTTAACGAAGGTTTCTAGAGATCCATTTTTTAATGCAATTGAAATGACACAAGTAAAAGAGGATGATGAAAGAGAAAAAGCGCGCGATATATTAGCGCAAAGTCATATGCGTGTTTGTTATGGTGCGCAACCTCGTTTGCTTGGACCAGGGTTAAATCCAAATGCATTAAAAGAAGAAGACCGTATTTTAGCAGAAAAAACATTGATTGAAGCAATTGATGAAGCTGAATATTTAGGAGCAAAAGGAATTGCCTTTTTGGCTGGTGCTTGGGAAGAAGCAACGAAAGAAGAAGCGTATCAACAATTGTTAAAAACAACTCGTAATATCTGTAGCTATGCAGCTAAAAAAGATATGATGATTGAACTAGAAGTGTTTGACTATGATATGGACAAACGTGCGTTAATCGGACCAGCTCCATTAGCAGCAAGATTTGCAAGTGATGTTCGCTTAACTCATGCTAATTTTGGCTTGATTGTAGATTTATCACATTTTCCAACAACATATGAAACAAGTAAATTCGTTATTCAATGTACAAAACCATATATTACTCACTTGCATATTGGAAATGCTGTAGTTGAAGAAGGGTGCGATTGTTATGGTGATTTACATCCACGTTTTGGCTATCCAAACAGTGCAAATGATACAGCCGAATTATTAGACTTTTTCCAAGTGTTGAAAAATGAAAATCTTTTGGATGCTAACAATCCAATGGTCTTATCTTTTGAAGTATTACCTAGACCTCATGAAGATGGCGACATTATTGTTGCAAATACAAAACGTGTCATCGAACGTGCATGGGCACAATTATAATCAAGGAAGGATTGAGAAGATGAAAATAGTAGTATTAGATGGTTATACTGAAAATCCAGGCGATTTAAGTTGGGATGCCCTAGAAAGTTTAGGCGATTTAACAGTTTATGATCGCACACCAAAAGAAGAAATTTTAGAACGAATCGGTGATGCTGAAGTTGTATTAGTCAATAAAGTACAATTACCGAAAGAAATATTAGCAAAAGCACCAAATTTGAAATACGTAGGTGTTCTAGCGACTGGCTTCAATGTAGTAGATACAGAAGCTGCTAAAGACTTAGGAATCATAGTAACAAATATTCCAACCTACGGAACGGATACAGTTGCTCAATATGCCATTGCGTTATTATTAGAATTATGCCATCAAGCAGGTGCGCATTCAGATTCAGTAAAACGAGGAGAATGGACTAACAACGTAGATTGGTGTTATTGGAATTCACCACAAATGGAATTAGCCAACAAAACATTAGGAATTATTGGTTTTGGTCGTATTGGTCAACAAGTTGGTCAAATCGCTCAAGCCTTCGGTATGAAAGTAATTGCTAATGATAGAGGCTCTGATGCAGATATCGTTGCTGGAGCACGCATGGTACCATTGGAAGAAGTGATTGAAACAGCAGATGTTATTTCATTGCATTGTCCACTTTTCCCTGAAACAGAAGGGTTAATTAATAAAACGACAATTGACAAAATGAAAGATGGTGTATTAATCATTAACAATTCACGTGGTCCACTAATCAATGAAGCGGATTTAAGAGATGCGTTGAATGCTGGTAAAGTTGGGGGAGCGGCAGTTGATGTTGTTTCAACAGAACCGATTAATGCAGATAATCCATTGTTAGAAGCCAAAAATATTATTATTACCCCGCATATTGCATGGGCATCAAAAGAAGCTCGTTCTCGTTTAATGGATATCGCGGTGGCAAATGTGGCAGAATTCCAAAAAGGAACGCCACAAAACGTAGTAAATCCTTAAATGAAATGAGGACAGATCATGAATATATTGATTGCAATGGATTCGTTCAAAGGGAGTGTAACTTCTTTAGAAGCAGGTCAAGCTGTCAAAAAGGGGATTTTAGATGCACACTTAGACGCGGAAATAACCATTGTTCCAGTAGCTGATGGTGGAGAAGGAACAGTAGAAGCATTTATGTATCAAACAAAAGGAGCCATCAAGACTTCTACTGTGACAGGTCCTCTAGGAGCAAAAGTTCAAGCAGCTTATGGAATCAATGAAAAGAAAGCGTATCTTGAGGTTGCAGAAACTTCTGGCATAACTTTAGTTCCAAAAGAAGAGCTTGACCCATGGAAGGCAACGACATTTGGGCTTGGAGAATTAATCAAGCAATTAGTTACTGAAGGATATAGAGAGTTTGTTGTTGGATTAGGCGGTAGTGCGACCAATGATGCTGGAGTTGGGATGCTACAAGCTTTAGGGTATCAATTTAAAAATGAAAAAGGTGAGGTTATTAAACAAAATCTTTGTGAATTAAACCACATATCAGATGTGGATGATTCGAACGTTTTGCCTCAACTAAAAGAATGTAAATTTACAATTGCAAGTGATGTTATAAATCCTTTATGTGGATCACAAGGAGCAACAGCTATTTTCGGTCCGCAAAAAGGTGTCAAAGCGGTTGAAGTTGAAAAAATCGATCACTTATTAGAACAATTTGCCAAAATAAGTACCAAATATCTTGGGAATGATTTATCAAATCAAGCTGGAGCAGGTGCTGCTGGGGGCCTTGGATTCGCATTCTTGGCGTATTTAACTAGTGAGACCAAACCTGGATTTGAGTTATTAGCAAATGAGAAAAAGCTTGCTGAAAAAATTGCAACAGCAGATTTGTTGATTACAGGAGAAGGCCGCTTAGATGCTCAGTCAGTTATGGGGAAAGTTCCTTCTGCTTTAGCAAAAATTACTAAAAAATATGAAAAAACGTTAATTGCGATTGCAGGTAGTGTTTCTGATGATGTAGGACAATGTAATGATCATGGAATCGATGCATTTTTCCCGATTATTCGTCAAATAGCATCTGAAGAAAAAACGCTAAACAAGGCGACAACAACTGAAAGTATTCGTCAAACTGCAGAACAATTATTTAGATTTTATAAAAAGATCAATTGATACTCAATAGAAAGGAAAATATTTATGTCTAAATCAAAAATCGAAGAAAGATTATTTAAAATTGATGACTTAGCTTGCTTTGATCCAGAAGAAGGGAAAAAGACTTTCTTTTATGAAACTGAAAAAACAGCGGGTGCTTTATGGTGCTTAGAACCAGGACAATCAGTTTTTGACCATTCTCATACTACGTCAGATGATTTATGGATATGTGTTCAGGGAAAAGGAACGTTCCATCCAGGTCATGGTGAAACAATTGAAATTGAAAAAGGAGACATGATTATTTCTCGTCCAGGTGAGCAACATGGAATGACTAATACTGGAAACGAACGTTTTGTCTTTGTTGGTGTTGCAGGTCCTCACCCAATGGATCTTATTGTCCATTAATAAACAGTTAGTTAGACCATTTGTTTTGAAAAATAACAGTATTTTAACTAGTGCTTGTCTGAAAACAATTGAGTGATTTGGATTTTTGATAGAATAATATAAATCAAAAGGTGTACTTCACTTTTGTTCATATTCTATTTGATGACGGACTCAGAAAACTGTAAAAATAGTTGCAGCTATCGTTTTCAGACACGTCTTAGATAAATTAGTTAACAAATTGAGAATAAAATCCTTTTTATTGAAAATAAGTGTAAAAATTTAATACTAAGCTACAGGAATCTATTGCTCAATTAACCATTAGTAAAGTAGAACAATCCAAAAAAAAAAGTTGAGATTTGATTCATTTTACCAAAGAAAAGAAAACGCTTTCTGATTTTTTTATAAATAGACAGAATAATCAAAAAATTTAAGTTAAATATTTTGCGTATACTTAATTAACGGAATTAATTCGCCAGAAAAAGAGACAAAATAATGCTAAATTAGTAGTTTATACCTAGTTTTTCAAATTTTTATTATCAAAAAAAGTAAGCAATCATTTAGTGCTTATCGGCACTTATTTTTCATTGTTCAAACAGAACAAAAAACATTTATTTTTTTATCATCAATGAACAATGATTAGAAATATAAAACCGCTTACAATATAGAAAAAGGAGCTAGAAAATGAATGATTTAATTACACAAGTTGATGAAAATATTAAATGGCTTGCCAATATTGGAGCTGACCCTACAGGTGGAACAAGCCGATTATTATATGATGAAAATTGGTTGATTGCACAAAATGGTTTGAAAGAAAAATTTGAGCAAATTGGTTTAACTACTTCATTTGATTCTGTAGGGAATTTATTTGGTCGTGTCGAAGGATTAAAATACCCTACTGAGACAATTATGTCAGGATCTCATGTTGATACAGTTGTAAATGGTGGAAGTTTAGATGGTCAATTTGGAATCATTGCAGCTTACTTAGCAATTAAGTATTTGTTAGAAACATACGGAAAACCTTTACGTAGTTTAGAAGTTGTATCGATGGCTGAAGAAGAAGGCAGCCGCTTTCCATATGCCTTTTGGGGTAGTAAAAACATATGGTCATTAGCTCAAAAAGAAGAAGTAGTTGATGCAACCGATGCTAATGGAATTCGTTTTGTTGATGCCATGAAGCAGTGTGGTTTTGATTTTAGAGATTCTGATGAAATCCGAAAAGATATTAAAGCTTTTGTGGAGCTTCATATTGAACAAGGAAATGTTTTAGAAACAATTGGTAAACCTGTTGGAGTTGTTCACAGTATTGTAGGTCAAAAAAGATACACGATAACCTTAACTGGTGAAGCAAACCATGCTGGAACGACACCGATGCCTTATCGAAAAGATGCGATATACGGTTATAGTAAGATGGTTAGTCAATCTATTGATAAAGCGAAAGAAGTTGGTGATCCACTAGTCTTAACGTTTGGTCATATTGACGTGGTTCCGAACACTGTAAATGTTGTTCCAGGAAAAGTTTCATTTACTATGGACTGCCGTCATACAGAGGACGAGGTATTACAAGATTTTACAAAAATAATCGAAGAAGATATGAAAGCAATAGCTGGCGAACTTGGCTTAGAAATTGATATTGATTTATGGATGGAAGAAAAACCAGTTCCAATGGATAAAAAAATAGTCGGAATTCTTGAAATTGCATGTAAAGATAATGATTTGGATTATAACTTGATGCACAGCGGAGCAGGACATGACTCACAGATTTTTGCACAATTTGTTCCAACTGCAATGTTGTTTGTGCCTAGTATCGCTGGAATTAGCCATAATCCGGCAGAAGCAACAGAACTATTAGATTTAGTTGAAGGAGTCAAAAGTTTGATTGCTTCGCTGTATAAACTAGCTTATGAAGAATAGTTGAATCAATCATCTTATAAAAAGGAGAAAAGCAATAAATTTATTATAGTTTTATAGCAATTATATAGTGATGTTGAAATTAGAAAAAACAATTTTTGATTCAACGGAACAAGGAGGAAGGTATAGTGAGTAACGAAGATTATCAAATTACATCAGAAGAGATTGATAAGTTTAAAAAACGTGGTTACAAGGAAGATATGTTACCGAAAAGTTCCGACAAAAGGAATATGGGGATCAAAAACTATTTTACACTTTGGATGGGGTCAGTTCATAATATTCCGAACTATACTGCTGTGGGTGGCTTTCTGTTTTTAGGTTTATCACCTATTAATGTGATGTTGGCATTATTGATTAGCTCGCTTTTTGTTGCTGCGTTTATGACAATGAATGGTCGTGCTGGATCTAAGTATGGGATTCCATTTGCGATTCATTTACGATCGGTATACGGAAATATTGGTGCTAAATTACCAGGATTCCTTCGTGGTTGTGTAGCAGCAATTGCTTGGTTCGGTTTGCAAAATTATACTGGATCATTGGCATTGTTAGTGTTAATTGGAAAAATTTGGCCCGGCTTTTTAACTATTGGAGGTTCGGCAAGTTTCTTTGGTATCGGTATTCCAGGACTAATTGCTTTTACGCTATTTTGGGCGATTAATGTTTTAATTGGAATTGGTGGTGGCGATATTTTAAATAAGTTTACTGCAATTTTAAGTCCACTTATTTATATTGTATTTGGTGGAATGGCGATTTGGGCTTTAAAAGTAGCTGGTGGTCTTGGTCCAATTCTTGCGTTTGATACTTCTGGTGCCACACAAGGGATTAACCCGATATTTGCTTATTTTATGATTATTAACTCAGTGTTAGCTGTTTGGGCTGCACCAGGTTCAAGTGTTTCTGACTTTACTCAAAATGCAAAATCTACTAGAGATCAAACGATTGGTCAAACAGCTAGTTTATTAGTTGCTTATGTGATTTTTGCTTTCTCAAGTGTTGCGATTTTAATCGGTGGATCAATTCATTATGGAATCCAAGAATGGAACATCTTGAATATTGTGGATCGTTGGGATAACTTCCCAGCAATAGTAATTGCAATGGTCGTATTCTTATTAACAACTATTTCTACAAATGCAACAGGTAATATTATTCCAGCTGCCTATCAATTATGTGCCTTATTCCCTAAACATATGACATACAAAAAAGGGGTAATGGCTGCTGGTATTATTAGTTTCCTGATTATGCCATGGAAATTGATGGAAAATGCAGACAGTATTTTCATTTTCTTAAATTCAATTGGTGCAGTATTAGGTCCGGTTGCTGGGGTTATGATTGCACATTACTTCTTTATTCAAAAACAAAAAATTAATTTAGATAAACTATATTTGGACCCTAAAGCAGATAACACCAAAAATTGTTATCGTGGTCTAAATAAGCAAGCCTATATTGCAACAATCATTGCTTTGATTTTCTCATTGAGTGGTCAGTTTATTCCTGCACTTAAAGTTGTTGCTGATGTATCATGGTTAGTTGGTTTCTCTTGTTCATTTATTATTTATTTGGCATTAAGAAAATTAGGCTCTAAGGAATCAACCGAAGAGGCTTTTGATTAAATTTTATATATAGAAAGGGAGAATTAGGATATGAGTTATGATTTAGTTATCAAGAATGGTCTAGTTATTTTAGAAGATGGAGAGGTAAAAACAGATGTAGCTGTCAAAGATGGTGTGATTGCTGCGATTGGAAGTGAGTTAGAAGGAACTAAAGTTATTGATGCAACAGGCTTGATTGTAAGTCCAGGAATGTTAGATGCTCATGTGCATATCACTGATCCTGGTGGCGGCTATCGTGATGAGTGGGAAGGTTATGTAACTGGAACTGCAGCTTGTGCTAAAGGTGGCGTAACGTCATTTATGGAAATGCCTTTAAACCAAGTTCCTGCAACAGTTGATGGTGCATCTTTACAAGTTAAATATGATGCCGGTAAAGGAAAATTGAAATCTGATGTTGCTTCATTTGGTGGTTTAGTACCATTTAACTTAGAGGGTGGAATTCAAGAATTAGATGCTGGTGGTGTTGCTGGTTATAAATGTTTCATGGCAACTTGTGGAGATAGAAGCATTGATGGAGACTTCATGAATGTTGATGACTATTCATTATATGAAGGAATGAAGCAAGTAGCAAAAACTGGTAAAGTATTAGCGATTCATGCAGAAAATGCTGCAATTACTGATAGATTAGGCGAATTAGCTTATGAGAATGGCGAAACTACGTTAAAAGCTTATGTAGAAAGCCGTCCAGTATTTACAGAAGTTGAACCTATCCGTCGTGCTATTTTATTAGCAAAAGAAACAGGTTGTCGTATTCATATTTGTCACGTTGCTTGTCCTGAAGGTGTTGATGAAGTTACCAGAGCTCGTGCTGAAGGTGTTGATGTGACATGCGAAACTTGTACACACTATCTATACTTCCATACGGACGAATTAGATGCAATTGGACCAGTAGTTAAATGTTCACCTCCAATTCGCGATTTAGAAAATAGAAATGGTATGTGGGAAAAATTATTGGCTGGCGAAATTTCTTTTGTTACCTCTGACCATTCACCATGTACGCCTGATTTGAAAGATAAAGAAAATGCATTTGAAGCTTGGGGAGGAATTCCGGGAATTCAAAACAATGTGGATGTGATGTATGATGAAGCAGTTCAAAAACGTGGCATGTCATTGAAACAATTTGCTAAAGTAATTGCTTCTAACCCAGCTGATCGTTATAGCCTAGATACTAAAGGTCGTATTACAATCGGTAAAGATGCTGACTTTGTTTTAATTAAACCAAATGCACCATATACTCTAAAAGCTGAAGATTTAGAATACCGCAATAAAATCAGTCCTTACATTGGTCGTGAAATTGGAGCTCAAGTCGTTGAAACAATTTTACGTGGTGAAAGTATTTACAGTCAAAAAGACGGAGTAACAAAAGAATTCCCAGGTGAATTTCTTAAAAAATAAATAACGATACTAATTATTAGATAATTAAACTAAAAAGTGTGCGTAAAAGTAAAAAAGAAATGTGTTTATTAAAGCTAGATAAACAGTTTTTGAATAATTAACAAGAATTCAGCGTTGGGAGACAAGTGCTAGAAGAATATGTCTTCTAACTTGTTGGATTCAACAACTCTAGATTAAATGATTTTGTTAGAACCTCTTAAGAAATAAACAGAAATTCACAAAAATTGGAAATTGAATTTTTGTGGATTTCAGTTTGTTTTCAAAAAGTTGGTCTTTTACTTGTGGTCAAATTTAATTTATAGTAATAATTTATTTCAGGGAGGACGTAAAAATGGAAGAATTGAATGAAACAAAACGAGCTCCCTACTGGAAGCAAATCATATTTATATTAACTGCAGGATGGATCGTTATTTGGATTTATCGTACAGTGTTAACACCGATTTATCCAATTATCAGTGATTATTTTGGCGGAGCAACAGATGCGCAATTAGGGAATATTTCGAGTTTTTATTTTTTAGGTTATGTTTGTATGCAAATACCATCGGGGTTATTAGTAGATCGGTTTGGTAAGAAAAAAATCATGATTCCAGGATTTTTATTATTTGGTCTTGGAACGATTTTGGTCGGAGCAGCATCAAGTTTGACTACTGTATTTATTGGTAGTGTATTTGCTGGACTAGGTTGTGGTACTTACTATGGGGTAGCTTATTCTTTAACTACAGAATATGTACCAGAAAAGAAAAAAAGTTTAGCGACAGCTATTGTAAATAGTGGGACAGCAGTGGGGAGCGGCTTAGGATTAGTTTCATCCAGCTTTTTAGTCGGAGAAGGTGTGATTCCTTGGCAATACTTGATTTTTGCTACAGTAGCTTTAATTTTAGTCATGGTGCTTATTTTTGCTAAATTTATTCGTCCAGAAAAAAATGAAGTTAAAGGAAAAACAGAAGTAGAAGTCGAAGTTCAGAAATCGAAAAGTTCAGTTAAGGACTTATTTAAACTGCCGATGATTGCAGCGTATATTTTATATTTTTCAACGCTTTACACATATTATTTAATTGATACTTGGTTACCGAACTTTTTAGAAACGGAACGTGGTTTTGAAGGAACTGCGATAGGTGTTGCCTCGTCGTTAGTATTTTTCACAGCAATACCAGGTGCATTGATTTTTAGCCGTCTTGCAGATAAAATTCCTAAAAAGAAAACAACCATTATAATTGTTTTAGAGATATTAGCTGCTTTGATGCTATTCTTTACTATTACAACCAAAAATCAAGCGTTCTTAGTTATTGGAATTATGGCGTATGGTTTTTTTGGAAAACTTGCTGTAGAACCAATTATCATTTCTTGGTTAGGTCAATTTGCACCGAAGAAAAGTATTGCAACTACATATGGTGTGTTTAATTTCTTTGGGATGTCGGCTTCAGTGATTGTTCCTTCTGTCACTGGTATTATCTCTGACGCAACAGGGACAAAAGTTTATGCATTTTATTTAGCAATCGGAATTATTTTAGTTGGTACAACTGTCTTCTATTTGATTAATAAGTGGTGTGAAAATAAATCGAATAAAAATGCAAGTTCTTCTTTAAGTTAAAAATTAAAATAATTTTTTTGATTTTTCACTATGGATTGAAAGATAAATGAGCCGGAATTTACTGAGTTTGATCTTGGAACTCTAGTAGATTTCAGCTTTTTTATTATCGATATTTTTGTTAGTTATTTCTAAAAACTTCATCTAGTTTCGGAAACTAGATTGAATGATTGTGATAAATGTGATATGCTGTTTTGAGGAAAGTGGGGGATTATATCGTGAACGAAATGGAAAATGCACTTCGTCAATGGGGGCAAGAGTTAGAGGACGTTCGTTTACCGCGTTGGCATGAATTACCTGAAATAGATTTGTATATGGATCAGGTAATTACGCTAGTGGAACGTTATTTGTCACCTATAATTGTAAAAGAAAAGCATACTTTATTGACATCATCGATGGTTAATAATTATGTAAAACTTGAATTAATTCCTGGTCCGAAAAAAAAACGCTATAACCAGAAACATTTAGCTTTTTTAATTGCTATAACTTTATTGAAACAAATATTGACCATTCCAGAAATTAAACAAGGGATTTTATTTCAAGGGAAAGTAATTGGGATACGTGAAGCCTATAACTTATTTTGTGAAGAACAAGAGGCTGCTTTAAGATTCGTTGTTGCTCAAGCTTTAGGAGAAGGTAGCTATTCAACCTTCAATAAACCAATTCCGTTAGAATATATGGCAGTCAAGTCTGCCACTCTTTCACTTGCAACCAAACTTTTTAGCGAGAAAATGATTGAATTAGAAAAAAAATTTTTAGAAGAAAATGGAGATAACAATGAATAAAGAAAAAATAGCCTTAATAGTAGATTCTGGAACAGATGTACCTCAAAGTGTTGTTGATCAATATGGAATCTACATGCTCCCTTTGCAAATTATATATAAAGATCGGGTATATACTGATAACGTTGATATTACACCAGAGCAAGTTTATGAACGTTTAGAGCAAGAAATACCAAGTACTTCGCTACCAGATGGTGAAGCAGTTACGAAAATCTTTGAAAAAATTCAATCTGATGGCTTTGAAAAAGTTTTGGCTGTAACCATTTCAAGTGGATTAAGCGGTACGTATAACATTGTAAGGTTGATTTCAGAAAATTTCACTGGTTTAGAAACCTATGTTTTAGATACTAAAAATATCGGGATCGGCAGTGGGTTACAAGCAGTTAGAGCCGCAGAATTGATTGCGGCGGAAACGCAATGGGAAGACTTAAAAACGATTTTAAGTGATGGAGTGGCTAAATCAACCGTATTTTTCAATGTAGCAACACTTGAATATTTACAAAAAGGTGGCAGAATAGGATTGGTTGCTTCTATTCTAGGGAATGCGCTAAAACTGAATCCGATTATTTCTTGTAACAAAGAAGGCATCTATTATACAGTTGCAAAATCAAGAGGTAGAAAGAAAAGTTTAGAAAAAACAATTGAATTAGTGAAAAAATTTGTTGGGGATCATAAAAAAATCGTTCTTGGGGTGGCCCAAGGGAAAGCAGAAGAAGAGGCGAAGGAATTCTATGATAAATTAAAAGAAGCCTTTCCGCAAGCTGAAAAAATCTATTTTGGTACGATTAGTCCCGCTTTAGTTGTTCATACAGGGCCTGGTTTGTTAGGTGTTGGCGTTCAAATTCTTGATTAATTTTTCACATTTTGGCAATTATAAAACAACTTTAAAAAATAATATAACTAAAGTTAGAGAAAAATATTGAGATAAATTTACTCTTAATAAAAAAATAACAACATAGCTTCAATAACAATAAGCGATAATTCATAATAATTTGAAAAGTACTAATTAGCAATCAGTTAACAGCGAATGAAGCTCTTTAGTGTTCTAAATTATTCCTGAGTTATCGTTTATTTTTGATTTTGTAATATTTCTGACTACACTCTGAATTTGTTACTTTTTTATAGGTAAACTAACCTAGGTTGAGCCTATTTGATACTTAAAACTTGATAAATTCTTAAGAGAATTTCTTTGAAAGATGAAAGACGGACTAAAATAAGTTATAATATAGTAAACTAATTAAAAACAATGATTAGATGAAAGAAAAAGAGGGGTCTCTTGTATGAAGAAAATTTTAGTCGTAGACGATGAAAAACCAATTTCAGATATAGTGAAATATAATTTGACCAAAGAAGGTTATGAAGTTTTTACTGCTTATGATGGTGAGGAAGCAGTAGAAAAAGTTACTGAAGTAGAACCAGACTTAATTTTATTAGATTTAATGTTACCAAAAATGGATGGGTTAGAAGTGGCAAGAATCGTTCGAAAAACCCATGATATGCCGATTATTATGGTCACTGCTAAAGATTCTGAAATCGATAAAGTTCTAGGTCTTGAATTGGGTGCGGATGACTATGTAACAAAACCATTTTCTAATCGTGAATTAGTTGCTCGAGTAAAAGCGAACTTAAGACGGGGAGCAGCAAGTGCAAAAGAATCTGATTCTACAGCACAGTCAGAGTTAACAATTGGTGATTTGACTATTCATCCAGATGCTTATATGGTGTCAAAACGCGGACAAAAAATAGAACTGACTCATCGTGAATTTGAATTGCTTTACTATTTAGCTAAACATATTGGTCAAGTGATGACGAGGGAGCATTTATTACAAACTGTTTGGGGCTATGACTATTTTGGTGATGTGCGAACAGTGGATGTGACCGTTCGTCGTTTAAGAGAAAAAATCGAAGATAGCCCAAGTCACCCAACTTATTTAGTTACACGTCGCGGTGTGGGGTACTATTTGAGAAATCCTGAACAGGAGTAGTTAGTATGAAGAAAAAAGTTCACTTTTTTCAATCTGTAAATTTTAAAATAGCCTTGTCTTTTATTTTGCTGCTACTTATTGCGATTCAAATAATTGGAGGCTATTTTATTCGTGAGTTGGAATCTACTACGATTAGGGAATATGAAAGTAATGTAGATCAACAAGTATCTCAATTAGCCGGAATTGCTAGTGGTATTTTGAGTCAAAATGATACAGATTTAGATCATAACGAGATTGATAATTTATTGAAAAAAAGATTAACTGAATCATTGACTTCAGATACGATTGAGTCTCGTATTGTAGATGATAAAGGAATTATTCGTGCAACGAGCGATATTAATCAACAAGGTAATGTTGGAAAAAAGAATGACTATAGTGACCTAAATGATTTTAATAGTAAAAAATATTCTGCTTTGGATAACGATAAACGTGTGTATATCAATGTTGAGCCTTTAAAATCCCCGACAAGTGATACAGTGATCGGGGTTCTTTATGTTAAAAGCAATATTGAAAATAAGTACAATGAAATCCGTGATACATCGCGAATCTTTTTCACCGCTTCCTTGATAGCGGGTGCGATTTCGATTATCGTGACTCTTTTGATTGCGCGTTCAATCACACAACCTATTGGTGAAATGAGAGAGCAAGCGTTGAGAATTGCACGAGGGGATTACACTGGCAAAGTTAAAGTGCATGGGAAAGATGAATTAGGTCAATTAGCTGAAACATTCAATCAGCTTTCTGAAAGAATTGAAGAAGCGCAAGAAACGATGGAGGCCGAACGGAATCGGTTAGATAGTGTACTAACACATATGACAGATGGAGTTATCGCTTCTGATCGTCGAGGAAAAGTAATCACAATCAACGAGATGGCTCTTTCGTTATTGAATATTAAAGAGGATGAAGAAGTGATCGGTTCTTCTATATTGAAATTGCTTGATATTGAAGAAGAATATACCCTTAGAAAATTACTTGAAGAACCAGATGAACTATTGATTGATCGTTCTTCTTCGTCAAATGAAGAAGGGCAAATGATTTTACGTGTTGATTTTGCGATGATTCGTCGTGAATCTGGTTTTATTACCGGTTTAGTTTGTGTGCTTCATGATGTTACAGAGCAAGAAAAAAATGAACGAGAACGCCGAGAATTTGTTTCCAATGTTTCGCATGAATTAAGAACGCCATTAACGAGTATGAGAAGCTATATTGAAGCGTTAAGTGAGGGTGCTTGGCAAAATCCTGAGATAGCCCCTAATTTCTTGAATGTAACATTAGAAGAAACAGATCGAATGATTCGAATGATTAATGATTTACTGAACCTTTCTAGAATGGATGCTGGAAATAATCAGTTGCAGTTAGAATATGTAAATTTTAATGAATTAATCAATTTTGTTCTTGATCGTTTCGACATGATTATCGATAGCAATACTAAACGCTACACGATACGGAGAGAATTTACTAAACGTGATCTTTGGGTAGAATTAGATCCGGATAAAATGGTTCAAGTTTTAGACAATATTTTAAATAATGCCATTAAATATTCTCCTGATGGAGGCGAGATTGTTTGTCGCTTATTAGAAACACATAATAGTGTCGTGTTTAGCATTTCAGATCAAGGGCTTGGGATTCCAAAAAAAGATTTAGGCAAAGTTTTTGAACGTTTTTACCGTGTCGATAAGGCTAGAGCAAGAGCGCAAGGAGGAACAGGTTTAGGATTGGCTATTTCAAGAGAAGTAATCAAAGCCCATAATGGGTCGATTTGGGTAGAAAGTCAAGAAGGCAAAGGTTCTACTTTTTATATCTCCTTACCTTATGAACCATATGAGGAGGACTGGTGGGAATGAATATTTTAGAAAAAATAATTCGCGTAGGTCTGTTCTTTTTAGTTTTACTTAGCTTATTTTTATCACTTAATATTTGGATTAGTTCTTCTAGAAAAGAAACAGCAGAAACGAAAGATGCGCCAGTTGCTACTCCAGTTAATGAACGAACTAGTAAAGATGTGTTTATGCCTTTACGATTAATTAAAAAGCAAGAGAACAAAATGGAATTATCCAATAGTGAAAACTTAATCGCTAACGTCCAAAGTGAAATTGAAAAGGGAACATTTGAAACGGTTTCTCAGGTGGTTAAAGAAAATGCGGAAGAATTTCAGCAATATCAAGAAATAGAAAATGGTTTCGAATTGCTTTATGAAGGTAAATTTTTATTATCTGAATATATAGATGTATTTAAATTATCTTTTGCAGAGATGGATTCAATTGAAAACGATATTTATTTTACGAAAATACAAGTTGATTTAAATAAGGAAGTTATTCGTTTTTTTGATTATGATCATTTGAATGTTTATGAAGCACGTTGTACCGTAAATGGAAGTAATCTTAGTAAAATACTGAATAAAGAAGGAATTCAATATAAAATAGTTACTTCTGAAAAAGATTTAGCCAATAAACAATATTATTTGACGGATGAAAGGAAACTCAAACAATATAGTTATATTATTGAATCTCAATCAGTTACTCGTTTTAGAAATGCCTTTTTCAATGATCCAGAAAATGTTCAGACGAATGAAAATAATCAAGATTTAACATATACAAGTGGCAATGAACGGCTTAGTGTTTTTGATGATACGCAATCGCGTTTAATCAAATTTGAAGGAAAAGTCCAACCTAAAAAAAATCAAAATATTTATTCTGAAACATTTCCTTATATCAAAAAATTAGGAAAGAACATGGGGAATATTCGTTATTTTGATCGAACTGATGATCAGATTACGTATCGTACCTTTGTTGAAGGGTTTCCTGTGTTCAGTGAGAAAAATAAAGGGCAAGTTCAAATGACGATTAGTGATGATTATTTAGATGAAAAAACAATTCAGATTGCTACGAGCATGGATACGATACAAATTCCGATTCCATCGGATGAAGAGGTTACGTTAGGTAGTACCGAGCAAGTGCTGAATGAACTATTGGCTGCTGGTGCTGACACTGAAAAAATTCAATCACTAATTATTGGCTATACTTGGCAATCGATTGATTCAACGAAATCAGTTGTAGATCTTACGCCAGAATGGTATGTTTGCTATGATGGTAAATGGTATTCTGAAAAAGATTTACTTATTTCATTTGCTGATTCGGAGGTGGGATAAGTGGATTTTAAACGAATAGAATGGATTTTCTTTATCGCATTTTTAGGATTAAATATTTTTTTATATGGAATTTACAGAGAAGGGGTAAAAGAGGAAAATAGTGTCTCCTTTCCTCAACAAACTGAAAAAATAGAGAGTCGTTTAGCTAAAGATCAAATTAAATATGATAAATCATTACCTACTGAAAAATTCGAAGGCTACTATTTAAGTGCAGAACAAACCAATTTTTATGAACTGATTCAGGAGCAACAATTAAGTAATAAGTTCAATTTGTCTCATGTAGGAACTGAATATACAGAGACGAACATAGAAAGCTACCCTCAGGTTAGTTACTATATCAATGAAAAGAAAATTCCAGAGACATTATCGTCTTTTCTTGATGATGAAAATACCGTGTTATTTGGAAAAGAGTATCATTATTTGAGTGATTTTTCTACTTTGGATACAGATGCCCCAGAAATTGTAGCATCTCAAAGTTATAAGAATATTCCTTTTAAAGATGATACAAGTCAGTTGGCACTTAAACTGGAAAAATCAGATGAAAAAAACACTGAATGGGAAAAAATAGTAAGATATACACAAACCCATATTCAAGGAATTGAAGAGCTAAGAGATAAAATGGAACTTTATACCGGAAGAGATGCTATCGAAACTTTATATATTAATAATAAAATCCCAGCTAAATCTGAAATTAGTTTTATAAAACTAGCCTATGCTCGTATTTATAAGATTCGTGAAAAAAACGTTTACGTTCCTGTTTGGTTTGTTGGGATCAAAACAAATGATGGAATTTCTCAAATAGAACAAGTAAATGCAATGAACAATACGATTATTTCATCGAATACAGTTCCTAAGGTAGAAAATTAAATAGAATCGTTGTATAATAATTAGCTGTAATGGAATTGAAGGGAAGAGAGTGAAATGAGTCAAGAAAACGCCTTTAATGTTAGTATTCTTGCCAGTGGTAGTACTGGAAATTCCCTTTTTATCGAGTCGAAAAACAAAAAAATACTTGTTGATGCTGGATTAAGTGGAAAAAAAATTACGTCATTATTAGCTGAGATTGATCGGAAACCAGATGATTTAGATGCTATTTTAGTCACTCATGAACATCGAGATCATATTCACGGAGTTGGCGTGTTAGCTAGAAAATATAAAATTGATGTTTTTGCTAACCAAAAAACCTGGGAGGCAATGGATCCTATGATTGGGAATGTTGCTGTAGAACAAAAACATATTTTTGAAATGGGAAAAGTCCTGACTTTCGGTGATATGGATGTAGAAAGTTTTGGCGTCTCCCATGATGCAAGTGCACCTCAATTTTACCGATTTTATAAGGATAATCATTCTTTTGTGATGTTGACGGATACTGGTTACTGTAGCGATCACGTCCGCGGTATTATTAAAGATGCAGATGCCTATTTAATTGAAAGTAACCACGAATTGGAAATTTTGCGTATGGGTCCATATCCGTGGAGTTTGAAACAACGGATTTTAGGTGACAAAGGGCATCTTTCCAATGATGATGGGGCATTGACAATGGCAGATGTAATTGGAGATAAGACGAAACGAATTTATTTGGGCCATTTAAGTAAAGAGAATAATACAAAAGAGCATGCGCGAATGGCGATGGAGTCTATATTGACTGAAAAAGGATTAGGAGTTAATTTCGATTTTAATGTCTACGATACAGATCCGGATTCTGCATCTGAACTTTTTGCCATTTAATTAGTATCAATGTTAGTGCAGTTTATTCTTTTTAGAGCTAAAGAGAGTTAGACAGAAATATTGAGTTTCAAGAGCTAAGCAGATTCGGTGTGATCCATCATCGAATCACTTCGTTCTTTAGGTTTATCTAATAAGTGCCAAATCACTAAAATGATAAAAAACACAAAAGGTTTCCATTCAGTATTGAGGGATTATCACTCGGTGTTTTTGTAAATTTTTGTGATTTGGTATTTATTTTATTTATAATACTTTCTTATTTTAGATTAAAATTGCTTGTTTTTTTGAAAACAAAGCAGTATAGTTAACTAAGTTTTTTAAGAAAGTGTTTTTGTTTTGGATAGGTACATAGAAGTAAAAGAATGTAGTAGGAGGTTTCATATGTTTCATTTTTTACCGAATTCTTTTTTGCAAATGAGTATGATTTTTTTATCAATCGTGATAGAAGCACTGCCATTTGTATTATTTGGTTGTATTATTTCTGGTGCGCTGCAAGTTTTTTTGACACCAGAACGAGTAAAAAAAATATTGCCAAAAAATAAATTTTTATCGATTTGTGTAGGAAGTGTTTTAGGGTTCTTTTTTCCTTCTTGCGAGTGTGGAATTGTTCCAATCGTTCATCAGTTTGTGAAAAAAGATGTTCCTGAGTATACAGCATTTGCGTTTATGTTAACCGCTCCAGTTATTAATCCGATTGTCATGTTTTCAACTTACATAGCATTTAGTAATTCGATTAAATTTGTTGCTTGGCGAGTGTTAGGAAGCCTTTTGATTGCATTTTTCGTGGGAATTTGGTTAGCCTATATCAATAAGCAACCTATTTTGAAAAATGAAGCATTCGTTGAGAGTTGTGCGGATACAAAAAGGGAAGAAGCTGTACAACCAAAAACAAATCGTTCAGTTTGGAAAAGTAGTTTTCAAGTTTTATCACATAGTTTAGATGAATTTTTTGATACAGGACGTTATTTGATTTTCGGTTCACTACTTGCGGCACTTATGCAGACTTATTTACCAACAGGAGCTATTTTACAATTAGGTCATACTAAAATTTTGGCAGTGATAGTTCTGTTGCTTTTAGCCGCTATTCTATCTTTATGTTCTGAAGCAGATGCCTTTATTGGTTCTTCTTTACTAAGCTTATTTGGGCCGGGTCCAGTGATCGGTTTTTTAGTTTTCGGTCCAGTCGTTGATATTAAAAACTTATTGATGATGAAACGCTATTTTAAATCATCATTTATGCTAAAATTTGTTTCTATTATAACTGTTGTTGTAACGGTTTATGCATTATTTATTTAGAGGAGGGATTAAATGATTCGATTTTTAATATTAGTTGGCTATTCGACTTTGATGATGTATTTACAAGTATCTGGAAAGTTAAATCAATATATTAATGTCCATTATCGTTATTTAGCGATTTTATCGATGATTCTCTCGTTGATTTTGGCACTGGTTCAGTTAATTTTGTGGAATAAAGAAGGATTGAGTAAAGAAGAATCTATGCATGAGCATCATGACCATTGTTCAAGTGAAGCGCATCATGAGCACCATCATGGCTTGGAAACGAAAGTCCAAAAAGGAATTGCTTATTTTTTGTTAATGTTGCCATTAATCGTTGGATTCTTATTTCCGACAGTCAGTTTGGATACAACGATTGTAGAAGCAAAAGGATTTACTTTTCCGCTTAGTAAAGAGTCGGTTGGTGATCCCGAATTTGAAACGCAATATCTAAAGCCTGATACAAGTATTTATTTTGAAAAGACTGATTATGACAAACAAATGAAAGAAATTTTGACTCAATACGTAAATAACGATACATTAAACGTAACTGATCAAAATTATTTAGAAATTATGGAACTGATTTACAATTATCCCAGTGAATTTGTTGGCAAAAAGATTTCTTATAAAGGCTTTGTTTTTAAGTCGCCTGAAAAAGATAAAACCGATTATTTTGTTTTTCGATTTGGAATCATTCATTGTATAGCTGACTCTGGAGTATTTGGTTTACTTACTCATTTACCATCAGATGCGGATCTTGAAAATAATGATTGGATTGAGTTGACTGGTGTAATTCGTTCAGAATATTACTTACCATTTAAACGGGAAATTCCAGTTGTTGATGTTACTCAATTCAAAAAAATTGAAGAACCAAAAAATCAATATGTTTATCGTGCCTTTTAAAAGTAAAGCTCCAGTATAAAAATGGAGATAATCGATTCTCTAATTCTTAGGTTCTTCATAAATTATAGCAATAAGAAGCAATTTCAGAAAATGATAAAAGACTCTATAGGTTGTTGGAGAGGTTGGGACAAAAGTGGTTAGCTCCGAGAAATAAGAAGGAATTTTCGAAAATTACTCTTCAAATTCTTGGTAAATTTCGGCTTATTTCTGAAGGAGCTGCTTTTGTACCACCGTTTGTTCGGGTTTATAAGATAGAACAAAAGTGTTCTTTGCTTTTGTCTCACCCACTTTAAAATTTAAGTAATCAGATAGGTACCAGGCAAAATCTGTTGTTTACATTCATTTAGTTTTACAACAAGTATCTACCCAAATTCTGTCATTATCTATAAACAAAAATAATAAAAAAAGGAATTTTCCATAGAAGTGTTTATTTTTACTTTTTCTAGAAAATTCCTTTTTTATTATTTTTTGCTCTTTCTTAGCAAGATAATTGTCTCTCTTTTTTCTTTGAAATTTCGGATGTTGTGATTAAATAATTCTGATAGAACAAGACCTAGTGCAATTGCTCCTGCAATCATGATTGCTTGGACAGCAGAGTAAGCTGCAATGTCGTAATTTCCGATTGCTAAATTCCGAACAGCTTGATAAGCTAGACCGCCAGGCACTAAAGGGACCATTCCGGGGATATTAAAAATAGTCACAGGTAATTTTAAATTTTTTGAAAATAGATAACTGACAGTCGCGACTCCCATTGCACCAAGCAGTGATCCTAAAACATTGGTTCCACCAATCAGCAAAGTTATCCAATACAATAACCAACCTGTTGCGCCAGATAAGCCACAAAAAAATAGCGAACGTCTAGGGACGTTTGTGATAATTGCATACGCCGCAGAGGCTAAAAAACTAAATGAAAATTGAAGTAAAATAGATAGCATAATTAGACCTCCTAATAGAATAATTGAAAAACAAAGGCGATAGCAAAGCCAATCATCGCAGAGGTCATCATGGCTTCCGTTCCTCTGGAAACACCTGATAAGTAATGACCTGCAAGTAAATCTCGAAACGCATTTGTCATTTGAACTCCTGGAACTAACGGCATTACACAACCGATAATAATCATGTCTTGATTGATTCCTAGATGAAACTGCACACTTAAAATGGCAGTAAAACCAATAAATAAAGCAGCTAAAAATTCTGAAAGGAATTTGATTCGAAAAATTTTCAAACTAAAATAATATAGAAAATAGCCTAAACCACCAATGAGACAGGTCAAAAATAAATCTTGCCATGCTCCGCCAAACAAAATCATAATCGTACCACTTACTACCGAGGCTGCAACAATTCGTAACCATAACGGGAAAAATTTTGCTTCTTTTTCAATTCTCTTTAATTGAGTTAATAATTCTGAAAGGTCGAATTGGCCAGCGACATAAGCTCTGGATAAGTGATTAATTGTTGAAACTTTCTCTAAATCAATTGAGCGATTTAAGATTTGGACCATACGGATAGTGGAAGTTCCATCGATTCCCACGAAAAGGCCTGTTTGCGTAACGTAACTGACTAATTGGAAATCCCCAGCAGCAATTGCGATTCGCCGCATTGTATCTTCGACTCGATACATTTCAGCATCACTTTCCATCATAATTTTCCCTGCTAACAAGCAAGTTTCCATAACTTTTTCTATTTTATCAGAGCTCATGTTGTTCACTCATTTCGTTTTTCTTTAAGTTTACTATAGATGGTTGAAAAGCAACATAGAATAAAAGCGGTAAAAGCGATTTAATTTTGGTTTAAGTTTCACTTGATATGCTCTTTTTATAATAAATGAAAGAATTGAGGGAATCTTATGCCGATTTTAAATACAATAGATGTTGAACAACAATCAAGATATGATGCGTTTATTCGCCATGCGAAGTATTCATCAATAACACAAGAAACAAAATGGGGTCAGGTGAAAAATAATTGGGAACCTGTCTATGTTTATATAGAGGAAGAGGGACAAATTATTGCAGCGATGTCAATTTTGATTATCCATAATAGAGAAGAATCTGCTTTTGCTTATGTTACCAAAGGACCTGTTTTAAATGAAATTAAACCAGATTTTATCCAAAAATTAGTTGCTGAAGCAGAGGAAGAATTATTTAAACGGGATGTTTTTCTTTTAAGAATGGATCCTGAGATTCCGTATTGTGAAGAAGTTGATTTAGCTTTACGGGAAAATGGGTTTATTGTTCGAAATAGAGAATTAAGTGGTTCTGAGACGATTCAACCTCGTTTCAATATGTTGGTTGATTTAAGAGGGAAAACCGAAGAGGAAGTCTTAGCTGAACGATATTCAAAAACAAGATATCGTATTCGTTATGCGTTGAAAAAAGGGTTAGTTGCCAAAGTGACTAATGATAGAAAAGAAATCGAAACATTTTATCAATTATATAAAATGACAAGCGAACGTCATGGGATTTCTTATCGTCCGAAAGCTTATTTTGATCGTTTAGCTGATTCTTTTTTAGCTAGTGATCAAATGAAAATTATTATTGTTTCGATAGATGGGAAGCCTGATGCTGCTGGTTTATGTTTTCTCTCAGGAGATAAAGTCTGGTATATGTATGCAGGAAGTACGCACCAAAATCAAGTTTTAATGGCGCCTTATTTAGTTAATTGGGAAGGAATTAAGTGGGCGATCGAAAAAGGATGTAGTTATTATGATTTAGGAGGAGTATTTTCGTTAGATAATAGTGATGGGTTATTTCAGTTTAAACATGGGATGATTCGTCCGAATATACCGATTGAATATATTGGTGAGATTGATAAAGTTTATAATCAAGAAAAATATGAGCTTTTTCTGCAACCCTCACTTCCTAAAAAAGAAAAACAGGTAGTTGAGTCGAAATAATATTAATGCTGACTGTGTCAATTTTTCATTTTCTGTTTGTGATTTTTAGCGTATAATAGTGGAAAAAAGAAAAGGTAGGCAATTAAATAGAATGATATTAATCGGTTCTTTTGTGAATGGGCTAGCAATTATCCTTGGAAGTTTATTAGGAGCTATTTTTAGAAATATATCTGAACAAATGAAAGATACCGTAGTAAAGGGAATTGGCTTGGGTGTATTGGTTTTAGGTGTACAAATGGCATTTAAAACAAATTCATTTATTATTGTCTTGATTAGTTTGTGTGTCGGTGCGATGATTGGTGAATTTTTAGGTATTGAAGACAAGATGAACCAATTCGGGCTAAAGCTAGAAAAGAAATAAGCTAAACCTGGTAGTAATTTTGCCGAAGGATTTGTTACGGCGACATTGATTTTTTTGATTGGTTCAATGGGTATTATCGGTGCGATTGAAAGTGGTGTTGCAAATAATCATCAAACTTTGTATACAAAAGCAGTGATGGATGGGTTTATGTCGATTGTGCTCACAGCTACTTTAGGTGTAGGCGTATTATTTTCAGCAATTCCAGTTTTTCTTTATCAAGGGTTAATCGCTGTTTTAGCAAGTGTCATCATGCGTTATATTCCTAAAGATTTATTGGATATATTAATGAACGAAATCAGCGCTATTGGTGGTTTGATGATTTTAGCAATTGCTTTGAATGTAATGAAAATAACTAAAATTAGAGTTTCTAACTATTTACCTGGCATCATTATAATTATCGTGATTTTAGTGGTACAATTTTACTTTGTTTAAAGTTAAAGGAATAACTGAAAAAAAGACTGTAAACTGCAAAAAAATTTGTTTTTGCGTTTTACAGTCTTATTTGTATTAACATACTAGTTTATGATATAAAAATACAGGGTTATTCATAATATGTTAATTTTTATACATTTTTTAAATAGAGAGAGAATAGCATTCTACTGACATTTAATCATTTATTTCGAGTTTTTATGTATAAAAATACTTTGTTTCACTTATTTTTTATATAAATAATCATTGACTTGTATAAAATACAGTTGTATACTATGAAAAAAGATACAAAAAATAATCATTATTTGGCTGGAGGGAAAGTATGAAAGTATCAATAATTGGTGTAACAGGTTATAGCGGATTGGAATTGTTACGATATCTTCGAACACATCCCTTGGTAGAAATAGTTTCTATTCATAGCCATTCAATGAATAAAAAATCAATTGACCAAGTAGAACCTCATTTAAAACAGTTAATAAACTTACCGCTTGAAGAAATCAATGCAGAAAAAATAATGACAAAAAGTGACCTTGTTTTTTTTGCAACTCCTTCAGGAATATCAAAAGAATTAGCACTTCCTTTTGTCGAAGCTGATTTTCCGGTAATTGACCTTTCGGGTGATTTTCGCTTAAAAGAAGATGGAGCCTATGAGAAATGGTACGGAAAAACAGCGCCACCAAAGGAGATCGTCGCAGCATTCGATTATGGGTTAAGCGAATTTAGAGCAGAACCAACCGCTCGTTTTATTGCGAATCCTGGATGTTATGCGACGGCAACTGAGCTATCATTAGCTCCACTTCTAAGTAAACAAAAAATTGCTCTGGATTCTATTATTGTAGATGCGAAATCAGGGCTTTCAGGTGCAGGAAAAGGACTTTCTGAAAGTACTCATTTTACAAATGCTCATGATAATATGAGTTTGTATAAGATGAATAGTCATCAACATATCCCAGAAATTGTGCAACAGTTAAAAAAATGGCAGTCAGATTTAGAAGCCATTCAATTTTCGACTTCCCTAATTCCAGTAACAAGAGGAATTTTTGTGACAACCTACGCAAAACTAAAACAGTCGCAAAGCGATGAAGAATTAGTTGCATTATATAAAAATTTTTACGAAGGAAAACCATTTATTCGAATACAGGAAGTAAATCAATTTCCTTCGATTAAGCAAGTTTTTGGTTCAAATAATTGCGATATAGGGCTAGCATATAATGAAAAAACAAACATTGTAACGGTCGTAACTGTAATTGACAATTTAGGTAAAGGAGCTGCTGGACAAGCAGTTCAAAATTTAAATATATTAGCAGGATATCCAGAAACAGCTGGCTTAGATCTTTTACCGATGTATCCTTAAAAGGAGAAACTAATGAAAATAATAGAAGGAACAATTGCTTCGCCAATTGGATTTTATGCAGATGGTAAACATTGTGGATTGAAAAAGAAACGTAAAGATATTGGCGTCATTTATTCAGAAGTTCCTGCCCAAGCGGCTGCTGTTTTTACTACCAATAAAGTAGAAGCAGCTCCAGTTACTTTAACAAAACAAGCAGTAAAAGATGGCGTTTTACAAGCTGTGATTGTCAATTCAGGGAATGCAAATGCTTGTACTGGTAAAAAAGGACTGGAAGATGCCATAGAAATGCAACAAATAACAGCAAAAAAGTTTTCCATTAAAACAAATGATGTTGCAGTAGCTTCGACAGGTATTATTGGGCAGCCGATGGAAATGGATATAATTGAAAAAGGAATTGATTTACTAGAAAAAGAAGGAAATTGTTTTGGTTTTCATGAAGCTATTTTAACGACGGATACTGGAACGAAAGAATTGACGATTCAAGCTGAATTGGCTGGTAAAAAAGTGACAATGTCGGGTGTTTGTAAAGGGTCTGGTATGATTCATCCTAATATGGCGACGATGTTAGCCTTTATTACGACCGATGCTGCAATTTCTCATCACTTATTACAGGAATTATTAAAAGAAAAGACGGATAAAACATTTAATCAAATCACGATTGATGGCGACACCTCTACAAATGATATGGTGATTGTAATGGCAAATGGAGCAGCAGGGAATCCAATAATTGAAAAAGGGATGGAAGCTTATGATTTGTTTTCTGAAATGCTTCATTTGATGATGGAAACCTTAGCGAAATTAATTGCTAAAGATGGAGAAGGAGCAACTAAGCTGATTGAAGTCAATGTACGGAATGCCCAAAATGCGCTGGATGCTCGGATGATTGCTAAAAAAGTGGTAGGATCTTCCTTAGTTAAAACCGCGATTTTTGGTAAAGATCCGAATTGGGGCAGAATTATTTGTGCAGTTGGTTATTCTGAGGTGGAAATAAATCCTAATACGATTGATATCCTCCTAGGAGGGATTCCTGTTTTAGTAGAGAGCCAACCACAATTATTTGATTCCGTCGCAATGGAAAAAATATTAGCTGAAAATGAAATCAAGATTATGATTAATCTGAAACAAGGAGTCGCTTCAGGAACTGCTTGGGGTTGTGATTTATCATATAAATATGTCGAAATTAATGCGTTATATCATACATAAAGGAGAAAAATCATGCAGAAAACGATTGTTGTAAAAATGGGTGGCGTTGCTAGTGATAATTTGACCGAGGCTTTTTTTAAGCAAATCGCTCAATGGCAAAAGCAAGAATATAAGATTGTGATTGTTCATGGCGGAGGTCATTATATTTCAGAAATGATGAATCGTTTAGAGATTCCAGTTGTGATTAAAGAAGGGTTGCGAGTTACAACAGAAGAAACGCTTAAAATTACACAAATGGTACTTATTGGTCAAGTTCAACCGATGATTACAACTCGTTTTCAGCAAGAAGGTTTTTCAGCAGTAGGATTAAATGCTTCCTGTGGTCAAATCATCACAGGAACCTTTTTAAATAAGAAGACATTAGGAGCTGTTGGTGAAGTAGAAGAAGTTGATACGGAATTGTTAGCTCACTTATTGAAAAAAAATCATATTCCAGTAATTGCGCCTTTAGGATTGACTGAAAAGGGACAGTGGCTAAATATCAACGCGGATCATATTGCTTGTAAAGTAGCAGAAGAACTAAAAGCAGAAGCGTTATACTTATTGACTGATGTCCCTGGGGTTAAAAACGGCAACGATTGGTTAAATCAACTTTCACCAAAAGAAATTTCTAGTCTAAAAAAATCTGAAGTAATCCAAGGTGGCATGTTACCAAAAGTCGAGAGTGCATTATCTGCAATCTATAGTGGAGTCAAAGCTGTTCATATCACTAACGAATTGACCCATGCAGGTACAGTTATCAAATTAGAGGAGGCGATTGCATGAGTTATTTATTTTCAAATTATTCAAGAAAACCATTTGAGATTATCTCAGGCAAGGGTGCCTATTTAACTGATCAGGCAGGAAAAAAATATTTAGATTTTACTAGCGGGATTGGTGTGATGAATCTTGGCTATGCTAATAAAGAATTAAATGAAGTATTGACGAATCAAGCCTCCCTTTTGTGGCATACGCCAAATTTATATGAGAATCATCTGCAGGAAGAAGTGGCTAAAGCCTTAGCAAATGGAAAAGACTATGTCAGCTACTTCTGTAATAGCGGTGCCGAAGCGAATGAAGCAGCATTGAAATTGGCCCGAAAAGCAACCAATAAATCAGTGATTGTAACGTTTAATGATTCGTTTCATGGACGAACATATGGAGCTATGAGCGCAACCGCTCAATCCAGTATTCACCTAGGATTTGAGCCTTTAGTACCTGATTTTCTTTATCTTCCGTTCAATGATTCTGAAGCATTAAAGCAAATCGGGGATGATACGGCTGCGATTATGCTAGAATTGATCCAAGGTGAAGGGGGTATCGTTCTAGCTGAGAAATCATGGATCAAAGAGATTGTTGCCTTATGTAAAGCGAAGAATATTTTATTGATTGCAGATGAGATTCAGACTGGTATTGGTCGGACAGGAACGTTATTTTTATATGAGCAATACGAAATCGAGCCAGATATCATCACATTAGCAAAAGGGTTAGGTAATGGTATTCCTGTGGGAGCAATGGTCGGCAAAAAAGAATTAGCATCAGTTTTCGGACCTGGAAGTCACGGATCCACATTTGGTGGCAATAAACTAGCAATGTCAGTTGCTGATAAAGTACTTGATTTAGTTAACACACCTGAATTATTAAATGCGGTGCAGCAAAAGAGTCAATTACTTAAAATAGGATTAGCTCCATTGAATGAGTTATCGAATATCAAAGAAGTTCGTGGGACTGGATTGATGATTGGAATAGAATTAATCAATGCCGATTCACTTAACGTGATTATCGATCGTTTGGCTGAAAAAGGGCTGCTTGTTTTAAGAGCTGGAAAAAATGTTTTACGACTATTACCACCATTGATTATTACAGAAGAAGAAATCGAATATGGAATAGAAATGATTCTTGAGGTATTAAAGGAGGATAATGAGAATGATTAATTCTTTATATGGTAAAAGTGTTTTAGATTTGACGGAACTGTCAAAAGAGGATATTTTGTCGATTATTGAATTAGCAGTAGCAATAAAAACGAAACCAGAAGACTATCGTGGTAGTTTAGCAGGCAAAATTTTAGCAATGATTTTCGAGAAAAATAGTACACGGACAAGAGTATCGTTTGAAGCTGGTATTATTCAATTAGGTGGTCAAGCCATTGTTTTAGATTCTAAAAGTACTCAAATGGGGCGTGGCGAACCAATTAGCGATACGGCAAAAGTTTTATCTGGTTATGTAGATGCAATTATGATTCGGACGTACTCAGATGATATGATTGCTGAATTAGCTAAAGAAGCATCGATTCCCGTTATTAATGGGTTGACTGACCTCCATCATCCATGCCAAGTTCTAGCAGATTTTTTAACCATTTACGAGCAAAAGGGAAAACTAGATGGAATCAAATTAACCTATGTGGGTGATGGAAATAATATGGCGCATTCATTTTTAATTGCAGGAAGTTTAGTTGGAATGGATGTTTCAATTGCCTCACCAGCTGGTTATGAAGTTGATGAAACAATTTTAGAACTTGCTAAAAATAATGCGAAGCAAAGCGGTAGTAAAATTGAACTTTTTACTGACCCGAACTTAGCAGTTAAGGAAGCCGATGTACTTGTGACCGATGTTTGGGCTAGTATGGGCGATGAATCAGAGCAAAAAGAAAGAGAAGAAGCGTTCAAGAATTTCCAAGTGAATAATCGATTGGCTGTTCAAGCTAAGAAAGATTATTTGTTTTTACATTGTTTACCTGCGCATCGAGGAGAAGAAGTTACCGCAGATATCATTGACGGTTCTCATTCTGTTGTATTCCAAGAAGCTGAAAATCGGTTGCATGCGCAAAAAGCACTGATGGTTAAATTGATGAAACAATAATAATTGATTTAGAAAATAAAAAGCCAAAGAAGTGACTGATTTAAAAAGTTAACTCTTTGACTTTTTTTAGCGAGTTTTAGTGAATTTTATAGTAGATGAAAAATGATTTTAGTCGAAAGTTAATTTGAAATGTTCGCTTTCTGATGAGTTATCGATTGTTTTTAAAGATTTTCTTTAAATTATCTATAAGTAGCTTAAGTTTTATTTGTAGTTTGTAGCCATCTTTAGTAGAATAGAGTTGTATGATTAGAATAAAAGTGAGGTGTAGATAAATGGGTTTTACAGATGAAACAGTGCGTTTTGATTTTGATGATAATCGCAAAAAGGAAGTAAGTGAAACATTAGCTACAGTTTATCGTGCTTTAGAAGAAAAAGGATATAATCCAATTAATCAGATTGTGGGATATTTACTTTCCGGAGACCCGGCCTACATTCCTCGTTATCAAGACGCTCGAAATTTGATTCGTCGTCACGAACGAGATGAAATCATGGAAGAGCTTGTCAAATACTATCTATCCAGTCATGGAATTAATATTAGATGAGAACAATGGGTTTAGATGTTGGATCTAAAACAGTTGGGATAGCGGTCAGTGATCCATTTGGTTGGACAGCTCAAGGAGTCGAAATCATTCGAATTGACGAAGAAAAAGAAGAGTTCGGTTTTGAACGATTAGCTGATTTAGTAAAAGAGTATGAAGTAACGACCTTTGTTGTTGGCTTACCTAAAAACATGAACAATTCTATTGGTCCAAGAGCGGAAGCATCAATGAACTATGGTAAAAAGATTGAAGAACTATTTGGCTTACCTGTAGTTTATCAAGATGAACGATTGACGACTGTGCAAGCAGAACGTATGCTAGTAGAGCAAGCCAATACTTCCAGAGCGAAGCGCAAAAAAGTTATCGATAAAGTTGCAGCGGTGATGATTTTACAAAACTATTTAGATAGTGCGACGAACAAAATCTAATTAGCTGTTTTTCGATAAACGTAAACGAGGAGAGAATATCTTATGACAAAAGAACATAATCACGATCATGATCACGAAGGACATGAACATATCACGCTTGTTGATGAACAAGGAAATGAAACATTATACGAAATCTTATTAACAGTTGATGGACAAGAGGAATTTGGTAAAAATTATGTCTTGTTATATCCAGCCGGTGTTCCTGAAGAAGAAGATGTCGAGCTACAAGCTTATGCTTACATCGAAAACGAAGAAGGAACAGAAGGCGAATTGCAACAAATTGAAACTGATGCTGAATGGGATATGATTGAAGAAGTTTTCAATACCTTCATGGCTGAAGAAGAAGAATAAGCTTTAAGTAATAGCTGAGTCCTTGATAGTAAGGATTCAGCTTTTTTGTTGGTGAAGAGTATTTAAATGTTTCATCATTTTTTCTCTTAGCGTTTGTTTTGTGAAGCATAATGATTGCAGCAAAGATTTTATCTTGCTATTATCAAAGAAAAGGTGGTGAGGCTATGTATGCAGTCAAGTTTTTCCATGGATATCTGACCAAAGATGGCAGTAGAACAAGAGACAAGAAGATTGCTTTGACGTTTACAGTAAAAAGAGAAGCAGAAGTATTTGCAAAAAGAACTGGTGGGAGAGTAAAAAAAATTGGATAATAGTTGATAAGGTAGTTCAGTAATCAATCACTGACTACCTTTTTTTAGATAAAAAAATAGTGAGTTTAATAATAGTTATTGACAAAACGAAATTATCTTGTTATTGTGTCTTTGTTAAATCGTAATAATTACGTTTTGCACAACGTAAATCAAAATGAAAATGAGGATAGTATCGATGGCTAAAAAATCAAAAATAGCAAAAGTGAAAAAACAAGAACAATTAATCGAACATTATGCTGAAATACGACTGTATTTGAGAGCAGTCAATGATTATAAAGGTTTGGCTAAATTGCCTAAAAATTCAAATCCAAATCGCTTACGATCAAGAGATCAAATTGATGGCCGACCGAGGGGATATATGAGGAAATTCGGAATGTCTCGAATCAAATTTCGTGAATTAGCTCATCAAGGATTGATTCCAGGTATCAAAAAGGCAAGTTGGTAAAGAGTGCAATAGTTAATACAATCAATATTCTTTTATAGAAATCTATAAAAAACATTTTAGAGTATTACATGAAATTATAAGTGGAGGTTATTATGGAAAAAACAGATCTTTCAAGTGCTTATCGGCGGTTAAAAAGTCCTAACATAAAAACACGAAAAAGAGCATTAAAAATTATTAAAGAATATAAACGAAAGAAATAAAGCAATAATTAGTATCTAAATCATTAAGTCCTAACTAAGGAATATCTGAAAGTAATTGAGTAATTCGGAATTTTTAGAAATTTAGTTGGAGATTAAGAAATAAAATGTAGCTTACATGAAATAAAAACGAGGTTTGATGATGATATGTTCCAGTTGAATTTCGAAAATATAGTGTTTGGATATTCTTAGAAAGTATGGTTTTAAATAATAAAATCAAATAATATCATCGTTCCTATTGTGATAGAAATGATGATATTATTTGATTCAAGCTATTTTTTTAGTTGTAATCTTTTTTCATTTATAAAATTGTAAATGGGTTTTTGAAAAATAATACAGGCAGAAACCACTAAAGTAATTATAAAATAGAACAAAATAACTGGGATAACCGAAGGCGCTTCTGCAAACATTGGATAATAATAGTAACCTCGAGAAAACACAATCGTGCTAGTAGTGTAAAAAACAATAATCAAAAGTACTGGCCACCTTAAGTAATCGAGAAGTAAATAATCTCCATTTTTTTCTAAACTTATTTTGGGATAAACGATATATCCTAAAGTTAAACTAATCAATGACAAGAGAGCGAAAATAAAAATAATTGGAAAATGAATTGGATTTTTTGTAATTCCCCAAGTTAGTAATGGATAAAAATACTCAGCGTTGTTATTTGATATAAAGCTTTTTAGATTGATAACAGAGGCAATAAAGTTGCTCCAACTACTTGTGAAACCTATTAGGGTCAGCGGACCCAAAATCATATTTCCCATGGTCAATCCAATAAAGGAAGCTGCACAGAAATAAAAGATATACATAATCCAGTTTGCTAAAATGCTTAACATTAATTGTTTGAAGCTGATATTGATGCATTCTTTTGAAATGTTACTAAAAAAAATACCTAGATAGAAAAATTTGCTGATTAAAATAGATAATAAGATAGGAACGCCGACAAGTAAATATTTTTTCCAGTAAATTATTTTTTTTGAGCAACCTAGAGAAAATAAAAAAGAATTAAAAGATGTTTTTAAATCGACAAAGAATAATAAAAAACCAGCACCTACAACGATTGCTAATAAGAAAAAGTAATTTTCTGACAAATAACTTGAATAATAAATGTTGTCTTCTTTTGCATAGTTCCCATTTTCATCTGCTGCTTTTGTTTGTTGAAATAAAAATAGTGATTCTCGCTGATATTGTGCAAGTCGTTCTTTTTTTGATTTATTTTCATACATTGGATCATTTTTATAAATATAGTCTTTTTCATTAGAACTAAAGCTTTTAACAAACTCAGAAGAGTAATAATAGTTTTTTTGAACATGCCAATTAGATAGATCTCTATTCACTGGATAAATAGTAAAAAAGAAAATAAATAGACAAGCAAAAAGTGTAGCTAAGAAATATCTTTTTTTAAGAATCGTGGATACTTGTTTAGACATAGAACTGCTCCTTTTCTTTAGGAATTGTTTTTTTAGTCGTTTTTGAAAAATTTATTTCGAAGAGATCTTCTAAAGTTAATGGCAATTCTTCGAAAAGTAGTGGTTGTTCGTCTTGAATTGCTTGTTCTAAACTATCAGTATAATCTTCAAAGACAACTGTCACGACACGCCCTTGATAATGTAGCAATTTACTATTATTTTTTACAACAGCAGGAATTTTTTTAGATGAAAAAACTAGTTGGACTTTTCGCGCTTTTTCTCTAATATTTTCTAAGTGATAGTCATATTGAATCTGTTGTTGGTCTAAGAATAGGGCACGATCAATAATATTTTCCAGTTCATTTAGATTATGAGAGGAAATAAGAATTGCTCGCGAACTATCTGTAATAGTATCAAGAATCAGTGCAATAATATTTTTACGAACAAATACATCCAATCCATCAAATGGTTCGTCTAATAATAAATAGTCTGCATTCGAGCAAATAGCTAAAATAATTCGATAAAGACCTTTCATACCTTTGGAAAGTGAGCGATATTTGCTGTTTTCATTAAGCATGTTTTCTTTTGTTAAGCAAAAATATTTGTCTCGATCAAAATTAGGGTACGCATTAATATAAAAAAGTAGGATTTTATTTAAAGAATATGGATTTAAAAATTGTTCTTGTTCATCAATGTAAAAAATTTTTTGCTTTAAAGACAGATGTTGATTTATATCTTGTCCTTCAATAACGATTTTTCCACTATCTAGTATGTATTGTCCTGATAATAGGCGAAAAAGAGTTGTTTTTCCTGAACCGTTTCTGCCAATAATTCCCGTTATTTCTCCTTTGTTAATAGTAACAGAGATATTATTTATTATTGTTTGATGCTCAATCTGTTTTTCTAAATTATGTAATTGCATTTTTATCCCCCTTTATTATTACTTAAAATTCATTCAACCAACCAACAAGTTCTTCTTTCGTCACATTTAGATAATTGGCTTCAATTGTCAAACTTTTTAGTTCCTTTTTTAATTTTTCGATTTTTTGGTGATCACGATTTTGTGTATTTATTTTTTTGATATAGGTGCCTTTACCTTTAATCGTAACAATCACTTCTTGCGTTTCTAGCATCTTGTAAGCTTTACTGACTGTATTGGGATTCATGCCGAGTTGGCGAGCCATTTCTCTAACAGAAGAAAGTTTATCTCCGGGCTGTAATATACCGTTCAGTATATCTTCCTTAATACTAAGCATTAGCTGTTCGTAATACGGCTTACTACTAGATTTATTAATAAAAACCATTATAAACTCCTTTCTATGTTGTCTGTGTGTACTAGTATACATAGTACAGTCGTTTTTGTAAATATTTTTTTCAGAGAAGATTTAATTAAAAAGGAGACAAAAATAGCACGGAGTACCTAAAATCGATTGTAATAGCTAAATTTTGCAGAAATTTAGTTGGAAATCAAGCGGCAATAACGTAGTTCATGTGAGATATAACGATGTTTTTCAATCAAATAATTTCAAAGATTCTTTAATATAAAAAGAGGGATAGTGAGTGAGGTATAAGTAAAAAAACACTTTTGTTTTAAGTTCTAAAACCGATAAACTGTAGAAAACAATCAGAGTCTCGGTAATTTCCTAACCATCATTCATTGCAAAGAGCGCAATAACTGCTGGTTCGTCCAATTGTTCGATTCTAAACGATGGTTTTATGACCTTGATAAACGGTGAAAGTAGGAGCAACTTATACAGAAGAAAGCACCGAATTTTTAAAAACATTAAGTAATAATTATTCGATGTAGGATGGAAATCTTTTGTGTTTCTTGTCATTTTTGTGAGTTATCGCTTATTTCTATAGATATTCCAAGAACGAAGTGATTTGATGAAATATTGTTTCTACTTGGTTTTTGGAGTTAAAATTTTTTGGTTCCAATCTCATAAAAAAGAAGCTTTAGATTAGCAGTAGTTTTAATCGGAGATAGAAATTTCTCATCGCTACTTTTGGCTAAAGCTTCTGTACGCTCATTTAATTATTTTTTGTTCGCTTCAAAAAAGAGAATATACGAATCAATAATTGTTTTGAAATAACTCATAGTATCTTCTTTGATGCTACCATCTTCGTTGATCAAATTAACAATATTTCCAATATAAGCTTCTGGTTGTTGAAGGGTAGGGACATTTAAAAAGACTAATGATTGACGTAAGTGATGGTTTGCACCAAAGCCGCTGATTGCTCCTGGTGACACACTTACTACCAAACCTGGTTTACCATCCCAAACACTTTGGCCGTACGGTCTAGAACCGACATCCAATGCATTTTTTAACACAGCTGGAACAGATCGATTATATTCGGGTGTAACAAAAACCAGTCCATCAACTTCTTTAACAGCTGAGCGGAAATTCGTCCATGAAGTGGGTGGTGTATTTTCATCATCCAAATCTTGGTTGTACATGTCTAGCTGGCTTAAATCAATAAAAACTGCTTCATAACCATCGGGTAGTAAACTTGCCAATGCTTGTCCAACTTTTCTGTTAAAAGATTCTTTCCTTAAACTACCAATTAAAAATCCAATTTTTTTTGTCATAAACCAATTCCTCCATTCCTTTTCATATAATAATTGTAATTTTGTTTTTTGTTATTTGCAAGAAATGACACTTTCTAGAGGAATGAAACTAATAAGAGAGAGGGGATATGAGGCAATAAACTAAGGAAAATGGCTCTATAATAATTTGTGTTGGTGGATATTCCTAAAGGAAAAACCATCAACACTTTTTTGAGTGTTCAAACACAAAAAAAGGAACAACAAATTGATAAAATGAAATCGACTAAAACCACAAATTATCAGAAAGGTTGTTCCCTATGGATAAGGATACCAGAAAGTTACTTGGACTAACAGATAAACATCTCTCCTTCGGAGAGGATTGGCTTGAATACAGAAAAACAAAGGGGATTCAAGCTCAAGTCATCAAAGCAACGTTTACTTATATTCCGACATATTGTGAACATTGTGGTATAAAAAATCAAGGATAAATTATTAAGAACGGGCATCATTTGACACGCGCTCAGTTGCCTGTGTTTAATGGACGCTTGACTTTCTTAGAACTGAGACGCTCACGGTTTCTTTGTCATGAGTGCGGGAAAACCTTTCATGCACTTACTGATTTGATTGAAGAACATCATCATTTATCAAAACAACTTTGCTTTCAAATCATGCTTGATTTAAAAAAGAATATCTCTAGAAAACAGATTGCTCAAAAGCATTTTGTTTCAGATGTGACTGTTCTTCGATTAATGAGTAAACTAGCTGCTTCGTATTCTCCTAATTGGAGGTTCCTTCCCAAAATTCTATGTATTGATGAATTCAAATCAATGAAATCCTGTGAAGGAGCGATGAGTTTCATTTGTGTAAACGGAGAAACGAACCAGATTCTTGAAGTCCTTGAAGATCGGCGATTAACTCACTTAACCCGACATTTTATGCGCTATACAAAAGAAGCAAGAGAAAGCGTGAAGTATCTGGTCATGGACATGAACGCTAGCTATGACCAATTAATCAAGTCTGTGTTTCAAAATGCTCAACTCGTGACTGACCGATTCCACATTGTACAGCAGATGAATCGAGCCTTGAACCAGCTTCGAATACAGACAATGAATGGCTTTCGGCATTCTTCTCCTCAGGAACAGAAACAATACCGACGGTTAAAGCGCTATTGGAAATTATTGTTAAAGGATTCAACTGAACTGAATAGTCAGCATCGCCTTTACCATCCATTGTTTAAACGT